>NZ_JBFTSG010000050.1:0-70643 GCF_056399885.1 Cupriavidus sp. 01L45 | reverse complement strand
GGGCCTGTCAGGAATTTTGTGTTTAGGGCATAACATGTCGCTAAGGAGCATGTCATGCCACGTAAAACGAAGACCAGTCAGGCTGCCGACCGTGAGCTGCCGACCATTCCCGAGGAGCTGATTGCCCATTTCGTAAAGGGCCCCATGACCGCTGAGGCGGTTCAGGACGCCTCGATGGCGTTCAAGAAGGCCCTGATCGAGCGCGCCCTAGGCGCCGAACTGGGCCATCATTTGGGCTATGCCCCTGGCGCCGAGCGCCCGGCCGGCACGGCCAACCAGCGCAACGGCAAGAGCGCCAAGACAGTCCTGRCTGAGGACGGCCCGCTGCGGGTCGACATCCCGCGCGACCGCGACGGCAGCTTCGATCCAATCCTGATTCCCAAGCACGAGCGACGTTTCACCGGGTTCGATGACAAGATCATCGCCATGTATGCCCGGGGCATGACCGTGCGCGAGATCCAGGCGTTCCTGGCCGAGCAGTACCGCACCGAGGTCTCGCCCGAGTTCATCAGCTCGGTGACCGATGCGGTGATGGACGAAGTCACTGCCTGGCAGGCCCGCCCGCTGGAGGTGATGTACCCGGTGGTGTTCTTCGACGCGCTGCGTGTCAAGATGCGTGAGGACGGCGTGGTGCGCAACAAAGCCGTCTACCTGGCTTTGGGCGTGCTGCCAGACGGCACGCGCGACATCCTGGGCCTGTGGATCGAGACCACCGAAGGCGCCAAGTTCTGGATGAAGGTGTTCAATGACCTGAAGACTCGCGGTACCCAGGACATCCTGATCGCGGTCACCGACGGGCTCAAGGGCATGGAGCAGGCCCTGAATGCGGTGTTCCCCCAAACCACGCTGCAGACCTGCGTCGTGCACCTGATCCGCAACAGCCTGGAGTACGCCAGTTGGAAGGAGCGCCGGGCGGTGGCTGCCGCGCTTAAGCCCGTGTACACGGCACCCACCGTCGAAGCAGCGCTGGCGGAGTTGGAGGCCTTCGAGAAAGGCGAATGGGGCAAGCGGTACACACCGATCGCGGCATCCTGGCGCCGCGCCTGGGATCAAGTGATCCCGTTCTTTACGTTCCCACCGGCGATCCGAAAGATCATTTACACAACAAATGCCATTGAGAGCATCAATGCGCAGTTGCGCAAGATCATCAAGACGCGAGGGCACTTCCCTAGCGACGAGGCGGCGACCAAGCTGCTGTGGCTGGCCCTGCGCAACATCACCGGGAAATGGGGCAGTTCAACGCACGACTGGAAGGCGGCCATGAACCAGTTTGCAGTTCTCTATGAGGACCGCTTCACCCACCCACATCGTTGAGATAATGCTGGCTCACCCGTCCCGTTGACGGCGAGCCTTTACCTGCCCTGCACACAAAAAAACTGACAGCCCCCAGGGCGACGTCATACGGCTCTTTGGCCCAAACGCCAACGCGGAAAAAACAAGACCAATCAATCACGCATAATCCAAAGGCAAAGCAGTCGTGTACTTGATCTGCTCCATAGCAAAACTAGAACTAACATCCGCCAGCTCGGCCCCCTGGATCAGCTTCTTGTACACGCGGTCATACGCCGCAATATCCGGTACCACCACGCGCAGCAGGTAATCGGTATCCCCAGCCATGCGGTAGAACTCAGTCACCTCGGGGATCGAGGCGACCAGGTCGTGAAACGTCTTGAGCCATTTGACGCTGTGCTGGCTGGTGCGGACCGAGACGAATACCGTCACGCCCACATTCAGCAGCGCGGGATCCAGCAGCGCCACGCGCTTGCGTATTACTCCGCTCTCTTCCAGCTTCTGCACGCGCCGCCAGCACGGCGTGGAGGTGAGGCCCACTCGTTCCCCAAGCTCCGCCACAGGCACGGTCGCGTCCTCCTGAAGGGCGGAGAGTATCTGGCGGTCATAACGGTCCATGGCAAATCCTGTTGGCGCGCAGCGTACTCCCGGTGCCTGGCTCTGCGCCAGCCGCAAGACTCAGGCCGCGTCCACCAGCAGGTTCACACCGCTGCAGATGTGTTCCTGGTCCACCCCATAGATATGCAGCGACACGGCCACCGCGTCGCTGTCGTTGCCGAGCGCATGGATATGACGCAGCCCAGCCGGCACGCTGAAGGTATCGCCCACCGTGCGCGTGATCTCGCCGCACGGATGCGCCTGCCGCTCTTGCGCGTCCCAGCGGTAGTGGCGCTCATGCAGCGTGCCGCGCAGCACCCGGTAGGCGCACCAGGTCTGGTGTCCGTGCACCGGGCTGTGCTGCCCTGGCCGCCAGACGATCAGCATGGCGGAGAAGCGCGCCAGCGGATCGGCGTGCACAAGGTGGCGCACATAGCCCTCGCCCGCGCCTTCGCGCAGCGATTCCGGCAGCAGCGCCAGCAGCGTGGCGGCGTCCGGCAGGCTGGCTTCGATGCCTTGCGCCACCATGCGCGCGCTGGCGGCGAAGGCGGACGACATGCCGTCGGACAGCGGGGCAAAGAGATCCGGCTGGCCGTCGGCCGCGTCGAGGGTGCCAAGGACGCCGACGCTACGTGCGTGGCTGGCAATATCGGTAACGACGGCTTGCTGGGTGGCCATGACGGGCTCCTTATTGGTTTGCGACCATCATAGCGTCGGTCCCGTAGCAAGGACGTGCGTCTTGTCGTGCAAATCTGGATGTAAGTGTAATATTATTCTAATAAAATTCAACTAAATAGAATGTTATTCCTGGCGGTGGCGAAACCGCGGGAAGCCGGGGGATAATGCCGCCTCATGGAAATCAAGTGGCTTGAAGACTTCGTCAGCCTGGCCGAGACGCACAGCTTCTCGCGCTCGGCCGAGCAGCGTCATGTGACGCAACCTGCGTTCTCGCGCCGGATCCAGTCGCTCGAGTCCTGGGTGGGCACGGAACTGATCGACCGCTCCAGCTATCCCACCAGCCTGACGCCGGCGGGCAAGGTGTTCTACGAGCAGGCGCTGGCCATGCTGGCCCAGGTCAGCGAGACCCGGGCGCTGATGCGCGGGCAGCGCTCTGCCAATGCCCAGGTGCTGGAATTCGCCGTACCGCACACGCTCTCGCTGACCTTCTTCCCCGAATGGCTCAAGRCCGTGGAGCGCGAGATCGGTACGCTGCCGTGCCGCCTGCGCGCGCTCAACGTGCACGACGCGGTCCTGGCGCTGGTTGACGGGGGCTGCGACCTGGTGATGGTCTACCACCATGCCCGCCAGGCCATCCAGCTCGACCCAGCACACTACGACATGCTGGTGCTCGGCATCGAGCGGTTGTCGCCGTACAGCGTGCCGGACGCCGCCGGCAAGCCGCTGTACCGCCTGCCAGGTACGGACAAGAAGCCGGTGCCTTTCCTCAGCTATACCCCCAATGCCTTCCTTGGCCGCATGGTCGACATGCTGCTGGCCGAAACCACGGACGCGCTCAAGCTGGACAAATGCTACGAGACGGACATGGCCGAGGCGCTCAAGGTGATGGCGCTGGCGGGGCACGGCATGGCCTTCCTGCCGGAGAGCGCGGTGCGCGAGGAGCTGGCCCAGCACCGGCTGGTGCGGGCCGAAGCGGCGCGCGGGGCGCCGATGTCGATCGACATGGAAATCCGCCTTTACCGGGAGAAGCCGGGTGAACACGTCAGCGAGCGGCGCAGCGCGCAGGTTCGCAGCAAGCGCCAGCTGGTGGACCGGGTCTGGTCCTCGCTCGCGGCGCAGAGCTTGCCCGCGCAGCCGGGCACCTGATCCGGCGCGGTTGCCATGGTGGGGGGCCGCACAGGCCCGCCGGCAAGGTTATGCAATCCGTGCATAATGGGATGATCAAACGGCATTGGCTTCGGCAGTACCGCCTCCCCTAAGCTGGCGGCACCTTCACACCGGAACCAAACGATGTCTTCCGCAGCACCGTCCAATCCTGCCGTCAAGAACCATTCCCTGCCTTCCTACTTGAACGCCGAGGACCTCGGCCCCTGGGGCATTTACTTGCAGCAGGTCGATCGTGTCACGCCGTATCTGGGTTCGCTGGCCCGCTGGGTCGAGACCCTCAAGCGTCCCAAGCGCGCCCTGGTGGTCGATGTGCCCATCGAGATGGACAACGGCACCATTGCCCACTTCGAAGGCTATCGCGTGCAGCACAATATGTCGCGCGGCCCGGGCAAGGGCGGCGTGCGCTTCCACCAGGACGTGACGCTGTCGGAAGTGATGGCGCTGTCGGCATGGATGTCGGTCAAGAATGCTGCGGTCAACGTGCCTTACGGCGGTGCCAAGGGCGGTATCCGCGTCGATCCGCGCACGCTGTCGCGTTCGGAGCTGGAGCGTGTGACGCGCCGCTACACCAGCGAAATCAACTTCATCATCGGACCCAACAAAGACATTCCGGCACCCGATGTCAACACCAATGAACAGGTGATGGCATGGATGATGGATACCTATTCGATGAACTCCGGCAGCACCTCCACCGGCGTGGTCACGGGCAAGCCGATTTCGCTGGGTGGCTCGCTGGGCCGCCGCGAGGCCACGGGCCGCGGCGTGTTCGTGGTGGGTTCCGAGGCTGCCCGCAACCTGGGCATGGACATCAAGGGTGCGCGCGTGGCGGTGCAGGGTTTCGGCAATGTGGGTGCCGTGGCCGCCAAGCTGTTCCACGAAGCCGGCGCCAAGGTGGTGGCGGTGCAGGACCATCGCACCGCGTTGTACAACCCCGCCGGCCTGGACGTGCCCGCCATGATGGAATACGCCTCGCAT
Organism: Cupriavidus sp. 01L45; assembly: GCF_056399885.1. Classification (NCBI taxonomy): domain Bacteria; kingdom Pseudomonadati; phylum Pseudomonadota; class Betaproteobacteria; order Burkholderiales; family Burkholderiaceae; genus Cupriavidus; species Cupriavidus sp. 01L45. The sequence continues at coordinate 65,936 of NZ_JBFTSG010000050.1, read as the reverse complement.
AGCGGCACCATCGAAGGCTTCCAGGGCGAGACCATTTCCGCCGAGCAATTCTGGCAGGTGGATTGCGAAATCCTGATCCCGGCCGCGCTGGAAGGGCAGATCACCGCCCGCAACGCGCCCCACATCAAGGCACGCATGGTCATCGAAGGTGCGAACGGCCCGACCACGCCCGAGGCCGACGACATCCTGCGCGAGCGCAATATCCTGGTGGCGCCGGACGTTATCGCCAATGCCGGCGGCGTTACGGTTTCCTATTTCGAATGGGTGCAGGATTTCTCCAGCTTCTTCTGGACCGAGGAAGAGATCAACCAGCGCCTGGTACGAATCATGCAAGAGGCATTCCGTGCGATCTGGCAGGTCGCTCAGGACAACAAGGTTACCTTGCGCACGGCCGCCTTCATCGTGGCCTGCACGCGGATTCTGCAGGCGCGCGAAATGCGCGGCCTCTATCCCTGATGCAAGGCGCGGCTTGCCGCCGCGGCATCGCTGAGTAGCGATGCTGCGATGCAGCAACCGATTTGGCATTGGTAACGCGGCTGCCGGGCTTCCCGGCAGCCGCGTTGTCGTATGTGCCCGCTTCCCCCTCGCACGTGGGGCAAGCGGATCCCGCGCTGCCGGACTGGCCGCCTGGCGCRCAGGAACAAGGGCTTTGCGGGAGTGGAGGGAGGCCTCGGTTTTGCCCCGCAAACCATGCCCCGATTGGCTCTGTTAGGGGAAAAACCCGTTGTCTTGAGTGCGTGCGTGCGCAATACTATTTCGTCGGCGGGTGGTTTTTTGTTAGAGTCCCGCCTTTCTCTTCATGGTCAAGGAGATGTTATGAATGTTGCCAAGTTGGCTTCCCTGATGATTGCTGCTGGCGTGCTGTGCGGAACCGCGCAAGCTGCGGAGCAACTGACGGGCACGCTGCAGAAGATCAAAGACACCGGTGTGATTACGCTTGGCGTTCGTGAGTCGTCGATTCCGTTCAATTACAACCTCGGCGGCGTGCGCCAGGTCGGCTATTCCTACGATATCAATGTCAAGATCGTGGAAGCCATCAAGGACCAGCTGAAGCTGCCGAACCTGCAGGTCAAGGAAATCCCGATCACCTCGCAGAACCGTATCACACTGCTGCAGAACGGCACCATCGACATCGAGTGCGGTTCCACGACCAATAACCTCGAGCGCCAGAAGCAGGCTTCGTTCACCACCAGCATCTTCATCATCGGCACCCGTATCATGGTGAAGAAGGATGGGGGCATCAAGGACTGGGCCGACCTCAAGGGCAAGAACGTGGTGACCACCGCCGGCACCACCTCGGAACGCCTGTTGCGCAAGATGAACGATGACCAGAAGCTGGGCATGAACATCATCAGCACCAAGGATCACGGCCAGTCGTTCCTGACGCTGGAGTCGGGCCGCGCCGTCGCCTTCATGATGGACGACGCGCTGCTGTACGGCGAACGCGCCAAGGCCAAGAACCCGGCCGACTGGATTGTGGTGGGCAAGCCGCAATCGCGCGAGTCCTATGGCTGCATGATCCGCAAGGATGACGCACCGTTCAAGAAGCTGTCGGACACCGTGATCAGCGGCATGATGAAGGATGGCTCGATCAACACGCTGTACACCAAGTGGTTCCAGCAGCCGGTACCGCCCAAGGGGCTGAACCTGGACTTCCCGCTGTCGGAAGACATGAAGGCGCTGTTCAAGACGCCGAACGACAAGGCGCTTGACTGATACTGGGATTCCGGTTGTGTGAAACGGAAGGCATGTCCTTCCGTTTCTTTTTGAGGACACATCATGAACTACAGCTGGCATTGGGGTGTATTCCTCGAACAAGCGGCCCAGAACGAGACCTACCTGGACTGGATGATTTCCGGCCTGAAGGTCACCCTTGCACTCGGCCTCTCGTCGTGGATCATCGCCCTCGTCATCGGATCCGTGCTCGGCGTGCTGCGCACGGTGCCCAACAAGTGGCTGTCCGGCCTGGCCGCGACCTACGTCGAGATCTTCCGCAATATCCCGCTGCTGGTGCAGTTGTTCATCTGGTATTTCGTCATGCCCGAGCTGTTGCCCGGTGGCGAGGCGATCAAGCAGATGAACCCGTTCGCGCAGCAGTTCATTGCCGCCATGCTCTGCCTGGGCACGTTTACCGCGGCCCGGGTTTGCGAGCAGGTGCGCTCGGGGATCTACTCGCTGCCGCCCGGCCAGAAGAACGCCGGCCTGGCGATGGGTTTCACGCTGGCCCAGACTTACCGCTACGTGCTGTTGCCCATGTCGTTCCGCGTCATCGTGCCGCCGCTGACCTCCGAGTTCCTGAACATCTTCAAGAACTCCGCGGTGGCGTCGACCATCGGCCTGCTGGAACTGGCCGCCCAGGGGCGCCAGCTGGTGGACTACACGGCGCGCCCGTATGAGTCCTTCATTGCGGTGACGTTGATGTACGCGCYGATCAATATCGTCGTCATGCTGCTCATGCGCTGGGTCGAAGGCCGCACCCGCGTGCCTGGCTTCATCGGCAGCAAGTAAGGGGAGACGTCATGGCATATTCATTTGATTTCAGCTCGATCAACCCGACCACGCTGGAAGTGCTCGGCGAGGGCATGCTTGTCTCGCTCAAGATCACTGTCACGGCGGTGGTGGTCGGCATCGTCTGGGGAACCATCCTGGCGATGATGCGGCTGTCTTCCATCAAGCCCCTGAACTGGTTCGCGCAGGGCTACGTCACCATCTTCCGGTCGATTCCGCTGGTGATGGTGCTGTTGTGGTTCTTCCTGATCATCCCGCAGCTCCTGCAGAAGACGTTCAACCTGTCGCAGGCGTCGGACCTGCGCATGACCTCGGCGCTGATCGCCTTTGCCTTGTTCGAGGCGGCGTACTATTCCGAGATCATCCGGGCGGGTATCCAGAGCGTGTCGCGCGGGCAGATGTTTGCCGCGCAGGCCATGGGCATGACCTACGGGCAGGCGATGCGGCTGGTGATCCTGCCGCAGGCCTTCCGCAACATGGTGCCGCTGCTGCTGACCCAGGGCATCATCCTGTTCCAGGATACGTCGCTGGTGTACGTGAGCGCGCTGGCGGATTTCTTCGGCCAGGCCTACGGCATCGGCGAGCGTGACGGTCGCATCGTGGAGATGCTGCTGTTCGCCGGCCTGGTGTATTTCATTATCTGTTTCTCCGCATCGCTGCTGGTTAAGCGTTACCAGAAAAAGGTGGCCGTATGATCGAAATCAATAACGTCTCCAAGTGGTACGGCGCCTTCCAGGTGCTGACCGATTGCACCACCAAGGTCGCCAAGGGCGAGGTGGTGGTGGTGTGCGGCCCGTCGGGTTCCGGCAAGTCGACGCTGATCAAGACCGTCAATGCGCTCGAGCCGTTCCAGAAGGGTGACATCATCGTGGATGGCACTTCGGTGGGCTCGCCCAAGACCAACCTGCCCAAGCTGCGTTCGCGGGTTGGCATGGTGTTCCAGAACTTCGAGCTGTTTCCCCACCTGTCGATCACCGAGAACCTGACCATCGCCCAGATGAAGGTGCTCGGCCGCTCGAAAGAGGAAGCCACCGCCAAGGGCCTGAAGTACCTGGACCGGGTGGGCCTGAAAGCCCAGGCGGCGAAGTATCCTGGCCAGTTGTCCGGCGGCCAGCAGCAGCGCGTGGCGATTGCCCGCGCGCTGTCGATGGATCCGATCTGCATGCTGTTCGACGAACCCACCTCGGCGCTGGACCCGGAGATGGTCAACGAAGTGCTGGACGTGATGGTGCAACTGGCGCAGGAAGGCATGACCATGATGTGCGTGACCCACGAAATGGGTTTTGCCCGCAAGGTGGCCAACCGCGTGATCTTCATGGACCAGGGCAAGATCGTCGAGGACTGCGCCAAGGAAGAGTTTTTCGGCAATATCGACGCGCGCTCCGAGCGGGCCAAGCAGTTCCTGTCGAAGATCCTGCATCACTGATGATGGGTCAAAACCATCAGGCATGACGAAGGCTGTCACTCCCTCTCCCCTCAGGGGGAGAGGGTTGGGGAGAGGGGGGGCTTAGCCAGGAGCCACTGGAGACGAAGCCAACGGTTTTATCCAGCGCGCGGCGGCATTTGATGCGTCCGCCCTCTCCACCGGCTTGCTCTCCCGCAGGCGGGAGAGGGGAGTCCACATTCCCGGATTCAACTCCCACTRCAATCGCGCCTCACAGTATCCGGCTCGGCGACTGGAAATCGGCCGCCTGCAGCGTCAGTTCCCGCATGGCGCCGACCAGCGGCCGCGAATCGTCGCGCCGCCATTGAAAAGAGTAGGCAAGGGGAAGCAGCGGCGGATCGCTGCGCAGGATGCGCAGCGCCCCGCGTTTCGCCAGCGATTGCGCCCAGCTCTGGGGCAGGATGCCGACACCTATTCCTTCGACCAGCATCCCGGCCACGGCGCCCCAGTGATTGCAGACGATGCGCCGTTCCGGCAGGCTGCCCCGGCCATCCAGCCATTCATCGAGCAGGCGCGTCACGCCCGAGCCGGTTGGCAAGGTCACCAGGGGCCTGTCGCCGAGGGTTTCCGGGCTGACCGGGGCGGAGCGGCCAGTTGCCTGTGCCGACATGCACCAGACAAATTTCGCTTGTGCTATCGCATGGGAAGCAACAGTGCCGCGCGTTGACTTGCCGGCCACCACGGCGAAATCGAGCTCGCCGTCTTCGACGCGCTTTTCCAGCGCCTCGCCAATGCTGACATGGGTTTCCAGTTCCAGGCCGGGATGTGCCTCGGTGATCATCCGCACCAGCCGCGGCAGCCAGGTCAGCGCGGTGAGTTCCCCCACGCCGAAGCGGCATTTGCCATGCAGGCCCGCCACGGTGCCGATCTCGATGCGCAGTTCGTCGGCCGCGCGCAGCAGCGCATGGGCGCGCGGAACCAGCCGGTTGCCGGCGTCGGTGAGGGCCGCCTTGTGCCCGCTTCGATCGAACAGTGCCTGACCCAGCGAATCCTCGAGCTCGGCGATGCGCTTTGAGAGCGATGACAGGGAAAGATGCAGTCGCTGGGCCGCAATGGCGAAGCTCGAGCAGGTGGCCGCCCAATAGAATGCCTCGAGTTGTTTGAGGGTCATGATCTGGTGAGATCAGGCCGGCCGGCGCGTGGCGCGCCGGCTTCTCCGCAGCGTTTTCCCCTGGCTGGCGATGCCTGATACTAATTGAATAAAAGAGAACATAGTATCGGAAATAAATTCGCTTTATGGAATAAAGAGGCCGGCATAGAGTGCGTGTCATCGATCCGCACCCATACCCCGACCATGACTTCAGCCACGGATGCCACCGGCTCCACCCGGCCTACCAACCGCGGCTTCGCCGCCCCGCTGAAACAGGCCTCGCGCGAGTTGCAGCGCATCCTGTCCCTGGATGATTTCGAGCACGCTGCCAGGCGCCGTCTGCCACGGCCGATCTATGGCTATATCGCGGGCGCGGCGGAAGACAACCGCTCGCGCCAGGAAAACCGCGCATCCTTCGACGACTACGCGCTGAGCACGCGCGTGCTTGTGGACGTATCCCGGCGCACCCAGAGCGTGGAGCTCTTCGGCAAGACCTATGCCTCGCCCTTTGGCATTGCGCCGATGGGACTGAGCGCGCTGTCGGCTTACCGCGGCGATATCGTGCAGGCGCGCGCGGCGCAGGCGGCCTGCATTCCGATGGTGCTGAGCGGCTCGTCGCTGATCCGCCTTGAAGACGTGTTCGCGCAGGCCCCGGATGCCTGGTTCCAGGCCTATGTGCCGGGCGACGCGGCACGTATCGATGCCCTGCTGGACCGCGTGCAAGCCTCCGGCTGCCGCACCCTTGTCGTGACCGTGGACATTCCGGTCGCGGGCAATCGCGAGAACAATGTGCGCAGCGGGTTCTCAACGCCGCTGCGGCCCAGCCTGCGCCTGGCGTACGACGGCATCACCCGCCCGAAGTGGCTGGCCGGCACGTTCGCGCGCACGCTGCTGCGCCACGGCATGCCGCATTTCGAGAACTCCTTTGCCGAACGTGGGGCGCCGATCTTGTCGGCCAATGTGCTGCGCGACTTTTCCGCGCGCGACCATCTGGACTGGAGCCACCTCGAGCATATTCGCCGCCGTTGGAAGGGCGTGCTGATCGTGAAGGGAATCCTCGGCGCGCAAGACGCCACGCTGGCCCGCGACAAAGGTGCCGATGGCATCGTGGTATCGAATCACGGCGGCCGGCAGCTCGACGGGGCAGTGGCCCCCTTGCGCGTGCTGCCCGAGATCGTGGCGGCGGTTGGCACGCTGCCGGTGATGATGGACGGCGGCATTCGCCGCGGCACCGACGTCCTGAAGGCACTGGCGCTCGGCGCGAAGCTGGTATTCGTCGGGCGGCCCTTCAACTACGCCGCATCCGTGGCGGGCGAAGCCGGCGTGACGCACGCGATCAACCTGCTGCGCGACGAAGTCGACCGGAACATGGCCATGCTGGGAGTTCGCCAGTGCGCCGAGCTGAGTCCGGCCTTGCTACATCACCGCTGACCGCTGACCGCTGACCGCTGACCGGTCGTCGGTCCATTCCAGACTACTATCAAGGAGACCGCATATGAACAGGCATTCTTTTCTCAAGCTGTGCACTATTGCCATCTGCGCCGCCGGTGCGCCGGCGATCCATGCCCAGTCCTACCCCACCAAGCCGGTGCGGCTGGTGGTGCCGTTCTCTCCCGGCGGCACGACCGATATCGTGGCCCGCGTGATTTCGGCGCCGCTGAGCAAGGAACTGGAGCAAACGGTAGTGGTGGAGAACAAGGCCGGGGCAGGCGGCGTGCTCGGCGCGGCCGAGATCGCGAGGGCCAACCCGGACGGCTACGCGCTGGGCGTGGCGACGGTGTCCACCACGGCCACCAATCCAGCCATCAACCCGAAGATTCCCTACGATCCGCTCAAGGACTTCACGCCCATCATCAATATCGCGGCGACGCCCAACGTCCTTGCGGTGCATCCTTCGTTCCCGGCGAAGAACTATCAGGCCTTCATCGCCGAGCTGAAGAAGAACCCGGCCAGGTACAGCTATGGCACGGCAGGCACCGGCTCCATCGGGCACCTGCAAATGGAGCTCTTCAAGAGCCTGGCTAACCTGTCGATCATGCATGTGCCCTACAAGGGCTCGGGTCCGGCGCTGAACGACGCCGTGGCCGGGCAGGTGGGGGTCGTCTTCGATAACCTGCCGTCCGCGCTTCCCTTTATCAAGGATGGCCGGCTGATTCCCATTGTCGTGTCCGCGCCGGCGCGGGTGGCACAGCTGCCGAACGTTCCCACCTTCAAGGAAGTCGGCCTCGAGCCTGCCAACCGCATGGCGTTCTACGGCATCTACGGCCCGAAGGCGCTACCGCAGGCCGTGGTGGAGCGCGTCAACGTGGCGGTGAGGAAATCGCTTCAGGATCCCGCCGTGCGCAGCCGCATCGAAGCGACGGGATCCCTGGTGGTGGCCAATACGCCCGAGCAGTTCCGCCAGCAGATCGCGCAGGAATACGAAATCTACAAGCGTACGGTAGCCGTGCAGAAACTCACTCTCGACTGAGGGCTGGCAGGGAGCGGTGCCACAGGGGCATCCGGGGGGATGGTTCAGGTGCAGGCGCTGTTGGCGGCGTTCTTGGCCTGGACTTCGGGCGGGATCGGCACGGTCAGCGTCATCACCGCGCGGCCCTCCTCGAACATCATCAGCTCGCCCGGCGCGAAGGCGGTCCAGGTCTCGTTGTCGGTCAGCGGCGCGGTGGCGATCACCGCCACGCGGTCGTCGGGCGTGGTGACCTGGGCAAAGTCGATCGACAGGTCGGCGTCGATCAGGTGTGCGGTGGAGAATGGCCACTGGCGCACGATGTAGTACAGGCGGGTGGAGCAGTGGGCGAACAGCGCCTGCCCGTTCGACAGCAGGAAGTTGAAGACGCCATGCAGCGTGATCTCGCGCGTGATGTCGGCCAGCGCGTGGCAGAGTTCGTTGAGCGGCGGCTGCGAGCCGGGGAAGCGCTTGCGCAGCCCCTGCATCAGCGTGCAGAAGGCGAGTTCGCTGTCGGTATCGCCTACCGGCTGGTAGACCCCGGACAGGAAGGGCGAGAAGTCCTTCAGGTCGCCGTTGTGGGCGAAGATCCAGTGYCGGCCCCAAAGCTCGCGCATGAAGGGGTGGCAGTTCTCCAGCAGCACCGTGCCCTGGGTCGCCTTGCGGATATGCGAGATGACGTTCTTGGACTTGATCGGGTAGCGCTTGATCAGGTCGGCCACCGGCGAGGTGCCGGCGGACTGGTTGTCGATGAACAGGCGGCAGGCCTTGTCCTCGAAGAACGCCACGCCGAAACCGTCGGCATGGTGATCCGTGACGCCGCCGCGGGCGGCGAAGCCGGTAAAGGAGAACGTCACGTCGGTCGGCGTGGCGCAGTTCATGCCGAGCAGCTGGCACATGGCGGGGCACCGGACCGGCAGCGGGCTGCCGGATTGCAATAGAATGTTCCATTATCCGGCCTGCCCGGGTTATCTGCCAAGCGCATCGCGTTTTGCAGTGCGTTCCCTCCCGATTTCAAAGCCCGTTCAGCGGGTCTCCGAGACATGAGCAAATACAAGATCGCAGTCATCCCAGGCGATGGCATCGGCACCGAAGTGATGCCCGAGGGGCTGCGCGTGATGGACGCCGCCGCGCGCCGCTTCGGCATCGACATGCAGTTCGACCACTTCGACTTCTCCAGCTGCGACTATTACGCCCGCCACGGCAAGATGCTGCCGGACGACTGGTTCGACACCCTGGTCAAGTACGATGCCATCTACTTTGGCGCGGTGGGCTGGCCGGACGCCGTGCCCGATCATGTCTCGCTCTGGGGCTCGCTGCTGCAGTTCCGTCGCTCTTTTGACCAGTACGTCAACCTGCGCCCGGTGCGGCTGATGCCCGGCATCCGCAGCCCGCTGGTGGACCGCGACGGCAATGCGCGCAAGCCCGGCGACATCGATTTCTACGTGGTGCGCGAGAACACCGAGGGCGAGTATTCCAGCATTGGCGGGCGCATGTTCCCCGGCACCGACCGCGAGGTGGTGATCCAGGAGACAGTGATGACGCGCACCGGCGTGGACCGCATCCTCAGGTTTGCCTTTGAACTGGCGCAAAAGCGGCCGGGCAAGCATCTGACTTCGGCCACCAAGTCCAACGGCATCTCCATCACCATGCCGTACTGGGATGAGCGGGTGGAAGCCATGGCAGCGAACTACCCTGGCGTGAAGGTCGACAAATACCACATCGACATCCTGACCGCGCACTTCGTCCAGCACCCGGACTGGTTCGACGTGGTGGTCGCCAGCAACCTGTTCGGCGACATCCTGTCCGACCTGGGCCCGGCCTGTACCGGCACCATCGGTATCGCGCCCTCGGGCAATATCAATCCGGACCGCACCTTTCCCAGCCTGTTCGAGCCGGTGCACGGCTCGGCGCCGGACATCGCCGGGCGTGGCGTAGCCAACCCGATCGGCCAGATCTGGTGCGGCGCCATGATGCTGGAACACCTGGGCCAGCCGGAAGCCGGCGCGGCCGTGCTCGGTGCTATTGAAACGGTGCTGTCGGCAGGGCCGGACCATGCCCCGCTGACCCGCGATATCGGCGGCAAGGCCGGTACGGCTGACCTGGGCCAAGCCATCGCGGAGGCCCTGTGAACGCGATCGCCCAATCCCTCCCGGCCAGCGCGGCCGATGCGCGCGCCTTGCTGCTTGATACCTTCCGCGCCGCGGTGGCGGCGGCCGACCCGTTGCGCATCGTGGCGGACCACCTGCCGCCGCCCAAGCCAGGCGGGCGCACCCTGGTGGTCGGCGCGGGCAAGGCGGCGGCCTCGATGGCACTGGCGGTGGAGCAAGCCTACGCCGCGCTGGACCGCACCCACATGATCGAGGGGCTGGTGGTTACGCGCTACGCCCACGGCCTGCCGACCGAGCACGTCCGCGTGATCGAGGCCGGCCATCCGGTGCCGGACGAAGCCGGCGAGCGCGCCGCAGCCGAGATCCTCGCGCGGGTGAGCGCACTCGGCCCCGAGGACAGCCTGATCGTGCTGGTTTCGGGCGGTGGCTCGAGCCTGCTGTCGCTGCCCGCCGAGGGCATCGCCATGGCGGACCTCAAGGCCACCACGCAGGAACTGTTGCGCTGCGGCGCGCCCATCACGGACATGAACATCGTGCGCAAGCACCTGTCGCGCATCCAGGGCGGGCGGCTCGCCCAGGCCAGCCGCGCTCCCGTGACCACGCTGATCGTGTCCGATGTGGCCGGGGACGACCCGAGCGCGATTGCGTCCGGCCCCACCGTGCCGGACCCGAGCACCTATGCGGATGCGCTGGCTATCCTGCGCCGCTACGGCGCGGTGGTGCCGCCGGTGGTGCAGGACTACCTCGAACGCGGCGCCCGCGGCGAAGTGGCGGAAACGCCCAAGCCCGGCGATCCGCTGTTCGCGCGGGTCGAAAACCGCGTCATCGCCACTGCCCACGGCAGCCTGGTGGCCGCTGCGGATCACTTCCGCGCGCAGGGTATCCAGCCGGTGGTGCTGGGCGACACGGTGACGGGCGAGGCACAGGAAGTGGCGCGTGTGTATGCTGCGCTGGTCCGCGAGATTCGCGCGTACAATGCGCCGTTCGCGGTCCCGCTGGCACTGATTTCCGGCGGTGAATGCACCGTCACGCTGCCGCAGGGCGGTGGCGGGGCGGCCGCAAAGCCCCGTGGCGGGCGTTGCTCGGAGTTCCTGCTGTCGCTGGCGCTGGAACTGGACGGCGCCGATAATGTGTACGCCATCGCGGCCGACACCGACGGCATTGACGGCTCCGAGGACAATGCCGGCGCGTTGCTGGACCCGTCCACGCTAGACCGCGCGCAGGCCGCCGGCGCCCCGGCGCGTGCCCGGCTCGACGCGCATGACGCCTGGGGCTTCTTCGAGTCCGCGGGCGATCTCGTGGTGACCGGCCCCACGCGCACCAATGTGAATGACTACCGCGCCATCCTGATTCTGTAATCCCAAGAAAAGAGCCAGCCGCAACCGGCGGCCGGTTCCCCCCGAAGCCATGACCCAGACTCTCACCATCACCCGCCCGGACGACTGGCACCTCCACCTGCGCGACGGCACGGCCCTGGCGGCCGTCCTGCCCGATACCGCGCGCCAGTTTGCCCGCGCCATCATCATGCCCAACCTGAAGCCGCCCGTGACCACGGTGGCGCAGGCCGCGGCCTACCGCGACCGCATCCTGGCCGCGCTGCCGGCGGGGCTGGCGTTCGAGCCGCTGATGACGCTGTACCTGACGGACAAGACCAGCGCCGAGGAGATCGTCGCGGCCAAGGCCAGCGGCTTCGTGCACGGGGTCAAGCTCTATCCCGCGGGCGCCACCACCAATAGCGACGCCGGCGTGACCGACCTGCGCCACTGCGCCGCCGCGCTCGAAGCCATGCAGCGCGTTGGCCTGCCGCTGCTGGTGCACGGCGAAGTGACCGACCCGGCAATCGATATCTTCGATCGCGAAGCCGTCTTTATCGACCAGGTGATGACGCCGCTGCGCCGCGATTTCCCCGCCCTGAAAGTGGTCTTCGAGCACATCACCACCAAGGACGCCGCCGAGTACGTGCGCGACGCCGAAGGCCCGGTCGCCGCCACCATCACCGCGCATCACCTGCTGTACAACCGCAACGCCATCTTCACCGGCGGCATCCGCCCGCACTATTACTGCCTGCCGGTGCTCAAACGCGAGACCCATCGCGAGGCCCTGGTTGCCGCGGCGGTATCGGGCAGCCCGCGCTTCTTCCTCGGTACCGACAGCGCCCCCCACGCACGCGGCCTGAAGGAACATGCCTGCGGCTGCGCCGGTTGCTATACCGGGCTGCACGCCATGGAGTTGTACGCGGAAGCCTTTGAGGCGGCCGGCGCGCTGGACAAGCTGGAAGCTTTCGCGAGCTTCAATGGCCCGGCCTTCTACAGCCTGCCGCGCAACAGCGGCACGCTCACCCTGAGCCGCGAGGACTGGCAACTGCCGGCCGAACTGCCCTACGGCGATACCACCCTGGTCCCGCTGCGTGGCGGTGAAACACTGCGCTGGAAAGCCCGCTAAGCCACGCTGGCGAAGCGGAAGCGGATGCTGTAGTGGATGTGAAGAACCAGGGCCGGGCTACGTCGGCTTCACATGATGCGGCCGCCGGGACCCGGCTGGCCGCGGCGGTGGCGGAGGTCGACTGGGCCCGGCCATGGTTTCGCCCCTTCGCCGCGCACGGCACGGCACTTGCCTCGGCGCTGCAGGGCGGCGCCGACTTGCGCGCTGCCCTCAGCGAAATGGCCACGCGGCTCGCGTTGCGCAATGCCCGCGGCGTGCCCTTGCGCTTCGTGCCGCAAGCGGAGCTGCCGGCAGGCACCGCCTACGAGGCGCATATCTTCGCCACCGGTACCGTGCCGACGCGCGACAACCTGCACGACTTCTTCAATGCCCTGATCTGGCTGCATTTTCCCCGGTCCAAGCGCGTGCTGAACCGGCTGCAGGCCCACGCCATCGCCGCGACCGGCGTGCAGAGCCGCCGTGGGAGCCTGCGCGATGCCGCCACCTTGTTCGACGAAAACGCCATCCTCTTCCTGAGTGCCGATAGCGGCCTGGAATCCGTGCTGCGCGGCTTTGGCTGGGAACATCTGTTCGTGGCGCGGCGATCGGTCTGGGTGGGTGGCGGCGACGCGGACTGCGACGGCGCCAGCTGCAGCGTGGTGCCGTTCGGTCACGCCCTGCTGGAAAAACTGGTGCGGCCTTACAAAGCCCTGACCGCGCACGCCTGGCCGCTGGCGGTTCCGCCGGAAGCCGGCGCCGCGCTGCCCGGCTCGCTGGACGATTCCGTGTGCGCCTCGCTCGAGGCCGCCGAACTGCACAGTGGCCGCTTTGCGCCATTACCGGTGCTGGGCATCCCCGGCTGGTGCGAAGCCAATTGCGATCCGGCCTTTTACGCGGATACCAGCGTGTTCCGCAGGGGGCGCCGCGCCCAGGCCGCCTAGCGGGCAAGGCGCGCGGGTGGCGGTTTTGCGGGCCAGGCGGCCAATCGGTGTTAGACTGCGGGCCGCAAAGCAGGCCAGACAATCGCTGCTTGCACCCGCAAGGTGTGCAAGGGGAGGAAAGTCCGGACTCCACAGGGCAGGGTGTTGGCTAATAGCCATCCACGGCAACGTGCGGAATAGGGCCACAGAGACGAGTCTTGCCGCCGGGTTCGCCCGGTGGGAAGGGTGAAACGCGGTAACCTCCACCTGGAGCAATCCCAAATAGGCAGGCATTGAGGCGGCCCGCTGAGCCTGCGGGTAGGGAGCTTGAGCCGGTCGGTAACGGCCGGCCTAGAGGAATGATTGTCACGTGCCGGCAACCGCAAGGAAGCCGGTGCGCACAGAATCCGGCTTATCGGCCTGCTTTGCTTCTCGAATTTCCCGGCGTGGCCAGCCGCCCATCCGCATGGGCGCGCGCTGGCCGGGCCTGCCGTGCGGGGCTTATGCCTCGACGATCTCCATCGTATGCGTGATTTCCGCCGTCTTGGCCAGCATGATCGAGGCCGAGCAATACTTGTCGTGCGACAGCTGGATGGCGCGCTCGACGGTGGCGGGGTTCAGGTTCTTGCCGCTGACCGTGAAGTGGAAGTTGATCCGGGTGAACACCTTGGGATCCTCGCCGGCACGCTCGGCTTCGAGCTTCACGCTGCAGCCGCGCACGTCTTGCCTGCCACGCTTCAGGATCAGCACCACGTCATAGGCGGTGCAACCCCCGGTACCCAGCAATACCATTTCCATCGGACGCGGCGCCAGGTTGTGGCCACCGCCTTCGGGCGCGCCGTCCATGGCCACGATATGGCCACTGCCCGTCTCGGCCACGAAGCTCATGCCGTCGGTGCCCATCCAAGTCACTTTGCATTCCATTTTGTTCGTTCCTGCGCTCTGGTGAGTGCGTATCCGATCACGAACACGCGATTTCGAAACTTGCTTTTTTGAGTATAGGGCACTTGTCCGGAAGTGCCGTAATTCGGCTATTTTGCCGAAAACTGAAGTTTTCCTCTAAGATGACAGTACGATGACAGTGTACGTTTCATCTAAGCATTTGATTTTATTGTATAAAAAGTAAAATCCTGTGCTCTGACAATTTTTTACAATGCGAAATGACATTTCGCACTGCAAATTCCCTTGCGCTGCGAAGGCGCTCGTGTATAATTTGAATCATTGAACGACGGCGCACACGGCGCCGCAGAGTGCGAAAGCGAACCGCACCACGAGCCAGCCCCGTCGATCTCCCAGTGTCTCCTCCACCCTCCTCCTTTGGTGGATTCAAACCCAAGCTCGATAGCTTGGGTTTTTTTTATTCTGCGCCCGCCGGCGCAAGCGCGCCGGCCCAGCCAAGTGCTCGTTGCGCTGCTTCTGGCCGTCGCCATCGGTTTGGCGACGAACCACCGGCGGCAGGGATGGCACCATCTTGACGCAATCCCCCAACTTTGCTTGTACTTGTGCCTGATTCCGCAGTATACTCGTCGGCTTTTCCGTCATGCCCGCGGGAAAGAATTCAGGGAGAGCCTGCACACACAAGCAGGAAGGTCAGATCCTAAGGGTCGACCGACGACGCAAGTCATGTTTCGGGCAGGTTCTACAAAGTCTCAGGAAAAATCATGAAGACCTTTTCCGCAAAGCCTGCAGAGGTTAAGCGCGACTGGTACGTGATTGACGCGACGGACAAAGTCCTCGGCCGTGTTGCCAGCGAAGTGGCACGCCGACTGCGCGGCAAGCACAAGCCGGAATTTACTCCGCACGTCGACACGGGTGATTACATCATCATCGTCAACGCAGCCAAGCTGCGTGTCACGGGTACCAAAGAAACCGACAAGAAGTATTATCGTCACTCGGGCTACCCGGGCGGCATTTACGAAACGACGTTTGGCAAGATGCAGCAGCGTTTCCCGGGCCGCGCCCTGGAAAAAGCTGTCAAGGGCATGTTGCCGAAGGGCCCGCTGGGCTATGCAATGATCAAGAAGCTGAAGGTTTACGCCGAAGCTGATCATCCGCATGAAGCACAGCAGCCTAAGGCGCTGGAAATCTAAGGGGGCCATCCATGATCGGAAATTGGAATTACGGTACTGGCCGCCGCAAGAGCGCCGTGGCTCGCGTCTTCATCAAGTCGGGCAAGGGCGATATCATCGTCAACGGCAAGCCCATCAGTGAATATTTCGCTCGCGAAACCTCGCTGATGATCGTGCGCCAGCCGCTCGAACTGACTGCCAACGTAGAGACCTTCGACATCAAGGTCAACGTGACCGGCGGCGGTGAAACGGGTCAAGCCGGCGCAGTGCGCCACGGCATCACCCGTGCACTGATCGACTACGATGCCACTTTGAAGCCGACGCTGTCCAAGGCCGGTTTCGTCACGCGCGATGCGCGTGAAGTGGAACGTAAGAAGGTTGGTTTCCACAAGGCGCGTCGTCGGAAGCAATTCTCGAAGCGTTAATGTGTGTTCGGCGGATCCGGTGCAACCGGATCTGGCTGCGCAAGAAAAACCGCACGGTTCGCCGTGCGGTTTTTTTTTTGCCGTGCCTGGCTACAAGACGCGGGAGTTGCGCTCAATGACGGGTTTTAACCACCTTTTACAAATACTTTGCATCTCCCCGGATACAATCCCTGCTCCTGTCGCCCGGAGAACCCGCCGATGAACCGTTGGCCAGACAACCCGCACCGCGCCGGCCTGCCTGCGCTGTGCACCCGTGGCGAATGAAGTACCGTTTGCCGCGCCCGCGCCGGAGTTCGCTGTCCAGGCGCCTGGCGGTACGTTCGCATCTGCCGTGGCCGATGCGCGCGCTGGCCGCGGTCCTGGTTGTCGTTGTGGGGGCGCTTGTCGCAGGGTGGGCGTATGACGCCGGCCGGCGGCTGACGGGCGCGGCACCGGACATCACGGCGGAGAACGCGGCGCTGCGGCAGCAGGTGGCGTCGATGGCGGCGCAGCGTGAACGCTTGCAGGCGGTGGCCAATACGGCCGAAGCACAGCTGCAGATGGCGCGTGCCGCCCAGGAAGGCCTGGCCCAGCAGTTGAAGGCGGCGGAAGGCGAGGTCGCCCAGGTCAAGGAGGATCTGGCCTTCTTCGAAAGCCTGTTGCCGGCCAGCGGCAATACCTCCGGCATCCATGTCCGGAGTTTTCGCGTCAGTCTCGATGAGGCCGACGCACTGAAAATGCATTATCGCTTGCTGATAATGCAGGGTGGATCCAAGGCTTTTTCATCCTTGCCTGAATTCCGGGGTGAGTTACAGTTGGTCGTTTCGCTGATGCGGGATGGCAATCCGGTCACTTTGAGCCTGCCCGAAGCCGGGACCAGCGCGCTGCCGGGCTTGCGCCTGACGCATTACCAGCGGATCGAAGGTGCTTTCGCGCTGCCCGCCGGTGCCGTGGCGCGGGCGGTGACAGTACGAATTTTGCAAAACGGTCAGTTGCGCGCGACCCAGACGGCAATGCCGTGAGGCTTGCGCTGGGCCAGCAACGAGAAGAGGGACCTATGTTGTTTTCCAAGAAGAAAGGCCTGGCGATCGATACCCTGATTGGCCAGCACAGCGTGATCGAGGGCGACCTGACATTTTCGGGTGGTCTGCGCCTGGATGGACGGGTGCGCGGCAATGTGACGGCTGCCGCCGATCAGACCAGCATGCTGGTCATCAGCGAAAAAGGCGTGGTTGAGGGCGAAGTCCGCGTCGGCCACCTGATCCTGAACGGTACCGTCACCGGCCCGGTGCACGCCACCGAACTGCTGGAGTTGCAACCGCATGCGCGCGTGCAAGGTGAAGTGCACTACGCTGCGCTCGAAATGCACCAGGGCGCGTTAGTGGAGGGACGTCTGGTGCCGCTGGGCGGCGGCGAACCCAAGGCACTCCCCAACCTGCTCCTCGCCTCGGGTGCGCAGGAATCCGCCTGATACCGCATCTCCGGTCAGTCCGGGCAGCAGAACCCCTTGAATTCACAGGGTTTCGGCACGATCTTGCCAGAGCGCTTAAAATACAGGCGTATCTAAATAGGAGAACCCCATGAACGCAGTCGCAGAGGCACCCGTTACCGAGGACATGCCGGCCCCGTTCGTCTTTACCGACAGCGCTGCCGACAAGGTCAAGCAGTTGATCGAGGAAGAGGGCAATGCCGATCTGAAACTGCGCGTGTTCGTGCAGGGCGGCGGTTGTTCCGGCTTCCAGTACGGCTTCACCTTCGATGAAGAGGTGAACGAGGACGACACTACGCTGGACAAGAACGGCGTCACGCTGTTGATCGATTCGATGAGCTACCAGTACCTGGTGGGCGCGGAGATCGATTACAAGGAAGACATCAACGGCGCCCAGTTCGTGATCAAGAACCCCAACGCAAGCACCACCTGCGGCTGCGGCTCTTCGTTCTCGGTGTAAGGCTCGCCAGCGCGCCGCGGATTCGGCGGCAATAGAAAAGCGCACCTCGGTGCGCTTTTTTGTTGCTCAGGACCGCCGACGGCTTATTGATCTCGGCGCCACACAACCGGAAACCAGTCCTCGCGCATCCGCTCGCCGCTGCGCAGTCCGATTCCGGGGAAGGGCGGCGAGGTGCGCCCCGGCCGCTCCAGGTAGCGCACGTCGTCGCCCAGGAAACGGGCCGAGAAGGCGCGGCGGCGCCCCGTGCCGGCATTGCCCGCGGCGCCATGCACCGTGCGGAAGTCGAATACCACGGCATCTCCCGGCTCCAGTTCCGGCATCAGGATGGCGTGGCTGCCGTCGTCCACGTCCGGCATCTCCATGAACTGGTCGTCGCCGGCATAGAAATTCTCATTGCTGGCCCAGCGCTTTGGCCGCACCAGCTTGGGCCAGCGGTGCGAGCCCAGCACCACGCGCAAGGTGTTGGCCGTGGTGACCGGGTCCAGCGGGATCCAGTAGCTCGCGGTCTGCAATCCGTCCACGCAGTAATAAGGCAGGTCCTGGTGCCAGGGCGTGGGCTTGGCCGTGCCGGGTTCCTTGACCAGGATGTGCTCGTGGAACACTTGGACCGCCTCGGCCTGCATGATCTGCCCGGCGATCGCGGCGGCCGGGGAGTGCTCGATGAATCGGGCGAAGGGCGCGATGCGCTGCCAGTTACAGTAATCCTCGAAGAAACGGCCGCGTTCGCCGGTACCCACGTTCTCGATGGCGAAGGGGCCGGGCTCGGCGAGATTCTGCTCGAACCCTTCACGCAGCGAAGTCACCCAATCGGCGAAGGCGCCGCGCAGTACCAGGGCGCCGTCGCGCTGGTATGTCTCGATGTCGTCTGCAGTGATTTGCATGATGGTCCCTTGGGTGGCTGGTCCGGGACGAGTATCGGGCCAGGGCATCAATAGGAAAAGAATATATTTCCTATGTTGTAGTATAGGAAATCATGATCGCGTTCTCCTTCCGCCAGCTTGAGTACTTCGTCGCCGCCGCAGAGCACGGCAGCATCAGCGCCGCGGCTCGCGCCCGTCACGTATCGCAGCCCTCGGTGTCACAGGCGGTGGCCCAGCTCGAAGAGGTGCTGGGCGAAACCTTGTTCCGGCGTCAGGTGAGCCGCGGGCTGGAATTGACGCCGGCGGGACAGCGGTTGCTCGGGCGCGCGCGCGATATCCTGGCGCTGGCGGCCGGCCTGGCCACGGAGGGCGCCGGAGAGGCGGCGCGTGGCCTGAGCGGGCAGCTTTCTCTGACGTGTTTCCAGGACCTCGGCGCCTATTACGCGCCCCGGCTGCTGGCCGGATTCCGCCGCCTGCATCCGCACGTTGCCGTCACGCTGTTCGAAGCCGACCTGGCCACGGTGCACCGCGCGCTCACTGCCGGAAAGGCGGAACTGGCGCTGACCTACGATCTGGGTTTCGACCAGCGCATCCCGCGCTGGATACTGGCCCGGCTGGAGCCCTACGCGTTGCTGCCCGCCGGCCATGCGCTGGCCGGGCAGCCGAGCGTGAGCCTGAAGGACCTGGCGGGCGAGCGGCTGATCCTGGAGGACATCGCGCAGACACGCGAGTACTTCCTCTCGCTGTTCTGGGCACATGGCCTGCGGCCGCAACTGCACCAGTACACCCAGACCTTCGAGATGCAGCGCGGGCTGGTGGCGCATGGCTATGGCGTAGCCCTGTCGTGCACGCGGCCGGCGGGCGATCACAGCTATGACGGCCGACCCATCGTCTGCCTGCCGCTGCGCGAAGCCGTGACGCCCCAGCGCGTAGTGCTGGCGCGTTCGCCGGCAATGCGGCCTTCGCCGGTCGCCGAAGCGTTCATCCAGTGGGTTTGCGAGGCGGGGCACGCCGAGCCGGCATAGCGGCGCAGATGCCCGCGTGCTATCGCGGGTAGAGCGCGCCCAATACGCGCGGACCGGCTGCGCCGGTGACGGTCGGCACATTGCCGGGTGCTCGCCGCAGCATCTGGCGCGCCAGCCAGGCAAAGGCGATGCCTTCCACCTGCGATACCGGTACGCCCAGGTCGTCCGAGCTTTGCACCGTCACGCCGGGGAGCGCCCGCGCGAGCAGCGCCATCACGAAGCTATTGCGGGCGCCGCCGCCGCAGACGATCAGCCGCATGGCGTCGGGCGCGTGCGCGCGGACATCTCGGGCGATGGCCTCGGCCGTCAGCGCGGCCAGCGTGGCTTGCACGTCGGCGGGATCAAGCGGCTGGCCGAGCTGGGCGAGATGGCTCTCCAGCCAGGCGGGATGGAAGAGGTCGCGGCCGGTGCTCTTGGGCGGGGCCACGCTGAAGTAGGGCTCGGCAAGCAGGCGCGCCAGCAAGGCCTGGTCGACCTTGCCGCTGGTTCCCCAGGCGCCGTCGGCGTCGTAGGGCAGGCCGTGGTGCCGGTCGATCCAGTAGTCGAGCAGCACATTGCCCGGACCGCAGTCGAAGCCGGTGACGGGACGTGCCGCATCGCTTTCGCCAGCGGCCGGCAGCACGCTGATATTGGAAATGCCGCCGATATTGCAGGCCACCCGCGTCTCGGCTGCATCGCCGAAGAGGGCCTGGTGCAGCGCAGGTACCAGGGGCGCGCCCTGGCCGCCGGCGGCCACGTCGCGGCTGCGAAAATCGGCCACCACATCGATACCGGCAAGCTCGGCCAGCAACGCCGGCTGCTGGCTCTGGCGCGTGTAGCCGATGCCGTCGTAGAGGCCGGGCCGGTGGCGCACGGTCTGGCCATGCGCGCCGATCGCCGCGATGGCGGACGGTGCCATGCCGGCATCGCGCAGCAGCATCGCCACACAAGCGGCATAGACGCGCGCCAGCCCGTTGGCGGCCAGCGCCTCGCGGTGTATTTCATCGTCGCCTGGCTGCTGCAGCGCCGCGAAGGCCTCGCGCAGTTCGGCTGGGAAGGGCTGGTGGGCGGCCGCGAGGACCGCGGGACGCGGTCCCGAGAAATCCACCAGCACGCCGTCCGCGCCGTCCATGCTGGTGCCGGACATGATGCCGATAAAGCAATCCGGGGGTGCGGTCTGCATGCTGGCTGCGGCTCGTTTAGTTGTTGGCGGAAGCCACGTTGTAGGTGCGCAGCGCGTTGATGCGGCTCAGCATCTCGCTCGTATAGCTCAGGAACTGCTGGCGCGCCGGGCCCGACAGCGCGGGCGTGTCGAGCGCGGCGATGGCCAGCGGGTTCAGCGGCACGTCGTTGACGCGGAACTCATAGTGCAGGTGCGGGCCGGTGGCCCAGCCGGTCTGGCCAACGTAGCCGATGACCTGCCCCTGCGACACGCGCTGCCCGCGCTGCATGTTGGCAAAGCCGGACAGGTGGGCGTAGTAGGTGGAGTAACCGCTATGGTGCTTGAGGATGACGATGTTGCCGTAACCGTTCTGCTGGCCGACAAACTCGACCTGGCCGTCGCCCGCGGCCATGACCTTGGTGCCTGAAGGCGCGGCAAAGTCCACGCCCTTGTGTTGTGCCCATTGATGGTGCAGCGGGTGGTCGCGTCCGCCGAAGCCCGACGATACGCGCGAGAACTCCACCGGCGAGCGCAGGAACGGCCGCTTCATGCTGCGACCGTCAAAAGTGTAGTAAGCGCCCTGCGTGCTGCCTTCCGGGGCATACCAGAGCGCCTGGTGCAGCTGGTTGTTGTTGATCAGCTCGACCGCGACCACCCGGCCATTGCGCACAAAAGTACCGTCGCGGAATCCGGCTTCGTACACGATGCGGAAGCGGTCGCCGCTGGTGATGTCGTGATGGAAGTCGATCACGCCGGAGAAGATCGAAAGCATCTGCTGCACGATGTCGTCGGGCACGCTGGCCGCATCCATGGCCTTGAAGAAGCCGCCTGTGGCGATCGCGCCGGACAGCATCTCGTAGTGCAGTTCGTTTTTCACCGATTGCACGCGCGCCTTGTAGACCGGTTCGTCGTCGCCGACGCGCTCGATGACCAATTCGCGCGAGGCCTTTGCGTCACCTCCGAGGTTGGCCTGCAGCGACATCAGCAGGTTGTTCTCGTCGACCTCGGCCTGCACGGTCTGGCCGGGGTTGAGCTCGAACAGGCCGCGCGCCGTGGTGTTGCGGCGGATAAAGGCCTGCGCATCGGGGTCGTCCACGCCGAGCCGCTTGAGCAGGCTGGCAATGGTATCGCCGCGCTGCATGCGCTCCTCGCGCACAAAGGTGGCGTCGGTTTCGGTAAGCTGTTCTAGCTGGGCGCGCAAATCCGGCAGCCGGATGGCCTCCCGTACACGTGGAGCCTGGGGGTCGTCGTAAGCGTTACGGGGGGCCACGCCCATGGCGGCGGCCATGCCCAGCGTGAACACCGTGCCAACCGCTGCCGTCAACTGCTTGCGCCTTCGGGCGTGCAGGGCATTGGTCGGATCGACTAGAACCACCAGCTCACGCGCGAAAACTTCGCGGAGTCTGGACCACATCACGTAAAATTCACTCTTTGGTTCGGGCTGCGCTGCCGCGACGATTTTTTGCCTCGTCTGCCTTCCTCCCCCGAGGTGCGGCGCCTGCCATATTGGTTTGCCGCCTAGAATGGCGGTTGGCCCACGGGATTGTTCCCGTCAGCACAAGAAGCGCGGATTATACCAAAACCGGCCGCAAGCCGTTTTTGAGCCCCGTCTGAATTTTCATGTTTTTCAAAGACTTACGTCATGACTGAAGTTTCCTCCGGCGCTGCCACCTCCTACCCCCTCACGCCCTCCGTGATGCACGCGCTGGAGGTGTCCAAACGCGGTTGCGACGAACTGCTGGTCGAATCCGAATGGCTGGCGAAGCTCGCGCGCAGCGAGGCCACCGGTGTGCCGCTGCGCATCAAGCTGGGCCTGGACCCGACCGCGCCCGATATCCATATCGGCCACACGGTGGTGCTCAACAAGCTGCGTCAGTTGCAAGACCTGGGCCACCAGGTGATTTTCCTGATCGGCGACTTCACCTCCACCATCGGCGATCCTTCCGGGCGCAACGCCACCCGTCCGCCGCTGACCCGCGAGCAGATCGAGGCGAATGCCCAGACCTACTACAGCCAGGCCAGCCTGGTGCTCGATCCGGCCAGGACGGAGATCCGCTACAACAGCGAGTGGTGCGACCCGCTGGGCGCGCGCGGCATGATCCAGCTGGCCGCCAAGTACACCGTGGCGCGGATGATGGAGCGCGACGACTTCACCAAACGGTTCCGCACTGGGATTCCCATTTCGGTGCATGAGTTCCTTTATCCGCTCATGCAGGGCTACGATTCCGTCGCGCTCAAGGCCGA
Organism: Cupriavidus sp. 01L45; assembly: GCF_056399885.1. Lineage (NCBI taxonomy): Bacteria > Pseudomonadati > Pseudomonadota > Betaproteobacteria > Burkholderiales > Burkholderiaceae > Cupriavidus > Cupriavidus sp. 01L45. The sequence goes on along the minus strand of NZ_JBFTSG010000050.1, from coordinate 43,304 downwards.
CCTGGAGCTTGGCGGCACCGACCAGAAGTTCAACCTGCTGGTCGGGCGCGAACTGCAGAAGGAATACGGCCAGGAGCAGCAGTGCATCCTGACCATGCCGCTGCTGGTGGGCCTGGACGGCGTGGAGAAGATGTCCAAGTCCAAGGGCAACTACATCGGCGTGGCCGAAGCGCCGGGCGAGATGTTCGGCAAGCTGATGAGCATCTCGGACGACCTGATGTGGAAGTACTTCGAGCTGCTGTCGTTCCGGCCCATGAGCGAGATTGACCTGATGAAGCAGGAGATTTCCCTGGGCCGCAACCCGCGCGACTGCAAGGTGATGCTCGCGCAGGAGATCGTCACGCGCTTCCACAGCGCCGCCGATGCCGACCGCGCGCTGGAAGATTTCAACCACCGCGCGCGCGGCGGCGTGCCCGACGATATCCCCGCGGTCAGCCTGACCGGCGCACCGCTGGGTATCGCCCAGTTGCTCAAGCAGGCCAACCTGGTGCCGTCCACCTCGGAAGCCAACCGCAATATCGAGCAGGGCGGCGTCAAGATCGACGGCGCCATCGTCAGCGACAAGGGTTTGAAGGTGGCTGCCGGCACCTATGTCGTACAGGTGGGCAAGCGCCGTTTCGCGCGCGTGACGCTGGCTTGAGCCCGGCCGGGAACCGCGCATGATCGCGCTGATCCAGCGGGTCGCACAGGCCCGCGTCACCGTCGGCGGACGGACCACCGGCGAGATCGGCGCCGGGCTGCTGGCGCTGGTGTGCGCCGAGCGCGGCGATACCGAGGCGCAGGCCGAGCGCCTGCTCGCCAAGTTGCTGGCCTACCGCATATTCTCCGACACCGACGGCAAGATGAACCTGCCGGTGCAGGACATCGATGGCCGCGGTACGCGCGGCGGCCTGCTGGTGGTGTCGCAGTTCACGCTGGCCGCCGATACCAACAGCGGCACGCGGCCAAGCTTCACCCCGGCCGCGGCGCCGGCGGACGGCGAACGCCTGTACAACCATTTCGTGGCCAGGGCGCGCGCTGCGCATGGCGAGGTGCAGACCGGCGAGTTCGGCGCCATGATGCAAGTCAGCCTGATCAATGACGGGCCCGTCACGTTCTGGCTGCGGGTACCGCCCGCCGCCGCGCGCTGATGCCGTAGCCGCCGCGCCCACAGGATCGCCGATGACCCAGACCGTTACCCTTTTCATTGCCACCAGCCTCGACGGCATGATTGCCTCGCCCGACGGCGGGGTGGACTGGCTGTTTACCGCCGGCGACTACGGCTTCGAGCCCTTCCTCGCCAGCGTCGACCGTATCGTGTCGGGCCGTGTCACCTACGAGCAGAGCCTCGGCTTTGGGCCGTGGTCCTATGGCGACCGCCCCTTCCACGTGTTCAGCAGCAGCGCCGAACCGCTAGCGCGGCCCGAAGGCGGACCCTGGCGGATCGAACAGGAGGCCGAGCCGGTGCAGCAATGGCTGGCCCGCTTCAAGCATGAGCACAAGGACCGCGACGGGCACATCTGGCTGCTCGGCGGCGCGCAGGTGGCGCAGGCTTGCCTGGCCGCCGGCCTGGTCGATGCGATGGAACTGTTCGTCCATCCCGTCGTGCTGGGGCAGGGCATTGCCCTGTTCACCGGCAGCGGGCGTTCGGACTGGCGCCTGGAGGCGCATCGCGCTTTCGACGACGGCCTGCTACAACTCAGCTACCGCCTTACCTCACCGCCGGGACCGGCCACGGCCTGATCCCGCACGCCGCGCCGCGCGCGGYGCCTACCAGCAAGGAGAGACACATGAAACTCTGTAGCAAGGCTTTTGCCGACAACGGGCCCATTCCCGTCGAATTCGCCTTCTGTGCGATCGATCCCGCCACGCACGTGACACTGTCGAGCAACCGCAATCCCGACCTGCACTGGGACGAGGCCCCGGCCGAGACGCGCTCCTTTGTGGTGATCTGCCATGACCGCGACGTGCCCAGCCGTGGCGATGACGTCAACCAGGAAGGCCGCGAAGTGCCCGCCTCGCTGCCGCGCGTGGACTTCTTCCACTGGGTGCTGGTGGATATTCCGCCCGGCCTGCGCACGATTTCGGCCGGCAGCCACAGCGATGGCGTGATCGCTCGCGGCAAGCCGGGCCCCGAGGCAACCGGCGGCACCGCCGCCGCGGGCGGCCTGCGCCACGGCGTGAACGACTACACCGGCTGGTTCGCCGGCGACCCGGACATGAAGGGCGATTACTACGGCTACGACGGCCCCTGCCCCCCGTGGAACGACACCCTGGTGCACCACTACGTGTTCACCGTCTACGCGCTTGACCTCGACCGCCTGCCGCTGGATGGCACCTTCACGGGGGCGCAGGTGCGCGAAGCGATCCAGGGCCACGTACTGGCGCAGGCAGCGATCACGGGCACCTATACCCTCAATCCGAAGCTCGCCGGCCACCCGGCACAGTAAGCTACCGGCAGGCGGTGCGAAGGTACTGTCTGCCAGGGCCGCCACGAGACCGCGTAGCGTCGCGTAAAGGAAACGGCATGTCGCAATTGCCCGGGCCGCATTCGCTGGCCTTCACCCACCTGATCCTGATTCGTCACGGTGAGACCGCCTGGAACCGCGAGCGGCGCCTGCAAGGGCAGCTCGACATCCCGCTCAACGCCACTGGCGTGGCACAGGCAGATGCGCTGGCCCGGGCGCTGGCGGCAGAGCCGATCGACGCGGTCTACGCCAGCGACCTGTCGCGCGCAATGCAGACGGCGGCGCCGCTGGCCGGGGCGCTCGGCCTCGCAGTGCAGCCGGATCCCCGTCTGCGCGAACGCTGCTACGGTGCGCTCGAAGGCATGACCTACGCGGAAGTGGCCGAACAATTGCCCGAGGATTTCGCCAGGTGGCAGGCGCGCATCCCGGACTATGCGCCCGATGGCGGGGAGTCCTTGCTGGCCTTCCATGAGCGCGCGGTGGAAGCCGCGCTGGCGCTGGGGCGCCGCCATCCCGGCGAGCGCATCGCCCTGGTGGCGCACGGCGGTGTGCTGGACTGCCTGTACCGCGAGGCCAACGACATGACGCTGGAAGCGCCGCGGCGACATGAACTGCTCAACGCCAGCATCAACCGCCTGCGCTGCGACAGCGTGCGGCTGACGGTCATGCAATGGGCCGACGTGGACCACCTCGAAGCGCTGACCCTGGACGAAGTCGACCGCCGGGTCCCTTAGCCCCGCTGGCCGCTGCCCGTCAGACGCGCAGGCGGAAGGGCGTGAAATTGGTGTTGCGGTCGTAGTAGTCTTCGCGTTCGGCCTGCTTGAGGAATYGCACCACCTTGTAGGTGACCGGCGTCATCACCACTTCCCAGCCGGTCTTGAGGATGTATTGGGCGATGGCCACCTGGATCACCTTTTCCAGCGGCCATATGCCGTAGAAGGCGATCACGTAGAACAGCGAGGAATCGACCAGTTCACCGGCCAGCGTGGAGCCGATGGTGCGCGTCCACAGCCAGCGGCCTTCGGTCCACAGCTTCATCTTGGCCAGCACGTAGCTGTTGGCGAAGCTGCCGCAGCAGAACGCGATCAGCGAGCCCAGCGCGATGCGCCAGGTATTGCCGAAGACATCTTCCAGGCTCTTCTGGTAGTCGCCCATGAAGGGCGCCACCGGCATCTTCAGCACCACCAGGCTCATGAAGGTGGCGAACGCCAGGGCGGCGAAGCCGGCCCAGACCACGCGGCGGTCGCGCCCGTAGCCGTACACCTCGGTCAGCACGTCGCCAAAAATATAGGAAATCGGGAAGAACAGCACGCCCGCGCCGAAGGTCACCGGGCCGATCCACGGCAGCGTGACCTGGGCCGCCTTGGCCGCGCCGATAAGATTGGAGCAAAGCAGGACCGTGACGAACGCCACCATCACGAGGTCGTAGTAACGGTAGACGCGCCCGGTGTGGCCGGGCGTGGCTGTGGATGTGGTCATCGGGGTGTTCCGGGGGCGGCCTTGCCGCGATTATGCCAGCCACGCAAACACCGTGCCTGTGACGCAGGCGAACGCAGCCCTGGCCCGGAGGCCAAGGCTGACCGAAATGGCCCCGGGGCTAGATGTTCAGCTTGCCGATCTTGGAGCCATCCAGCGAGATGTCGAACATCAGGCCTGCATTGGTCTGCACGAAGCCGATCACCGGCTGCTGGCCGGTGATGGTATCGAGCTTGCCATTGGCTCCGACCTTGGCGAGCGCCACGCTGGCATCGGCGCCGACCGTCCAGCCGCTGCTGTTGACGAACTTGTTGTAGGCCTCGGGCGTCATGAACATCAGCACCACGGCCTTGGACTGGCCGCCTGCCGTCAGGCCGATCATGCCCGAGGTGGTGCGGTAATAGCCCACCGACGCTCCCTTGGAGCGCAGCACGCCTTCGCCATATTCGCCGCCGATCCCCAGGCCTGCCGACAGCACGCGCGGGAAGATCAGGATCCCCTGCGCGCGATTGGCCAGTTCGCGCGAGCCATCGACCGTCGAAAACAGCCGGTTGATTGCGCCATCGGCGCCCGCGTCGATCTCTTGCCTCTTTGCCGCGGCATCGGTTGGCGAATTGGTGCCCGTGGTGGTGCAGCCCGCGGCAAAGGCGGTGGCCACGACCAGGCCCGAGCCCGCCATCCGGGTAACAAACTGGCGTCGATTCATGTGCTCTCTCCTGTCTGGGAAAAGTTAGCCGGCCGTCTGGCGTCTGACGTCGCCGTGTTTCGGCGGTCGGGGCTAAGTCATTGTGGACAAGGAGGCAGCCGCCAGCAATGCACGACAAAAGAATTGTCTGCGGGGCTCGAAAGTATTTAATGCGGGGAGCGTCGGGAGGAATCCTATGCGTCGCCTGTGGCGGCCCGAGTGCGGGAAGCGGTCGCGAGGGCTACGGGGAGACCGGGCTACAACCGCCTGGCCTCAACGTCAGGATCCCCCCTTGCGTGCGCACGTTGTTGCAAGCGGTTGCTCTTTCCGGCTTACGCCGGCGGCAGCTCGCCGCTTTCGACGCTCTCGCCGGGCGCGGCCAGGCCGAAGTGGCGGTAGGCGGCGGCAGTGGCCATGCGGCCTCGTGGCGTGCGCTGCAGGTAGCCCTGCTGGATCAGGAAGGGTTCAAGCACGTCCTCGATGGTGTCTCGCTCCTCGCCGATGGCGGCGGCAAGGTTGTCGACGCCTACCGGGCCGCCGCTGAATTTGAGCAGGATCGCTTCCAGCAGCTTGCGATCCATCAGGTCGAAGCCGACTGCGTCCACGTCGAGCATGGCGAGGGCGGCGTCGGCGATGGTGCGTGTGATGTTTCCGTCTCCCTTGACCTCCGCATAGTCGCGCACGCGGCGCAGCAGGCGATTGGCGATCCGTGGCGTGCCGCGCGCGCGGCGCGCGATTTCCAGCGCGCCCATCGGGTCGATGCGGGCCCCCAGCAATTGCGCGGAGCGCGTGACGATGCGGCCCAGTTCCTCGGCGGTGTAGAACTCCAGCCGCGCGACGATGCCGAAGCGGTCGCGCAGCGGGTTGGTCAGCATGCCGGCGCGGGTGGTGGCGCCGACCAGCGTGAAGGGCTGCAGATCGAGCTTGACCGAGCGCGCGGCCGGGCCTTCGCCGATCATGATGTCGATCTGGTAGTCCTCCAGGGCCGGGTACAGGATTTCCTCGACCACCGGCGAGAGGCGGTGGATCTCGTCGATGAACAGGACGTCGTTGGCTTCCAGGTTGGTCAGCAATGCGGCCAGGTCGCCGGGGCGCTCCAGCACCGGGCCGGAGGTCTGGCGCAGGTTGACGCCCATCTCACGGGCAATGATGTGCGCCAATGTCGTCTTGCCCAGTCCCGGCGGCCCGAACAACAGGACATGGTCGAGCGCTTCGCGGCGGTTGCGCGCGGCATGCATGAAAATGTCCAGCTGGCCGCGCACTTTCTCCTGGCCGACGTATTCGTCGAGCAGCTTGGGACGCAGCGCCCGCTCGAACGCCTCCTCGTTGGGGGAGACGGCGGTAGGGGCGATCACGCGATCGGCGCTCCGGTCGGTGGCTAGCTTGTCGGTTTCGATCATGTTTCTGGTGCGGGCAAAGTGGTTGGATTGTAGCCCTTCCTGGCACGGCGCCGGCCGCACGGGCCCGGCGCAGCCAGCGCAGGCTCAATCCTGGAGGCCCCTCCGGCTTGCCCTCGATCCGGCCCGGTCAGCCCTTGGACAGGGATTTCAGCGCCAGCTTGATGCCGTCCGACACGCCGGTGCCCGCCGGCACCTGCTTGATGGCCAGCGCCGCCTCTTTCTCCGAATAACCGAGCGCCAGCAGCGCGTTGAGGATGTCGACGGCGTTGTCGTGCACCGGCGTGCTGCCAGGCGCGTGGCCAAGCTCGGCGCCGAGCTTGCCCTTGAGTTCGAGCAGCAGGCGCTCGGCGGTCTTCTTGCCGATACCCGGCACCCGCGTCAGGCGTCCGGCTTCCTGCAGCGTGATCGCCTGCGCCAGCTCGCTGACCGACATCCCCGAGAGCACCGCCAGCGCCATGCGCGCGCCGATGCCGGTGATCTTGATCAGTTCGCGGAAGGTGTTGCGCTCGGTGGCGCTGCCGAATCCGTACAGCAGGTGCGCGTCCTCGCGCACGATCTGCTGCGTCAGCAGGGTGACGGGCTGGCCGACGGCGGGCAGGTTGTAGAACGTACTCATCGGCACGTCGATCTCATAGCCGACGCCGTGGCAATCGACCAGCAGATGCGGGGGATTCTTCTCGATGAGTGTGCCGGCGATGCGTCCGATCATGGTGTGGTGTCTGCTGCGAATTGCGGCGCGCGCGCCTGGAATCAGTGAAGTGCGACAGCAGCGGCGCCCGAAGCGTCTCGCCATCGCGAAGCCCGCCAGTGTAGCCCAGCGTGCGGCGCGCCGGCGATCCGCGCGCCGCTTTCCCGGTTTGCTCCGGGCTAGCGTCCCGGTGTGTCCACCGCTTGCCGGCCCAGCGCCGGATCATCAGTGAAGAAGCCGTCGATACCGGCGGCGAGGAAGGCCTGTACCTCGCGCACCATGCCGGCGGGACTGCGCGTGGCATCGTCGCCGCCGGTGCGCAGGTTGCGCGGCAGGAAGCTGTTCTCCGGGCGGAAGGTATAGGGATGGACCAGCAGCCCGGCGGCGTGCGCGCTGCGCACCAGCGCGGTCGGCGTGCCGAGGTTGCCGCTGGCGTCGCGCGGCACCACGCTGGATTTCTCCGGGCCGATGCCGTTGGCGTAGCTGGCCACCTCGCGCAGCCCGACCGGCGTCATCATGTCGGCGAACGTGCGCGTATCGCCGGCCAGGCGCCAGTCGGCCGGGCGGTTCCTGGCGCCGCCCATCAATTGCACGAGCTTCACGTTGGGCATGCTGTTGCCCAGGCGCTGGTGCAGATCGCGCAGGTTGCCAGTCTCGAACGACTGCACGAACACCGGCGCGCTGCGCGTGTATGCGTGTGCCCGCAGCGTGGCCACCAGCTTTTCTTCCAGCGGCAGGCCGATGCCGCGGAAATAGCTCGGGTGCTTGGTTTCCGGATAGAGCCCGATCACCCGTCCGCTGCGCTGCGAAGCCCTGGCCACCATTTCGATGATTTCGTCGAAGGTGGGGATTTCGTACTTGTCGTTGTACTGGGTATTGGCCTTGCGCAACTGCGGAATGCGCTCGCGCGCGCGCAGCGTCTTCAGTTCGGCCAGCGTGAAGTCTTCGGTGAACCAGCCATCCAGGCGCTCGCCGTCGATCACCTTGATGCGCTTGCGGCTGGCGAACTGCGGCAACTCGGCTACGTTGGTCGTGGTGCCGATCTCGTTCTCGTGGCGGGCCACCAGCACGCCGTCGCGGGTCATTACCAGGTCAGGCTCGACTACATCGGCGCCGTCTTCGATGGCGCGCTCGTAGGAAGCCAGCGTGTGTTCCGGGCGCAGCGCACTGGCGCCGCGGTGTCCGATCACCAGGGCCTTGGGTGCGGCAGGCGCCGGGCTCGGGGCCGGAGTTGCGGGCGTGGTGGCAACAGGCGGCGCCGCGCAGCCGGAGAGGATCGCGGCGGCAAGCGCGGACAACAGTGCGGGCACGCGGAGGGATCGGGACGAACTCAAGGCGCGGAACGAGCGGGGCATGCGGCATCCTTTGACAGGGAACCGCTCGATTGTAAGAGACTTGCCGGTGCCGGCCGGGACTAGCCGATCAGGCGGCCGCGCCGTACGCGCATGCCTTTGCGTATCAGGTCCGGAGCCAGCCCGGTCAGCGCGTCGAGCGTGTTGCTGCCATTGGCATGGCAGATGGCCATGCCAAGCGCATCGGCGGCGTCGGAGCTGGGCCGGCCCGTCAAGCTCAGCAGGCGCATCACCATCTCCTGCACCTGCTCCTTGTTGGCGCGGCCGTAGCCGACGACTGCCACTTTCAACTGGAGGGCGGTGTACTCGAACACCGGCAGGCCGTAACTCACCAGGCCGCAGATTGCCGCGCCGCGAGCCTGGCCCAGCAGGAGGGTGGATTGCGGGTTGACGTTGACGAACACCTTCTCGATCGCTGCGCAATCGGGGGCGTAGGTGCGGGTGACTTCGCTGATGCCGTCGAAGAGGGTCTTCAGCCTTGCAGGCAAGCCGCTGTCGCCGTCGCTCTTGATGGTGCCGGAGGCGATGTAGGTTAGCTTGTTGCCGTGCTTTTCCAGCACGCCGAAGCCGGTGGTGCGGAGGCCGGGGTCGATGCCGAGGATACGCATGGGGTTTGTTGCTCGGCTAATGAGGGTGATTGCGTGATTGGGGGATTGTAGCGCTGAGTTTGCTTTTGGGGATTTTTGGGGGGTGTAGCTAAAGGCAACTGCTTGACTTCAAAGTCAAAGGCTTAAAGTCAAAAGCAGTTTCACCACCCCTGCGGGGCGGCGACCTACTTTCTTGTCTTGCCAAGAAAGTAGGCAAAGAAGGCGCCCCATACGGCCTGGTACACCTTGACGGCTCGCTTCGCATCGCGGGCTGGTGTGGCCCGCCCCTGGGGCGCTCCACACGGCTACACCGAATTTTGATCGGGCGATATCGCTGTTTCTTTGTGCTGGTTGGCGCCCTCTCCCGCTTGCGGGAGAGGGCGGGCGCTTGCTATGCCACGATGGGTTGTTTGCCCAGCCCGTGACAATCGCCCGGACCAGGCCCGGACCTCAATGCCGGAAGTGGCGGACGCCGGTCAGCACCATCGCCACGCCGCGCTCGTCCGCGGCGGCGATCACTTCGTCATCGCGCATGGAGCCGCCCGGCTGGATCACGCAGGTGGCACCTGCGTCCACCACCACATCCAGGCCGTCGCGGAACGGGAAGAACGCATCCGAAGCCACCGCCGAACCCGTCAGCGTCAGCCCTGCATTCTGTGCCTTGATGCTGGCGATCCGTGCCGAATCGACCCGGCTCATCTGGCCGGCGCCAACGCCCAGCGTCATCCCGCCGCCACAGAACACGATGGCGTTCGACTTGACGAACTTGGCCACGCGCCATGCAAACATCAGGTCGGCCATTTCCTTCGGGGTCGGCTGGCGCTTGGTCACCACGCGCAGTTCGTCCTGTTGCACGTTCCGGGCGTCCGGGCTCTGCACCAGCAGGCCGCCGCCGACGCGCTTGAAGTCAAACGGGTTGAGGCCCGCGCCCAGCGGGATTTCCAGCAGGCGCACGTTCTGCTTGGCGGTGAACACCGCGCGCGCGCCGGCGGTGAAGGACGGGGCGATCAGCACTTCGACGAATTGCTTGGCCACGATCTGCGCGGCGGCTTCGTCGAGTTCGGCATTGAAGGCGATGATGCCGCCGAAGGCCGAGGTCGAGTCGGTCTTGAAAGCCTTTTCATAGGCTTCCAGCGCGTTGGCGCCTACCGCCACGCCGCACGGGTTGGCGTGCTTGATGATCACGCAGGCGGCGCCGTTGGCGGGGCCGAAGGACTTGACGCATTCCCACGCGGCGTCGGCGTCGGCGATGTTGTTGTAGGACAGTTCCTTGCCCTGCAGCTGCTTGTAGTTGGCCAGCGCGCCTTCGGGTGCCTTCAGGTCGCGGTAGAACGCGGCCGACTGGTGCGGGTTCTCGCCGTAGCGCATTTCCTGCACCTTTTCGAAGGCCAGGTTGAGCGTCTGCGGGTAGGCGCTGCGAGTCTGGTGCGACTTGTCCGCGCCGAGGCTGGTCAGGTAGTTGGTGATTGCACCGTCATACTGCGCGGTGTGGGCGAACACCTTGGTGGCCAGGCGGAAATTGGTCTCGTAGCCGACGCTGTTGGCGTTGGCGCGCATTTCGGCCAGCACCGGCGCGTAGTCGGCCGGGTCCACCACGACGGTGACGTCGCGGTGGTTCTTGGCAGCCGAGCGCAGCATGGTGGGGCCGCCGATGTCGATGTTCTCGATGGCGTCCGGCAGCGTGCAGTCATCCTTGGCCACGGTCTGCTGGAACGGGTACAGGTTGACCACCAGCAGGTCGATGGTGGGGATGTTGTGCTCGGCCAGCGCGGCCATGTGCTCGGGCAGGTCGCGGCGGGCCAGGATGCCGCCATGCACCTTCGGGTGCAGGGTCTTGACGCGGCCGTCGAGCATTTCGGGGAAACCGGTGTAGTCGGCCACTTCCGTGACCGGCAGGCCGGCTTCGGCGAGCAGCTTGGCGGTGCCGCCGGTGGAGAGCAGCGTGACGCCGAGCGTGTTGAGCTCGCGGGCAAATTCGACGATGCCGGTCTTGTCGGATACGGAGAGGAGGGCTTGCTTGATCATGGCTGTGGGGAACACTTCAAAGTAAACCGTGCTGCTGCAACTTCTTGCGCAGCGTATTGCGATTGATGCCCAGGTAGGCGGCAGCGAGCGACTGGTTGCGCTCGGCGCGCGCCATCACTGCTTCAAGCAGCGGCCGTTCCACGGCTTCGAGCACCATGTTGTACATRTTSGACGGCTCTTCGCCGTCCAGGTCGCGAAAGTAGGYAYCCAGGCTGTCCCGGATGCAYTGGTCGATAGCGTTGCGGCTCATGCGGCAAGCAACTCCCCGTTATTGTTGTTGTTCGACTCGTTGCGTTTCTCTTCGTCGGCGTCGTCCGCGCCTTCCTCCACGTAGACCAGGCGCTCGGACAGCTGCGCCTGCTCGTCGAAGAAGGCGTTGACCGCGGCCAGCTGGGCCGTGGTGCTGTCCAGCGTGTTCATGCGGTGGCGGAACAGGTTGGCGCCGGCCAGGCCGCGCGTGTACCAGGCAATGTGCTTGCGCGCGGTGCGCACGCCGGTGAACTCGCCGTAGAAGTCGTAGTGATCTTCCAGATGCGCGTTCATGATGGCGCGGATTTCGGCGACTTCCGGCTGCGGCAGCAGCTCGCCGGTGGCGAGGTAGTGCTCGATCTCGCGGAACAGCCAGGGCCGGCCCTGCGCCGCGCGGCCGATCATGATGGCATCGGCGCCCGTCACGGCGAGCACATGCTTGGCTTTTTGCGGCGAGGTGACATCGCCATTGGCGACCACGGGAATCGAGACCGCTGCCTTGACCGCGGCAATGGTCTCGTACTCGGCTTCCCCCTTGTACAGATCGGCGCGCGTGCGGCCGTGCACGGTGAGCATGCTGATGCCGGCATCCTCGACCATGCGGGCCACGCGCAGCGCATTGCGGTTCTGGCGGTCCCAGCCGGTGCGGATCTTGAGCGTGACGGGCACGCGGTCGCCAACCGCGGCGACCACCGCCTCGACGATGCGAACCACCAGCGGCTCGTTCTGCAGCAGCGCCGAGCCGGCGGCGACATTGCACACCTTCTTCGCCGGGCAGCCCATGTTGATGTCGATGATCTGCGCGCCGCGATCCACGTTATAGCGCGCCGCCTCGGCCATCATGGCGGGCTCCGCACCCGCGATCTGGACCGAGATCGGCTCGACTTCGCCGGTGTGGTTGGCGCGGCGCATGGTCTTCTCGCTCTTCCAGAGCTGTGCGTTGGAGGCGACCATCTCGGACACCGCATAGCCCGCGCCGAGCTGCTTGCACAGCTGGCGGAAGGGCCGGTCCGTCACACCGGCCATGGGCGCGACGAACAGGTTGTTGCGGAGTTGGTGCGGTCCGATTTGCACGATATAAGACTGGCGAGGGCCGCCAGGCGGCCCGCAACGAGACAAAAATGAAAATGGCATACCCTGCCGAAACGTTGCTCGGCGTCATTCAGTGGGCATGTGCGAGGGCAGGATTTTACCGCCAAACGGCCCGGGTTGCTCAAGATTTGAGCAAATATTGCTCCGGTCCGGGTGGCAGGCGAGGGTGCCGGCGCCGCCGCTAGCGGCGCGTGCCGTACATCATCTGGCGCGCCAGCGCGTCCTTGAGCGGGCCCAGGCAGGCAAGCGCCGCCAGCGACGCGCCGCGCGCGTGGGCGGCGAGCGGGTAGGAGACGCCGAACACGCGGGGCAGCAGGTCGGTTACGCCGATGGTGATGGCGCGATCCCGCTTTTGTTGCGCCGCAAACGCCAGCAAGGCCTGCGGTCCGCAGCCGGTGCGCAGGGCGCCAGCCAGGGCAAATGCGTCGCGCAGGCCCAGGTTGAGGCCCTGGCCGGCGACGGGATGGAGTGTCTGCGCCGCATTGCCGACCGCGACGATGCGGCCCTGCACGGTGACTGGTGCGGCATTCAGTCCGAGCGGGAAGGCGTGCCGCTTGCCGATGCCGGTGAAGCGGCCCATGCGCGGGCCGAAGGCTTGCTCCAGCTCGGCGAGGAACTCGGCTTCGGGCAATGCCAGGCGGTGCGCCGCCCGCTCCGGCGGACAGCACCAGACCAGGGCGTAGCCGGGCGTGCCGTGCTCCTCGTGTGGCAGCAGGGCCAGTGGCCCTTCCTCGGTGAAGCGTTCCCAGGCCCAGCCCGGCTGCGGGCGCGAGCACGCCACATGGGCAACGATCGCGGTCTGGCCATAGTCGCGCCGGTATTTTTGACCCTGGACGCCGCGGGTGGACTGCTGATGGAACAGCCCGCCTTCGGCTTGCACAGCCAGGCGCGCGTTAAAGACGACGGGCTGGCGGTCATGCGTATGGCCGCTCAGGTGTACCAGCCCGACGCTTTCGTCTGCAATGCGGTCCGCGCCGGCTTGCGGGGCGCGCTGCTCCAGGCGATCGATGCGCGTGTCGTAGGCTCGCGCCAGGCGCTCGCCGTCGGTGCCGGGGGCGGCATGGATCGCCTGGCCCAGCGCGCGTTCAAGTGATTCGCACAGATCGCCGTAGCGCACCACGTAACCGAGCGCGGGAACATCGTAGTCGTCGCGGTGCAGCTTGACGTGGCCAAAGCGCCCGCGTTGCGACACGTGGATATGCTCGATCGGCGTGACCGCCCGGGGCCAGGCGCCGATCTGCTCCAGCAACTGGCGGCTGCCGTAGGACAGCGCAATGGCACGCGGGTCGCGCGCCGCGCGCGCCGGGGTGGCGGCGTCGATCAGCGTCAGGCGCCACGGGCTCCTGCGCAGCAGCAGGCATGCCAGCGCGAGGCCTACCGGCCCTGCGCCGACGATGGCGATATCCGGGAAGGCCGCGCCGGGGGCGCGTTCAGTGCTTGCCGGACTCATGCGCGCTGTCGTCAGGTTGGGCGGCCGGGTGACTGTCGTTGCCCACGTTGTCCGAGCTGGCCTCCACGGCCTGCGCGCCCCGCTTCCAGCAGTTGGCATCCGTGCGGTGCTTGCCCGCCGCGGCATCGCGCAAGGCGTTGTCCAGCTTCTGCTGGCTGAAACCGGGGAAGGCCTGCAGGCGTTCCACCAGCGCCGCGTGATTGACCGCGTTGAGCGGCACCACGCAGCCCCGGGGCGTGCCGTCGGCGGCCGGGTCGCCGACCAGGATCAGCCAGGCGGGGCCAGCCCACGGTTCACGGTTCGAGACCCGCACCACCACGCGTTCGATCGCGTCCCACTCAAGCTCTTCGCGCTGGCCGTCGGGTCGATGCACCACCACGCGGTCATCGTAGAGATTGACCACGAACGGTTGCGCGGGATCGTAGGAGGGCGCGCGGCTGGTTTCCACGCGATTGCCTACCGGAAGTACCTTGCGTAGCCAGCCAATCATCGTGCACCTCCCGCGTCGCGCATCAGCGCTTCAATTTCGTCAGCCTTGACCGGGGCGCCGCGCGTCATCAGCTCGCAGGCGCCATGGGTCACCACGGCATCGTCCTCGATGCGGATGCCGATATGCCAGAAGCGCTCCGGCACATCCGGTGCCGGGCGCACGTAAATGCCGGGCTCCACCGTCAGCACCATGCCGGGCTGCAGCGGACGCCAGGGGCGCTCGCCCTCTGCCGGCGCGGCGCCGGGCACGCGGTACTCGCCCACGTCATGCACGTCCATGCCGAGCCAGTGGCCAGTGCGGTGCATGTAGAACTGGCGGTAGCTGCCGTTGGCCAGCACATCGTCGATGCTGCCGCAGCGGTCGCGGTCGAGCAGGCCGGTATCGAGCATGCCCTGCGCCAGCACGCGCGTGGCGGCGTCGTGCGGCACGTTGTAGGGCACGCCGGCGCGGGTCTCGGCAATGGCGGCTTCCTGCGCGGCCACCACCAGGTCGTACAGCTCGCGCTGGGCCGGCGAGAAGCGGCCGGAGACGGGGAAGGTGCGGGTGATGTCGGAGGCGTAGCCATCGAGCTCGCAGCCCGCGTCGATCAGGCACAGTTCGCCGTCGCGCAGTTCCGCAGGGCCGGCGCGGTAGTGCAGCACGCAGGCATTGGGTCCGGCGGCGACGATCGAGTTGTAGGCGACGCTCTGCGCGCCRTGGCGGCGGAACTCATACAACAACTCGGCTTCCAAGTGGTACTCGCGCAGCCCCTGGCGCGACGTGCGCATGGCGCGCACATGGGCCTGTGCCGAGATCTCGGCGGCGCGGCGCATGGTGGCTATCTCGCCAGCGTCCTTGAACAGGCGCATCTCGTCGAGGATGGTGCGGATGTCGAATGCCGCCGACGGCGCCGTTACGCCGGCGCGTCCTTGCATGCGTACCGTTTCCAGCCAGCGGCGTACCTGCATGTCGGTGCGGGTGTTGGAGGCCAGCGGGTAAGCCACCACAGCGTGGTTGGCCAGCAGCGGCGGCAGCAGCGCATCGATCTCCTCGACCGAATGGGCTTCGTCGAAGCCGAAGGCGGCCTGCGCGCCTTCCGGGCCATAGCGGAAGCCGTCCCAGATCTCGCGCTCCTCGTGCTTGGGGCGGCAGAACAGGATGCTGCGCTCGGCGCCGGATGCCTGTGCCACCAGCACCAGCACCGCCTCGGGCTCGGTGAAGCCGGTCAGGTAATAGAAATAGCTGTCGTGGCGATAGGGGTAGTCGCTGTCGCGGTTGCGCATGGCTTCCGGCGCGGTGGGCAGGATCGCCACGCCGCCGCCGGCGGCGCGCAGTTGCTGCAGCACGCGGGCGCGCCGGTCGCGACAGGCGAGAAGGAGGGCGGAGTCGGGTGCGGACATGTGTGGGGCCACGTGGATGGGGAATAGGGCAGATTCTACCGCCGCCGGATTGCCGGCGGCGGTACTTGGCCTGGCAGGCCGCTCAGTGCAGGGGCGCGGCGGCCGCGCCGCGCCGGGCTTGTACCTGGGCATCCAGGGCCGCCAGCTGGGCCGGCGTGCCGACGTTTTCCCAGATGCCATCGAAGCGCTCCCCGCTGGCCAGGCCGGCGGCCACCGCCGCGCGGTAATAGGGCGTCATGGCAACTTTCTGCCCCGGCTCGATGGCGATGAACAGCCTGGTGTCGTACAGGCCGATATTGCCGAAGGTCAGGGCCGGAGCTGCCGGCGTTGGCGCGGGCAACAGCACGCCATCCGCACCCAGCGCGAAATCGCCGCCCGGATGGAACGGCGGATTGGGCACCATCACCAGGTGCATGCGTGGCTCGGGCGCGCCGGCCATGGCAAGCGCGCGGGGCAGCAGGGCGCGGAAGTCGAAGTCGGTGAAGATGTCGCCGGATACGGCCAGGAAGATCTCCCCGCGCGCGGGCGCGGCCGACAGCAGCGGCAGCGCCTGGGCAATGCCGCCGGCGGTTTCCAGCGCGCTGGACTCGGCCGAGTACGCCAGGCGCACGCCGAACCGGCTGCCGTCGCCGAGCGCTTGTTCGATCTGCCCGCCAAGCCAGGCGTGATTGATCACGATGTCCTTGAAGCCGGCACGCGCCAGCGCCTCGATCTTCCAGGCGATCAGCGGCTTGCCGCCGACCGCCAGCAGCGGCTTGGGGCAGGTATCGGTGAGCGGGCGCATGCGCTCACCGCGCCCGGCTGCAAAAATCATGGCTTTCAATGCACGGTCTCCGGCGCTTATTTCAGCGCGTGGTTCAGCAGGTACGTCATCGCGATCAGGGTGGCCATGCCGCCGGCGATGGTCCAGCCGATGCTGCGTGTTTTCGCTGCAATGACGATGGCCACCAGGCCGGCCACCAGGCGCGCGTTGCCGGGGCCGATATCGACCTGGCCGCCGCGCATCAGCAGGTCGGGCGCAATCAGCGCGGACAGCATGGCGGCCGGCACGAACTGCAGCGCGGTGCGGAACCACGACGGCAGCCGCACCCGGCCTTCCACGGCGATGAACGACAGGCGGATCAGGAAAGTGGCGAGGCCGGCGCCGATGAACACCAGCAACAAGGTCATCTCGCTCACGCGGCGGGCTCCGTGGAGGCCGGCTTGGGCTGCCCGCGGCCCTTGCCCAGCAGCAGCATGCCGGCGGCAATGCCTCCGAGTGCCGCCACCATCAGGCCAAGTTTGTGCGGCATGCCGAAACAGGCCACGGCCAGCGCCGTCGCCACCAGCGCCGCGGCGGCGTGGGAGCGGTGCTTGATGCCCGGCACGATGATGGCGATAAAGGTGAGCGGCAGGAAGAAATCGAGCGGCCAGTCGCGCGGAACCTGGGCGCCGACCAGCACGCCCGCCAGCGTCGAGACCTGCCAGCTGGCCCACAGCGCGAAACCCGCGCCAAAGAAGAACCAGTGGCGGTAGCGCTTGTGCGCGTCGTCGTCGGACAGGCGCCGCGTCATGGCGGCGAAAGCCTCGTCGGTCAGCAGGTAGGCGATCAGCGCCTTCCAGCGGCCCGGCAAGTGCGCCAGCGCGGGAGCCAGGGTGGCCGAGTACAACGCATGACGCAGGTTGACCATGGCCACGGTCACGGCGATCAGCACGGCCGGCGTGCCCGCCGCCCACAACTGCGTCAGGATCATCTGCGAGGCGCCGCCGAATACGATCGCGCTCATGGCGCAGGCCAGCCATGCGGGCATGCCGGCGTTGACTGCCAGCACGCCATAAATCAGGCCGAACGGCGCCACGCCGAGCAGCATGGGCGCCAGCGCGCGCACGCCCGCCCACCATTCGCCCCGGCGGGTGAGGGGCGGCGGAGGTTCGCTACCGGGCGTGATGAGCGTCACATGCGTCACTGCGGGATATCAGAACGTATAGCCGACAGGTCGCTCGACGCCGTCGAGCGCGTCGAACAGGCGTACCAGCTTGCGCAGTTCGATGTAGCGGCCGGCCACCTGGCGGGCGTACTTCAGCACCAGCGGCAGGTTGGCCAGGTAGCCGTCCTTGCCGTCGCGGTGGTACAGGCGGGCAAAAATGCCGAGTATCTTGAGGTGGCGCTGCAGGCCCATCCACTCGAAATCCCGGTAGAACTCGCCAAAATCGGCGGCCACCGGCAGCCCGGCCTTGCGCGCGCGTTCCCAGTAGCGGATCAGCCAGTCGAGCTGCTCCTGCTCGTCCCATTCGATGTAGGCATCGCGCCACAGCGAGACCGCGTCGTAGGTGATGGGGCCGATCACCGCGTCCTGGAAATCCAGGATGCCGGGGTTGGCCCCGCCGTCCAGCACCATCAGGTTGCGCGAGTGATAGTCGCGGTGGACATAAACCTGCGGCTGCGCCAGGTTGTTGGCCAGGAGCGTCTGCATCACTTCGGCCAGGCCGGCTTCCTGGTCGGGCGTCAGCGTGACGCCGAGGTGCCGTGCTACATACCACTGCGGGAACAGGTCGAGTTCGCGCTGCAGCAGCGCGCGGTCGTAGGCGGGCAGGGCGCCGGGCCGGGTCGCGAGCTGGATTTTCACCAGCGAAGCGGATGCATCGTCATACAACTGGCGCGCGCTGCCAGCGTCCAGGCGGGACAGGTAAGTGGTGTTTCCGAGGTCGCTCAGCAGCAGGAATCCTTGCTCTAGATCCTGCGCCAGTACCCTGGGCACGGTCACGCCGGCTGCGCCGAACAATTCCGCCACATGGATGAAGGGGCGGCAGTCCTCCTGCGCGGGCGGCGCATCCATCACGATGACGGTGGGATATTCCGGGTGGCTGGTGGTGGCACGGAAGTAACGCCGGAAGCTGGCATCGGCGGATGCCGGGGTGCAGGAATCGGGGTTGACGGGCCAGGATGGACCGAGTCCGGACACCCAGACTTTGAGCTGGTCGAGACGCGGGTCGAGTGGATGAGCTGCCATGCCGGAAAGGGAGAATAGGATGCCCCGTATAATACCCGACCAGACCCGGGCCCCGGGGCGGCTCCCAGGCGGGCCGTCCATGGCCCGACAGCCTGCTCCGGCGGCGGCTGGCGGCTGCTGTGCCGCCGCCGCCGCTCTGACTCATGACCCGCTCGCATGACCGAACAACGACGATCACCGAACCAGAAGGCAAGCAAGACATTGGCGCGACGCCCCGGAAGCGCATTGCGCCCGCTCGTGTTGGCCATGGCCGGCTGGTCGGTGGGCGTTCACGCGCAGGCCGTGAGTTCCGCCATCCCCGACCTGCCGGTGGCCGAGCCCGCCGCCGAACAGGTGCCCGAGACCCCGCCGGTACCCGGCGAGCTGGTGCCACGCCTGGCCGAACCGGGCAACGCCAAGACCAGGCCCGCCGAGCCGGACGACAATCCGCCCACCTTTGCCTCGGGCGACCGCATGACCGGCTATAACCAGCGCGGCGTGGAACTCGAAGGCAACGCGGAGCTGCGCCGCGCGGGCGGCGTGGTCAAGGGCGACAAGCTCACTTACGACCAGGACAGCGACGAGGCTTTCGTCCACGGCAACGCCCGTATTTCGCGCGACGGCTCGCTCGCGGTCGGGCCGGAAGCCCGGCTGAAGGTGGAGGCCAACGAAGGCTACATGCTGTCGCCGGACTACTATTTCCAGGAAACCGGCGGCTCGGGCAAGGCCGAGCGCATCGATTTCATCGACAAGAACCTCAGCACGATCAAACGCGCCACCTATACGACCTGTTCGCCCGACAATGCGGACTGGTATTTCAGTGCCCGCGAGCTGGATATCGACAGCGACCGCCAGGTCGGCACCGCCTACGGCGGCGTGCTGCGCTTCTTCGACGTGCCGATCATGGGGGCGCCGGTGTTCAGTTTCCCCTTGAACAGCGAGCGCCGCAGCGGCGTGCTTCCGCCGCTGTTCGGATATGGCTCCAAGTCCGGCGCGGACCTCACGGTTCCGTACTACTTCAATATCGCGCCCAACCGCGACCTGACAATATTCCCGCGTGTGTTGACTTCCCGCGGGGTGCAGCTGGGCTCCGATTACCGCTATATCGGCGAGGGTTATTCGGGACGCATCCGCGGCGAATTCCTGCCGGACGACCAGAAGACCAAGACCAACCGCTGGGCATACTCGGTCCAGCACTACCAGAACATCGCCAAGGGCCTGAACGCGTACGTCAACCTGAACAAGGTATCGGACGACCAGTACCCCGACGACCTGACCCGCTCGGTAACGCAGGCAACGCTGCGCCAGTACACGCAGGAAGGCGGAGTCAGTTACAACTGGCAGGATCTGACTGTATTGGCGCGGGTGCAGAAGTTCCAGACGCTGGCGCCGAGCCAGCCCTCGTACGAACGCGTGCCGCAGCTCAATGCGAAGTACATTCGCTACGACCTGGGCGGTTTCGATGTGCAGGTGGATACCGATTACACGCGCTTTCGCATTCCGCTGAGTACAAGCGGCACGCAGCAGCCCCAGGGCGAGCGGGTCTATTTCCAGCCCTCGATCAGCTACCCGATCCTCCGGCCGGGCTGGTTCGTCACGCCCAAGGTGACGTTCAGTGCCACCCAGTACCAGATGGAGCCGTCCACCAACACGCCCGGTGCGCCGAATACGCTGACCCGGACATTGCCGACCGTGAGCCTGGACTCGGGCATGACCTTCGAGCGCGACGCGCCGAGCGTGAGCCGGCTGTTTGGCGTCAACTACGTGCAGACGCTTGAGCCACGCCTGTTCTATGTCTACACGCCATTTCGCGACCAGAGCCAGTTCCCGCTGTTCGATACGGTACAGTCCGACTTTGGCTATGGTCAGATTTTCAGCGAGAACCCGTTCACCGGTTATGACCGCATCGCCGATAACAACAAGGTGACGGCGGGCGTGACCACGCGCCTGATCGAAGCCAGCAGCGGGATCGAGCGCTTCCGCGGCACCATCGCCCAGCGCTATGACCTGACCGGCCAGCGCGTGCAGCTCAACGGCACCGACCCTGCCGGCCAGACTRGTTATTCCGATCTGCTGGCCGCCACCACGATCCAGATGTTCAAGGGTTACTACCTCGATGCCGGGCTGCAGTACAACCCCTCGAGCGACCGTGTGATCTATTCGAATATCGCCTTCTCGTGGCGGCCCGAGGTGCGCAAGACGCTGAATATCGGCTATCGCTACCGCCGCCCGACCTCGGTGACGGACAATACCGCCATTGACCAGTTCGAGATTTCGAGCCAGTGGCCAGTGACCCAGCGCACCTATGGCATTGGCCGGGTAGCGTTCGACCTGAACGCGAGCCAGTTGGTCGATGCGCTGGCCGGCTTCGAATACGCGGCGGATTGCTGGGTGGGACGTGTCGTCTACCAGCGCTTCCGCAACACCACGCAGGGCTACACCGGGCGCATCTTCTTCCAGGTGGAGTTCCGCGGGTTGTCCAAGATTGGCTCCAATCCGCTGGATGTGCTGCGGCTGAACGTGCCGGGTTATGAGCCCGTCGTCGCCAGGCCTGTGATCCCATCCCAGCTCGACCACTATGAATGACGGACCATGATGAAACGTCAAGAATTCACCGCGATCTCCTCCTTGTCGTCCCGCCTGACCGGCTGGCAAAGCCTTTTGCTGAGCGCGCTGCTGGCCGCTTTCGCGCTGCCCGCCGCGGCGCAGCTGAAGGCTCCCGGGCAGAAGGCCACCGGCATTTTCATGCCCCAGGCCGGTGGCAGCGCCGCTGCTTCGCCCAGCCAGCCGCGCCTGGGCGTATCGCAGCCCGGCACGAGCGCCCAGCGCTCGCAACTGGTGGACGAGGTGGTGGCGATCGTCAACAGCAGTGTGATTACCCGGCGTGAACTGCTGGACCGCGCCGACGATATCGAATCGCAGTTGCGCCAGGCCAACCGGCCGGTGCCGGCGCGTGCCGACCTGCTGGGCGAGGTGCTGGAGCGCCTGGTGATGGAGCGCGTGCAGACGCAGGCCGCGCAGGAAGCCGGCATCAAGGTGACGGACCAGGAAGTCGACCGCGCCATCGAGTCCGTGGCGCAGCAGAATAAAATGAACGTGACCGACCTGCGCAGCCAGGTCGAGCGCACCGGGATGACCTGGACCAAGTACCGGGATGAGTTGCGCAAGCAGGTGCAGGTGATCCGCCTGCGCGAGCGCGAGGTGGATTCCAAGATCCAGGTCTACGACGGCGAGATCGACAACTATCTCGCGGCGAATGGTGCACCGGGCACTGCCGCTGCTGCCACTGGCCCCACCGAATACAACGTGGCCCAGATCCTGGTGCGCGTGCCGGACGATGCCTCGGAGGCGCAGAAGGCGGCCTTGCGCGCCAAGGCCGAAGGGCTGCTCAAGCAGGCCCAGGGTGGCGCGGATTTCGCCGAGCTGGCGCAGGCATCCGATGCGCCCGAGGCCGCCAAGGGCGGCTCGCTTGGCTTCCGCGAGATCGGCCGGCTGCCGGCGCTGTTCGCCAATGCCGTGCTTGACCTGCAGGTCGGTGGCGTGGCGCCGCAAGTGATCGAGAGCGCCAACGGCTTCCACGTGCTCAAGCTGCTGGCCAAGCGCAACGCGCCGGCGGCGTCGTCGAGCCCGGCCGCCGCCGACAAGATTACCCAGACCCAGGTACGCCATATCCTGATCCGCACCGGCCCCAACATGCCGGAGGCCGAAGCGCGCCGCCAGCTGGTCACGGTGCGGGACCGCATTACCCACGGCGGAGACTTTGGCGAAGCGGCCAAGCGATTCTCCCAGGACGGATCGGCGTCGAACGGTGGCGATCTCGGCTGGGTATCGCCGGGCGAGCTGGTGCCGGAATTCGAGCAGGCCATGAACCGGCTGCGCCCGGGCGAAGTGTCTGAACCCGTGGTCAGCCAGTTTGGTGTCCACCTGATCCTGGTGGTCAATCGCCGCGAGACCGAAGTTTCGCCGGAGAAGCAGCGTGATTTCGCCCGTGCCGAGGTACGCGAGCAGAAGCTGCGCGCGGCCTATGAAGACTGGCAGCGCCAGTTGCGCCAGGCCGCCTACGTGGAATACCGCGTCAACCGCCAGCGCTAAACACGCCAAACAGAAGACATCGCCGCCATGTCAGAGCCGCTCGCGCTAGCCATCACCACCGGGGAACCCGCCGGCATCGGTCCCGACATCACCGTGGGTGCCTTGCTGCAACTTGCGGGCGAGCATCCGCAAGTGCGCTTTCACGTGCTGGGCGACGCGCGCCTGCTGGCTACGCGTGCCGCGGCGCTGGGCGCGGCGCACGCCTGGGCGCGCAGGCTGGCGGACGGCAGCGTGGTGAGCGAAGACATCGCACTGGACGTGCCGTGCGAAGCCGGCCGGCTCGATGCGCGCAACGGGGCCTACGTGCTGGCCTTGCTCGATGCCGCGATTGACGGCTGCACCGGTGGCGCGCACGGCACGCCGCGCTATGCCGGCATGGTGACCGCGCCGGTGCAGAAGAGCACCATCAACGATGGCGGCGTGCCCTTCACCGGCCACACGGAATACCTTGCCGAACGCGCCGGCGTGCCGCGCGTGGTGATGATGCTGGCCGGCCCGCAGCCCGCGCATGCCAACGCCATGCTGCGGGTGGCGCTGGCCACCACCCACCTGCCATTGCGCGCGGTGCCCGATGCGCTGACGGTGGCCATGCTGGTGGAGACGCTGACCATCGTCGACGCCGACCTGCGCCGCCATTTCGGCATTGTCCGCCCGCGCATCCTGGTGACAGGCCTGAACCCCCACGCCGGGGAAAGCGGCCACATGGGCCATGAGGAGATCGACGTGATCATCCCCGCGCTGGCCCACGCCGTCGACGCGGGCATCGACGCACGCGGCCCATACCCCGCCGACACGCTGTTCCAGCCCCGCCACCTCGACGGGGCCGACTGCGTGCTGGCGATGTACCACGACCAGGGCCTGGCGCCGCTCAAGTACGGTACCTTCGGCCACGGCGTGAATATCACGCTGGGCTTGCCTTTTATCCGCACATCGGTCGACCATGGCACTGCGCTCGACCTGGCCGCGAGCGGCCGGGCCGAGCACGGTAGCATGATCGAGGCGATCCGCAGCGCCATCGCCATGGCCGGCCACGCCAACGGCCGGCCGCGCGCCGCGCCGCTGGCGGCAACACGCTGACGCCCGAGCGAGACCCAACTATGCGTTCCAACGTACACCAGGGCCATGTGGCCCGCAAACGATTCGGACAGAACTTCCTGGTCGATGACGGCATCATCCATGGCATCGTCAGTGCCATCGACCCGCAGCATGGCGATGTCCTGGTCGAGATCGGCCCCGGTCTCGGCGCGCTGACCCAGCCGCTGCTGGAGCGCCTGCCGCAGATGCAGGTGGTCGAGCTCGACCGCGACCTGGTGGAGCGCCTGCGGCGCCGCTACGGCGATCGCCTGGTGATCCACGCGGGCGATGCGCTGGCCTTCGATTTCGGCAAGCTGTGCGAAGCCGGCAGGCCGCTGCGCATCGTCGGCAACCTGCCGTACAACATCTCCAGCCCGCTGCTGTTCCATCTGGCCGAGTTCGCCGACCAGGTGCGCGACCAGCATTTCATGCTGCAAAAGGAAGTGGTCGAGCGCATGGTGGCCGAGCCCGGCAGCAAGGCTTTCGGGCGGCTGTCGATCATGCTCCAGGTGCGCTATCACATGGAGCATGTGCTCGACGTGCCGCCGGCGTCGTTCAATCCGCCGCCGAAGGTCGACTCCGCCGTGGTGCGCATGATTCCCTGGCCGCGGCAAGCCGACGGCCTGTTGCGCTCGCCTTATCCCGCCTGCAACCTGACGGTGCTGGGCGATGTGGTGGCCGCGGCTTTCTCCCAGCGGCGCAAGGTCCTGCGCAATACGCTGTCGATGCTGCGCGACCAGGTCGATTTCGACGCGCTTGGCTTCGACCTGGCCCGGCGCGCGGAGGAAGTTCCCGTCGCCGAATACGTTGGGCTGGCACGGCAACTCGAGGCCACGCCCTG
Source organism: Cupriavidus sp. 01L45 (assembly GCF_056399885.1). NCBI lineage: Bacteria > Pseudomonadati > Pseudomonadota > Betaproteobacteria > Burkholderiales > Burkholderiaceae > Cupriavidus > Cupriavidus sp. 01L45. The sequence continues at coordinate 19,008 of NZ_JBFTSG010000050.1, read as the reverse complement.
ATGATGCGCGCGCCCATGCCCCATTGGTGGCGCTGCTGAAGGCAGCGGCACGTCGTCATCCCCCGATCCCGACTCTAGCCGCCGCAGCCCGGTCGGCAGGCCTGTGCCCCCGCCGACCGGTGCCCGCGGCGCTTCTCTTACCGAAGGAAATGCCATGACTAGCGAAACGCAGGCGCCCCAGCGCAAGGTCATCCTCACCGGCGACCGCCCCACCGGCCAGCTTCACCTTGGCCACTACGTTGGCTCGCTCAAGAGCCGCGTGGCACTGCAGGACACCCACAAGCAATATCTGCTGCTGGCCGACACCCAGGCCATGACCGACAACGCGCACGATCCGGAAAAGGTGCGGCGCAACGTGCTGGAGGTGGCGCTCGACTACCTGGCGGTCGGCATCGACCCGGCCAAGACCACCATCACGGTGCAGTCGCACCTGCCGGCGCTGGCCGAACTCACCCTGATGTACCTGAACTTCGTCACGGTGGCCCGGCTGGAGCGCAATCCCACCATCAAGGAAGAGATCCAGGCACGCGGCTTCGGACGCGATATTCCCGCTGGCTTCCTGTGCTACCCGGCCTCGCAAGCGGCCGACATCACCGGCTTCAAGGCCCAGGTGGTGCCGGTGGGCGAGGACCAGGCGCCGCTGATCGAGCAGACCAACGAGATCGTGCGCCGCATCAACCACCAGGTTGGCCGCGAGGTCCTGCCCGAAGCCGCCGCGCTGATCCCGCGCTTCGGCCGCCTGCCCGGCGTCGACGGCAAGGCCAAGATGAGCAAGTCGCAAGGCAATGCGATCCCGCTCGCGGCCACGCCTGAGCAGATCAAGGAAGCGGTCATGCGCATGTACACCGATCCCAACCACCTCAAGGTGTCGGATCCGGGGCAGGTCGAGGGCAATATGGTGTTCACCTACCTCGATGCGTTCGACGAGGCGGTCGATGAAGTGGCCGAACTGAAGGAACACTATCGGCGCGGCGGACTGGGCGATATGGTGCTCAAGCGCCGGCTGGAGGGCGTGCTGCAGGCACTGCTGGCGCCGATCCGCGAGCGCCGCGAGGCACTGGCAAAGGATCCGCAGCACGTGTTCGATATCCTGAAGCAGGGCACGGAGCAGGCCCGCGTCGTTACCCAGGCGACGCTGGACGAAGTGCGCGAGGCGCTCGGCATGTTCAGCTTCTAACCCCGGCGCATCCGCGCGGGCGTAGCAAAAGAGCCGGCGCATGCCGGCTCTTTTGCATCTTTTGCGTCTATTGCGCGGTAAGCCGGGTGCGTTCGCTCAGGCCCGCCGGTTGACCAGCACGATGCCGGCCAGCACCAGCACCGCCGCCACGGCAAACCGCATGCCCACGGCATCGTGCATCAGCACCACGCCGAATGCCACACCGAACAGCGGCGTCAGGAACGAAAACACCGATAAGCGCGAAGCCAGATATTGGCGCAGCAACCAGAACCACGCCAGGTAGCTGGCAAAGGCTATCAGCACCGACTGGTAGAACAGGCTCGCCAGCACCAGGCCGTCAACCCGCGCATGCAGGTGCTGGCCGGCGGCAAGCGCCATGGCCAGCAGCATCACCGCCGACACGGCCAGTTGATAGAGCAGCGTCTTGCTGGCCGGCGCCGATGCCAGCCGGCTGGCACGTACCACCACCGTGGTGGCTGCCCACAGGAATCCGGCAAGGATGCCCAGCGCATCGCCCAGCAGCGTGCTGCCRCCATGCGCGGCAGGCGCGGCGATGCCATCGGCAAAAGCCAGCGCCATGCCGCAGAAGGCCAGCCCCACGCCAACCCACTGCCCGCGCCGCAGCCGTTCCCCGGCGACGGTCATGTGCAGCCCGAGCGCGGTGAAGATCGGCGCGGTATAGAGGAACACCGCCATGCGCGAAGCGCTGGTGTGGCCAAGGCCAACGAAGATGCAGAAGAACTCTGCGCCGAACAACAGGCCGGCCAGCAACCCCGCGCCCAGCGTGCCATCGCGCTGCCACAGCGGCGTGCGGCGCCAGGCAGCGAAGCCGAACACCAGCAAGGCCGCCACCGCTGAGCGCACGCCAGCCTGGAGCACCGCGCCCATCGACGGCGCTGTCACTTTGATCACCACTTGCTGCAACCCCCATGCCAGGCAGAGCACGACCATCAGGGTGATGGCCATGCCGTCGAGCGGGCGCCGGGTGAGCGGTTGGGCGCTCACTTCAGGGGCGGCTGGCGTCGCGCGTGGAATTGCGCTCGATCAGTTCGATCTTGTAGCCGTCCGGGTCTTCGACGAAGGCGATCACGGTGGTGCCGCCCTTGACCGGGCCGGCCTCGCGCACGACATTGCCGCCGGCGGCGCGGATGCGCTCGCAGGTGGCCGCCGCGTTGTCGGTCTCCAGCGCGATATGGCCGTAGGCGGTGCCCATTTCGTACTTGTCGACGCCGTAGTTATAGGTCAGCTCAAGCACGGCCGTTTCGGATTCCGGGCCGTAGCCGACGAAGGCGAGGCGGTACTTGTATTCGGTGTTGTCGCTTTCGCGCAGCAGTTGCATGCCGAGGATGCGGGTGTAGAAGTCGATCGAGCGTTGCAGGTCGCCGACGCGGAGCATGGTATGGAGGAGTCGCATTTTGGGAGAGATATGATTTTTCTTGAATGGGGCGGATATTCTAAACGGGATGCGCAAGGCGGGTATGCCGCTGGCGCTGATCGCCATTTTTCCGTTTGAAATCAAGGGTCTGATACTCGCATTGCAGGGTTGCGGCCGGCACCTTGCCACGCGCCTGGCGGAGTGCCAGGCCAGGAGGCCGGGCTCAGAACGTCGGCAGCAATTCCGGCGGATGCGCCCTCAATTGCGCCCGGGCATCCCGGAATTCCGGAAAGATCGATGCCACCGTATCCCAGAACCTGGGGCTATGGTTCATCTCCTTGAGATGCGCCAGCTCATGCGCGGCCACGTAGTCGATCATCGACAAGGGAAAATGCATCAGCCGCCAGTTCATCCGGATCTTGCCGTCGGCGGTGCAGCTGCCCCAGCGCGTCGCGGCCGATGTCAGCGCAAACGCGCTGTGCCGCACGCCGAGCTTGTCGGCGTAGATATCGAGCCGCTGCGCCAGCAGCCGCTTGGCCTGGTGCTGAAGCCACCCTTGCACGCGATCCTTGATCTGCTGCTCATCGGCATGCACAGGCAGCGCAAGATGAAGAATGCGGCTGTCGGCGTCGAACACCAGTACGCCGGTGGGCGATTCGAGTTTCAGCGTGATGGGCTTGCCCAGAAAGGGCAGGCTCGCGCCTTCGCGCCATTGCACGGTGGGCAGCACGCGCCGGGCTTCGCGATGCTGCCATTCCCCCAGCTTGTTGAAGATCCAGCGCTGTTTTTCGAAGATGGCGGACTCGATGTCGGCCAGCGTCACCCAACGCGGCGCCGTGATGGACAGGCCGCGGTCGTCCACGGTGAAACCGATGGTACGGCGCGACGAGCGCTTGAGCGTGTAGTGCACGCCGCGTTCGCCCACCAGCAGCCGCCGCGCATTGGGCTGCGGCTGTGGCCAAGGTTGCGAGGCGGGCGGGACCGGTTGCGCAGGCGTAACCCCCGGTGCCATGCCCGGTGCCATGTCGGCGCCGGCCAGGGCGTCTGACAGCGGCAGCTCCATCTGGGAGCCGGGGGCATCGGGGGACGGGCGCAGCAATTTCATGCGGGCGTTTTGCTCCGGTAGCTCTCGCCATCGATTCTACGCATATCTCGTTCGATCCACGCCTCAACCTCTTGGTTGACCTGGTCCGCGGTCTTGTTGGCCGAGGAAATCGGCGCGCCGACAGAGACCGTGATCATCCCGGGATATTTCAGGAACGAGTTGCGCGGCCACAGCCGCCCGGAGTTGACGGCCATCGGAATCACCCACGCGCCCGTTTCCACCGCGAGGCGGGCGCCGCCGCTCTTGTAGCGGGTCTTCTCCAGGCCGGATGGCGTGCGCGTACCCTCCGGGAACATGATGATCCAGGCGCCTTCAGACAGCCGCTCCTTGCCCTGCCGCACGGCGGAGGCGAAGGCGCGCGTGCCTTCCTTGCGGTTGATATGCACCATCTTGAGCATGCCCAGCGCCCAGCCGAAGAAGGGCACCATCAGCAGTTCGCGCTTGAACACGAAGCACATCGGCTTGGGCAGCGTGGCCAGGTAGGCGACCGTCTCCCACGCCGACTGGTGCTTGGACAGCACCACGACCGGCTTGTCGAGCATGCCGTCGAAATGCTCGCGGCCTTCGTAGCGGTAGCGAATGCCGCAAATCACGGCGGCCGCGGCGGTGACCATCCGCGGCCAGCCGCGCACGAAGCGGTAGCGGCGGTCGGCATTCATGAAGGGAAAGACAATGAAGCACGCGCAGGCATACGGCGGCGTCACTACCAGAAGGAACAACGCGAACAGCAAGGAGCGGAGGAAAATCATCGGTGCGGGAATTGGGTTCAGGAACCGGCCTGGCGCGGAGCGCCATCGCCGGTGAGCAGCCAGCGCGCGAAAGCGCGCAGGTCGTCGTGGATCAGCGTGCCGGGCGGCAGGCCGCCCTTTTTCTCGGTCTTGGCGCCTTTGCCGGTCAGCACCAGGTGCGGGGCGCAACCCACCGCCAGCCCCGCCTCGAGATCGCGCAGCGAGTCGCCTACCAGCGGCACGCCCTTGAGCTCTACGCCAAAGCGTTCGGCCAGCTGCTCAAGCATCCCGGCCTTGGGCTTGCGGCAATCGCAGCCGTCCGCCGCCGTATGCGGGCAGAAGAAGACCGCGTCGACGCGTCCGCCGAGATTGGCCAGCGCCTTGTGCATTTTCTCGTGCATGGCGTTGAGCGCGCTCATCTCGAACAGGCCGCGGCCGATGCCGGACTGGTTGCTGGCGATCACCACGCGATAGCCGGCCTGATTGAGCGCGGCGATCGCTTCCAGGCTGCCATCGATGGGGATCCATTCGTCGGGCGTCTTGATGAACTGGTCGCTGTCGAGGTTGATGACCCCGTCGCGATCGAGCACGACAAGCTTGGGCGGTGTCTGCGGCATGATGGCCTTCCGTTATGGTGCCCGGCCGCTCAGGCGGCCAGCTTGGAGATGTCGGCCACGCGATTGGCCAGCACGTGCAGCGAGGCCAGCAGCGCCAGCCGGTTGGCACGCAGTTGCGCGTCTTCGGCCATCACCATGACGTCGGTGAAGAACTGGTCGACCGCCGCGCGCAGCTGCGCGAGGTCGCGCAGCGCGGTGGCGAAGTCGCCGTTGGCGAAGGCGGCGTCCACCTGCGGGCGCACGCTTTCCACCGCCTTGTGCAGCGCGCTCTCGGCGGCTTCCTGCAGCAGCGCCGGCTGCACGGTGCCAATGGGGTCGGTGTTCTTGCGCAGGATGTTGGTGATGCGCTTGTTGGCCGCGGCCAGCGCTTCGGCTTCGGGCAGCGCGGCAAAGGTGCGCACCGCTTCCAGGCGGGCCAGGATGTCGTCCAGGCGCTGCGGGCGCAGGCTCACCACGGCTTCCACCTCGTTGGTGGTGTAGCCCTTGTCCTTCAGGTAGCCGCGCAGGCGGTCGTACAGGAAGTCGGCGATCGCGGCTTGCGCGGGCTTGACCGCGGCGATGCCGGCGAAGGCCTGCTGGGTGAGCTCCAGCAGTGCGTCGATCGACAGCGGCAGCGGCGTCTCGACCAGCATGCGCAGGATGCCGAGCGCGTGGCGCCGCAGTGCGAACGGATCCTTCTCGCCGGTGGGCGACAGGCCGATGCCCCAGATGCCGACCAGCGTCTCCAATTTGTCGGCCAGCGCGACAGCCAGGCTCACCGGGCCGGCGGGCAGGGCGTCGCCGGCAAAACGCGGGCGATAGTGCTCGGAGCAGGCCAGCGCCACGGATTCGGCTTCGTCGTCGTGACGCGCGTAGTAGGTGCCCATGGTGCCCTGCAGCTCCGGGAACTCGCCGACCATGTCGGTCAGCAGGTCGGCCTTGGCAAGTTCGGCGCCGCGCATGGCGGCCGCTTTTTCCACGGCAATGCCGGCGGCGCCCATCGCGTCGGCGATGTGGCCGGCGATCTGCTGCAGGCGCTGCACGCGGTCGAGCTGCGAGCCGATCTTGTTGTGGTAGACCACATTGGCCAGTTGCGGCACGCGCGAGGCCAGGGTCTTCTTGCGGTCCTGGTCGAAGAAGAACTTGGCGTCGGCCAGGCGCGGGCGCACCACGCGCTCATTGCCGCTGATGATGGATTCCGGCGTGTCCGTGGCCAGGTTGGAAACCACCAGGAAGCGGTTGCGCAGGTGGCCTTCGGCATCGGTCAGCGCGAAGTACTTCTGGTTGGTCTGCATGGTCAGGATCAGGCATTCCTGCGGCACTTCGAGGAAGACCTCCTCGAAATGGCAAGGATAGACCACCGGCCATTCCACCAGCGAATTGACTTCGTCGAGCAGGGCATCGGGCATGACGACCTGGTCGGCGCCGGCCTGCTCCAGCAGCGCGTTGCGAATGCGTTCACGGCGCTCGGTGTAGCTGGCCAGCACGCGGCCTTGCGATTCCAGCACGGCGGCATAGTCGCCGGCCCGGGCAATCTCGATCTCGCCGCCAGACAGGAAGCGGTGGCCCTGGGTGGTCCTGCCGGCCTGGAGCCCCAATGCACTGACCGGCACCACTTCGGTGCCGAGAAGGGCCACCAGACGGTGCGCGGGGCGCACGAAATGCACGGTGCTGCCGTCCGGACGCTGGTAGCTCATCACCTTGGGGATGGGCAGCCTGGCGATGGTGTCGTCCAGTGCCGCCTGCAGGCCGGCAACCAGTTCGGCGCCGCGCGCGGTGTAGCGGTAGAAGAAGGCGTCGGCCTTGCCGTCGGAGGCGCGCTCCAGGGTTTGCCAGTCGATCGCTTCGACGCCCACCGATTTGGCCAGCGCGGCCAGCTTCTTGGCCAGCGGCGCCGTCGGCTCGCCGTTGGCGTCCAGCGCCACCGTCAGCGGCAGCACTTTTTCGCGCTGCTCGCGGTCTGGCGCGCTGCGGCGCACGCCGGTGACTTGCGCGGCCAGCCGGCGCGGCGTGGCGAAAGAGGTGACGGCGGCGCCGTCATCCAGCAGGCCACGCTCGGACAGGCCGGCGAACAGGCCCTGCGCGAAGGCGTCGCCCAGGCGCGCCAGCGCCTTGGGCGGCAGCTCTTCGGTGAACAGCTCGATCAGCAGCGTATCGTTCGAATCGGTCAGGGTTTGCGACATGAATCGTTTCCAACAAGTTGTGGCACGCGCTGCGCCTTAGCAGCGCGGTGCAATAGTAGGTTCTACGCCGGACAACAGCCACAGGCCGTTTTGCTGGCGGAATTGCAGCGTGGTCGCTACGCACTGGCTGTCCGTGCTGCCGCCGCTGCTTGCGCTGCTGCCGCGGGTGCCGGGGGCGGGACGCGGTGCGAAGAAGCGGGCATCGAGCCGGCGCAGGCGCTTGTCGTAGCGGATCTCGTCGATGCGGCCGCTTACCCAGAAATCGATCTTGGGCGGCAGCTGCGCGGCCGAGTAGTACGTCTTGATCTGGCGGCGTACCCGGCCGTTCACTGTCTCGGTCTCGGTCCACGTGAGCGGGTAACGGATCGCGCTTTCATAGGCGCGCAGCGGCACGCGGTGCCAGCCCAGATCCCTGGAGCCCGACAGGTCGCACGAGAACGTGCGCACCAGCTGGGTCCACTGGTCCAGCGAGTTGTTCGGGCCGAAGGCGCCGTGCCAGTGCCGGTCGATGGCCTGCTGCAGTGCCTGCGGATTGGCTTCGCAGACATTGGACAGGTCGGCCGGCAGGTACAGCGCCTGCGGGCTCGGCACGGGCGCCGAGGCCTGGGCGGCGCCGGACGCTCCCAGGGCCAGCATCGCCAGGGCAGCGCATCCGCGCAGCGCGCCGCGCGCCGCGCGGGTCATGCGGCGGCCTCGCGTTCGCACATCGGAAAGCCGAGCGACTCGCGCGAGTCATAGTAGGCCTGGGCCACCAGCCGCGACAGGTTGCGGATGCGGCCGATATAGGCCGCGCGCTCGGTGACCGAGATCGCGCCGCGTGCGTCCAGCAGGTTGAAGGTGTGGGCGGCCTTGAGCAGTTGCTCGTAGGCGGGCAGCGGCAGGCGTTTGGCGGCGTCGGCCGGCGCGGCCTGCCCGGCATCCTGCTTCGCCTCGGCGGCGCCCATCAGGCGCTTGGCTTCCGCTTCGTGTTCGGCGAAGTGGCGGAACAGGATCTCGGTATTGCTTTGCTCGAAGTTGTAGGTGGATTGCTCCACTTCGTTCTGGTGATAGACGTCGCCATAGGTCAGGCGGCGCGTCTTGCCGTTTTCTTCCCACTCGGTCCACACCAGGTCATAGATGTTCTCGACCTTCTGCAGGTACATCGCCAGGCGCTCGATGCCGTAGGTGATCTCGCCGGTGATGGGCTTGCAGTCGATGCCGCCCACTTGCTGGAAATAGGTGAACTGCGTCACTTCCATGCCGTTGAGCCAGACTTCCCAGCCCAGGCCCCATGCGCCCAGCGTGGGATTTTCCCAGTCGTCCTCGACGAAGCGGATGTCGTTCTGCTTCAGGTCCAGGCCCAGCGCTTCCAGCGAGCCGAGGTACAGCTCGAGGATGTTCTCGGGCGCGGGCTTGAGCACGACCTGGTACTGGTAATAGTGCTGCAGGCGGTTGGGGTTCTCGCCATAGCGCCCGTCCTTGGGGCGGCGCGACGGCTGCACATAGGCGGCGCGCCACGGCTCCGGCCCGATCGCGCGCAGGAAGGTATGCACGTGCGAGGTGCCGGCGCCGACCTCCAGATCGATGGGTTGCAAGAGTGCGCAGCCCTGCCGGTCCCAGTAGGCCTGCAGGGTGAGGATCATTTGTTGGAAGGTCAGCATAAGCGAAGACTAGTAAGGGCCTGCACACAGGCCAGCAAGCAAGCAAGGGCGGGCGCCGGGCGGCAAAGTTGCCACGGCGCCTCACGAAGATCGTGCCAAACCCTGAATTCTATCGGTTTTTTTCAGGCTGCCCGCCATCGGCACGACCCTTGCATGAGTCACGACATCCAATCCCGCCCGCGGGGCTGGCATGTGGTGTCGGCGTTTTGCAACGAATCGGGTAAACACCGAAGCCCTCTAAAGCTCTGCCGGATACTGGCCGTTAGTGTTTTTGTATACAGTATTAAGCAGAGCTGTGCATAACAGCCGAAACCGTCCGAATCAATTCATCAGGGGGACACCGGTCATGTCGCTACTTTCTCGGAAGCCTTATCTCGTCGCCATCGCAGTGATGATAGCCGCCGCCTTGCTGTCGGCAGTGGCTGGCGTGGCAGCCTGACACGCCTGCTGGGCTGTCTGCGGCCCGGCCGCCGTCAGCGTTGCTGGCGGCGGCGCCAGGCCGCCAGGGCCAGCACCAGCAGGCAGGCTGCCAGCGCCGGACTATTTCCCCAGCGCACATATGGGGTGAAACCCTGTGTGCCCTGCACATTGGCGGTGAGCGTGCCGACCGTGAAGGTCGGCAAGCGCGCGGCCACCACGCCGTCCGGCGTCACCACGGCAGTCATCCCGGTATTGGTCGAACGCAGCATCGGCCGGCGCATCTCCAGCGCGCGCATGCGCGAGATCTGCAGATGCTGGTCCAGCGCAATGGTGTCGCCGAACCAGGCCAGGTTGGTCACATTGACCAGGATATTGGCCGGCACCGGCTGGCTGCGCAGCGTCTCGGCGATTTCCTCGCCGAACAGATCCTCGTAGCAGATATTGGGTGCCACCATGATGCCGCGCACCGGCAGCGGGGCCTGGTCCAGTCCGCCGCGGCGGAAGTCCCCGAGCGGCATCTTCATCATGTCCACGAACCAGTGGAAACCCAAGGGAATGAACTCGCCGAACGGCACCAGGTGGTGCTTGTTGTAGCGATACAGCCGTTCGGTCAGCGGACCCAGGCCGAAGACGCTGTTGGTGAAATCGACCGGCGAATCCGCGCCGGCGGCGCCAAACAGCACGGTGGTGCCGCTGGCCACGGTGAAGTCGCGCACCGCGATGGCGATGTCGACGGGCAGGTCCTGCAGGATCACCGGGAAGGCGGTCTCGGGCGTGACCACGAGATCGGCCGGGGCGGCCGTGATCAGGTCGCGGTATAGCTCGATGGAGCGCTGCACGCCGGCCGGTTCGAACTTGATGTCCTGTGCCACATTGCCCTGCAGCAGCCGCACGGCAATGGGCTTGCCGGCCGGGGTAGTCCAGGCGACCGGCACCAGCGCGGCGCCGCCCAGCGGCAGCGCCACGGCTCCCGCCAGCGCGAGCGCGCCGGTGCGCTTGCCGCCCGGGCCGGCGCTGCCGAAGCCGCGCACCGCTGCCACCAGCAATGCAGCCACAGTTGCCGCCAGCGCGCCGATGCCGTAGACCCCGATCAGCGGCGCGAAGCCGGCCAGCGGACCATCGGTATGGGCGTAGCCGCTCGACAGCCAGGGAAAACCGGTGAACATTACGCCGCGCAGCCATTCGGACAGCCCCCAGGCCGCGCCGAAGGCGAGCGGCGCCAGCAGCGTCACGGAGGCCGCGCGCGTCCGGCGCGCCATCAGCCAGTGCCATGTCGCGGCGGCCAGCGCCGGAAAGAGCGCGATGAAGCCGGCAAGCAGCAGCACGGCAAGCAGCGCCATCCAGGCTGGCATCTCGCCATAGACGTGCATGCTGATATAGAGCCACCACACGCCGGAGAGGAACCAGCCCAGGCCAAAGGCGTAGCCGGTCGCGGCCGCGCCGCGGGTGCGGGGCGCATCGGCGACCAGCGCCACCAGCCCAGCCAGCGACAGCAATTGCAGCCACCACCAGGTATGGGGCGCGTAGGCCTGGGTATGGGCGACGCCCAGGATGGCGGCCAGCAACAGTCGGGGCAGGCTCACGCCGCGCGCGTTGTCGCGCCCGGCGCTGGCGGCGCCGGGCCATGCCTGGAGCAAGCGCTTCATGCGCCGTCCACTTCGGGCGGGTTGAGCGGGGCCTCGCGGCGCACCAGCAGCAGGTGCGCCTGGCGGGCATCGGCGCGCAGGACTTCGAAGCGCATCGGGGGCAGTATCACCACTTCGCCGCGATGCGGCACGTGGCCAAGGTGGTTGCTCAGCAAGCCGCCCACGGTGTCGACGTCGTGATCGGAGAAGTGCGTGCCGAAGGTTTCGTTGAACTGCTCGATCTCGGTCAGGCCATGCACGCGCCAGCCGCCATCGGGCAGTTGCACGATCTTGTCATGATCCTCGTCAAGGTCGAACTCGTCCTCGATGTCGCCCACGATCTGTTCCAGCACGTCCTCGATGGTGACCAGGCCGGCGACGCCGCCATACTCGTCCACCACCATCGCGATGTGGTTGCGGTTGATGCGGAAGTCGCGCAACAGGATATTGAGGCGCTTGGACTCGGGGATGAATACAGCCGGGCGCAGGGTCTCGCGCAGGTCGAACTCCTCGTCGGTGTAGTACCGCAAGAGGTCCTTGGCCAGCAGGATGCCGATGATGTTGTCGCGGCTGCCTTCGTAGACAGGAAAGCGCGAGTGCGCCGTCTGCCGCATGAAGGGGATGAAGCTCTCCGGCGCGTCGGCGATATTGACGGTGTCCATCTGGCCGCGCGGCACCATGATGTCGCGCGCGGTGAGTTCGGAAACCTGGAACACGCCCTCGATCATGGAGAGGGAGTCGGCGTCGATCAGGTTGCGCGCATGCGCATCCTGAAGCACCTCGAGCAATTCAGCGCGGGTATCGGGCTCGGGGGAGATGAAATCCGAGAGCCGTTCGAGCAGGGATCGGGGACGGTCGGCTGACTTCGAACTGGGGTAAGGGTCGTTCATGGCGCGGCGAGCGCGGGGTGGATATCGGTTGAAGGATACACTAAAAGGGTTTGGGATCTGTGACGGGGGGGGTGGGGCGGGGTTTGAAACTGCGACTTCTGCGCTTCAACTGCTTAACTTCAAGGTCAAAAGCAACTGCAGTTTCACCACCCCTGCGGGGCGGCGACCTACTTTCTTGTCTTGCCAAGAAAGTAGGCAAAGAAGGCGCCCCATACGGCCTGGTACACCTTGACGGCACGCTTCGCATCGCGGGTGGGTGATTCCTGCCTTGGGGCGGGGATCACGGCTAAGCCTGTCTTCTAGACTTTGTTTTTGATGTTGCCGTCTGCCCGGTACGGGTCGGCGAAGCCTAGCGCTTGCAGCGTCTCCGTCTCGATGGCTTCCATTTCCTCCGCCTCGGCGTCCTCTTCGTGCTCATAGCCCTGCGCATGCAGCACGCCGTGCACGATCAGATGCGCATAGTGCGCCTCAAGCGGCTTCTTCTGCTCGCGCGCTTCCTGCTCCACCACCGGGCAGCACAGCACGATATCCCCGCTGACCGGATCGGACTCATGCTCGGCATAGGCAAACGTCAGGACATTGGTCGCGTAGTCCTTGCCGCGGTAGCTGCGGTTCAGGCTGCGGCCTTCTTCCTCGCCGACAAAGCGGATGGTCAGCGTGGCATCGGCGTACAGCGCCGACTTGGCCCAGGTCTGCACCTTGCGCTGCGTCGGCAGGCCGCGTCGTCCCTTGACACCCTCGCCGTACTGCAGCGCGAGTTCCAGCGACGGCGGCGTGGCGGGGGTGCCGGTGGTGGTGACCACGGGCGTGGCGGTGACGGCCACGGATAGCGCGTCATGGTTGTCCGGGCGCACCAGCAGGCCGGCCTGCTGGCGGTCGTCGGTGTGCTCGGCCAGCAGCGCGAGCACGCCATCGGCGGCTTGCGAGAGGTCCACGGTGATGCTGCGGCCGTCAGGCAGCTGCACGCGCACGGCGTGCGCCTGGGTCTTGCGCGCACGGCCGTCGGCGTCGAACAGGATCAGGCTGGCGGKGGAGGAGTTTGCGTTCACGATGTTGCGTTCGGTTAAGCGTCTCGGTGTTGAGCGTGATATTCGTCATAGGCATCGACGATGCGTGCCACCAGCGGATGGCGCACCACGTCGAGGCTGGTGAAGCGGGTCATGGCCACGCCGCGCACCTCGCGCAGCACATGCTGCGCTTCCACCAGGCCGCTCTTCTGGCCGCGCGGCAGGTCGATCTGGGTGGTGTCGCCGGTGATCACCGCCTTGGAGCCGAAGCCGATCCGGGTCAGGAACATCTTCATCTGCTCGGGCGTGGTGTTCTGTGCTTCGTCCAGGATGATGAAGGCGTGGTTCAGCGTGCGCCCGCGCATATAGGCCAGCGGCGCGATCTCGATCATCTGGCGCTCGAACATCTTCTGCGTGCGGTCGAAGCCGAGCAGATCGTACAGCGCGTCGTACAGCGGGCGCAGGTAGGGGTCGATCTTCTGCGCCAGGTCGCCGGGCAGGAAGCCCAGGCGCTCGCCGGCTTCCACCGCCGGGCGCGTCAGCACGATGCGCTTGACCGAGTCGCGTTCCAGGGCGTCCACCGCGCACGCCACGGCCAGGTAGGTCTTGCCGGTGCCGGCCGGGCCGATGCCCAGCGTGAGGTCATGCGAGAGCACATTGCGCAGGTAGTCGCGCTGCATTGGCGTGCGCCCGTGCAGGCCCGCGCGGCGCGTGTGAAGTACGGGCGATTCGTCCTCGAAGGCGTCGGCCTCGGCACCGCCGGCGCCGTCCGGCACATAGGCGCCGTGCGCGGCGACCTGGCGCGCTTCGACCAGGCCGAGCTGCACGTCGTCGATCGACAGCGCCGTGCGGGCCTGGTTATAGAAGCGCTCCAGCGCGGCGGCAGCGTCGCGCGCGTAGGCGCCGCGCACCGTCATGCGGTGGCCGCGGCGCAGGATGGTGACGTCGAGCGCCTGCTCGATCTGGCGCAGGTTCTCGTCAAGCGGCCCGCACAGGTTCTGCAGGCGGGTGTTGTCGTCCTTGGGGGCGACGAATTCGGCTGAGGGAATTTTCATCTGGGAACGAGTGGCGGCTTCTTGCGTCGCGCCCGCCGGCCACGGCCGGCAGGCGCAACCCGGCCTGGATTACTGGCGCACTACGATTTCGCCGCGCAGCGAGTGTGGGAAGGCTTCGGTGATGGCCACGTCCACCATCTCGCCGACCATGCGGTCGCGGCGGTCCTGGGGCACGCCCGGCAGCGCGAAATTCACCACGCGGTTGTTCTCGGTGCGGCCGTGCAGCTCGGTCGGGTCCTTGCGCGCCGGGCCTTCCACCAGGATGCGCTGCACCGAGCCGACCATGCCTTTGCTGATGCGCTGCACGTTTTCCTCGATGGTGGCCTGCAGGTGCTGCAGGCGCCGGAGCTTGACCTCGTGCGGCGTGTCGTCGGCCAGATTGGCCGCCGGCGTGCCGGGGCGCGGGCTGAAGATAAAGGAGAAGGAGGTGTCGTAGCCGATCTCCTCGATCATCGCCATCAGCTTGTCGAAGTCCGCCTCGGTCTCGCCGGGGAAGCCGATGATGAAGTCCGACGACAGCGACATGTCCGGGCGCAGCGCGCGCAGTTTGCGGATGATGCTCTTGTACTCCAGCACGCTGTAGCCGCGCTTCATGGCCATCAGGATGCGGTCGGACGCATGTTGCACCGGCAGGTGCAGGTGGTTGACCAGCTTCGGGCAGCGCTCGTACAGCTCGATCAGTCGCGGCGTGAATTCCTTCGGGTGGCTGGTGGTGTAGCGGATCCGCTCGATGCCGGGGATCTCGGCCACGTACTCGATCAGCAGCGCGAAGTCGGCGATTTCGCTGGTGTCGCCCATGGCGCCGCGGTACGCGTTGACGTTCTGCCCCAGCAGCGTGACTTCGCGCACGCCTTGCCCGGCCAGCCCGGCGACCTCGGCCAGCACGTCCTCGAACGGGCGCGAGACTTCCTCGCCGCGGGTGTAAGGCACCACGCAGTAGCTGCAGTACTTGGAGCAGCCTTCCATGATCGAGACAAAGGCGCTCGGGCCTTCGACCCGCGCCGGCGGCAGGTGGTCGAACTTCTCGATCTCGGGGAAGGAGATGTCCACTTGCGAATGGCCGGTCTGGCGGCTGCGGTCGATCATGGCGGGCAGGCGGTGCAGCGTCTGCGGGCCGAACACCACATCGACATAAGGCGCGCGCTTGACGATGGCGGCGCCTTCCTGGCTCGCCACGCAACCGCCCACGCCGATCACCAGATCGGGCTTGAGCGCCTTGAGCGCCTTCATGCGGCCGAGTTCGGAGAACACCTTCTCCTGCGCTTTTTCGCGCACCGAGCAGGTGTTGAAGAGGATCACGTCCGCATCTTCGGGGTTGTCTGTCTTTTCCAGGCCTTCGGCGGCGTGGAGCACGTCGACCATCTTGTCCGAGTCGTACTCGTTCATCTGACAGCCGTAGGTTTTGACGAAGACTTTTTTCATGGTGCCGATCTCAGTGGTTGACCTGGGGGCATCAGGGCTTTATGGGGACTCAACAAATCCGGGAGCCACGGCACGTTGCCGCGGCCCGGACGACGATCATTGCGCGGTTTTCTGTTCCTGCTCGCTCAGCACCCAGGCCGTCAGCAACTGGCCGTAGAGGTCGAGCTTGAACCGCACCGGCAGCTTCTGGCCGGCCACCGCCGCGATGGGCAGCAACTGGTTGTCGGTGCCGAACAGCCGCAGGCCGGGCGCCACGCCAACGGTCTTGCCGTCCAGCGTTGCCGATTGCGGTGCGCCGGGCGACGGCGCGGCGAGCACCAGCCGGGCTTTCGCCGCGTCGGCCGGGATCACCCGCAACGGCGCCTGCCCCTGTGCCGTTGCCGGCAGCAGAGCGGCGCACGTGGCGAGCGATGCGGCAAGCAGGGTCGCCCGCAGGAACAGGGCAGGGCGCGCGGCACGGTTGGCTGACATGGAGGCTCCGGCGAAAAACGGTTCGGGAAACGAAGGCGATGCGGGTTGTCCGCGGCAAGCGGCGCACCAGCCAAGTCTACGCGCACCGTGCCGCCGCGCCTGGCGCAGGCCGGGCAACCCGATATTCTACCCGGTCGCCCGCCGCCCGCGCTGGCCTAGAACAGTCCGGATGCTTCCTGCAGCACACGCCGCTTCGAGACCGTCCCCATCAGTTCGCGCCCGCCGTTATCGCGGATCACCGGGATGCGGTTGAGCGCGTGATGGGTGAACAGGCTCAATGCGTCGGGCAGGCGCGACTCGGGGGTGAGCGTGGGGAAGTCGCGTTCGCACAGCGTAAACAGGTCGGCATCCGGCTGCTCGCGCAGCGCGCGCTGCACGGCGTGGATCGACAGCGCGCCCAGCAGGCAGCCATTGGGCGCCACCATATACAGGTAGCGCGTGCCGGTCTCGGCGAACTTGTCGCTGGCCTGTTCCAGCGTCGCGTCCGGGCCGATCGTGGTGTCGGTGGGCTCGCACAGCCCGGCCAGCGTAAGCGCCCGCGCGCGGTCCGCCGCGGCCGAGGCTTGCGTACGCTCGGCCACCACGCTGTACAAGGACAAGGTCTGGCAGCGTGAGGCGGTGTAGTAGGCCGCCGCCGCGCCGATCATGCCGGGCAGCAGCAACGCCGGCGCCAGTGTCATCTCGAACACCATCAGCACTGACATCAGCGGCGCCTGGCTGGTGGCGGCCAGGAAGGCGCACATGCCCACCAGCGGCAGCAGCGGCGCGCCGCCGCCTCCCGGCACGGCGGGCGCCAGCAATTGCCCGAGCGCGGCACCCACGAACAGCGAAGGGGTGAACACCCCGCCCACCGCGCCCGAGCCCATGCTGAGCACGGTGGCCAGCAGCTTGGCCAGCAGCACGGCCGCCAGCGACACGCTCAGGGGATGCGCCATCAGGATCGACTGGATGGTGTAGTAGCCATTGCCTACCACCTCCGGCACCCAGATCGCCAGCACGCCCACCAGGGCGCCGCCCAGCGCCAGGCGCGGCACCATGCCGCCCGGCACGTGGGCGAAGGCGCCCTTGGCCAGGCTGGAGGCGCGCATGAAAAGGGCGCCCGCGACACCGGCCAGTACGCCCAGCAGCACAGCGGCGAGCAGCATCGGCGCGTGCAGCATGTCGGACGGCACATGCAGGCCCGGGTACAGCGGTTGCAGGCCGCCGTGCAGCTGGCTGACCACGGTGCCTGCCACCGAGGCCAGGAACAGCGGCATCAGCCGCTGCACCGCCACCGCGCCGAACACCACCTCGGCGACAAAGACCGCGGCCGACAGCGGCGTGTGATACACCGAGGCCAGCCCCGCGGCCGCGGCGCAGGCCGTGAGCATGCGCCTCAGGTTGGTGTCGCCATCGGGGCCGGCTCTGCCGCGCGCCGACGGGAACAGCGAGCCGCACAGCGCGGCGAGCTGGATCATCGCGCCCTCTTTACCGACCGAGCTGCCGGTGACGATGGAGCAGAACGACGACAGCGCGCGCAGCAATGTGATGCGTACCGGCAGCCGCCCCGTGCCGCTGGCGACTGCTTCCATATAGTCGGAAACGCCGGGCTGTGCCGCATTGAGCCTGGCCGCGGCGGTCAGCAGCAAGCCCGCGACCACGCCACCGAGGGTCGGGATCAGCACCCGCCAGGCCAGCGCCAGCCCGGCAAATACGGTGACGATATCCGCATGCGTGCCRAACATCACATAGCCGCTGGCGTCCAGCGCTTCCTTGAACAGGGTGGTGACGATGGCGGCGGCGATCCCTACCGGGATGGCTGTAAAGAGAGTGACTTCCTGGTCTTCGATGAACCTGAACCGCATCGTGACGTCATCCGGGGGGGAGGATGGAGCCGGGCCGGGCATGCCCGTGCCCGCGGGGGCACGGCCAGGCGGGACCAGGGCGTGGCTGGCCGCCATGATAGCGCAGCGCCACCCGGACCCATCGGGCCCATCGGGGCGCCTGGCGCGCGCGATAGCGCCAGGCTGGTACACTAGCGGCCTTTCCTCCTAAAGAAGCGGGGGCAGTCGCCTCGTTTCGCCGGTCGCTCTTTTCCGGTTTTCGGTTTTCTCACTCACGTCGCCCCCGCGATTGGCGCACCACATGCGCAAAGGGCGGCCGAAGCGTCAATTCATGTCTTTTTCCGATCTTGGCTTGTCCGACAAGCTTATGCGTGCCGTGGCCGAACAGGGCTATACCACGCCGACTCCGATTCAAGCGCAGGCGATTCCCGCCATCCTCAAGGGGGGCGACCTGCTTGCCGGCGCGCAGACCGGCACCGGCAAGACGGCCGGCTTCACGCTGCCGCTGCTGCAACTGCTGTCCGAATCCCCGGCTGCCCGCGAACCCGCGCGCGGACAGCGCCTGCCGGTGCGTGCGCTGGTCCTGACCCCCACCCGCGAACTGGCGGCCCAGGTCGAGGAAAGCGTCCGTAACTACGGCAAGTACCTCAAGCTGCGTTCGATGGTGATGTTCGGCGGCGTGGGCATCAATCCGCAGATCGAACAACTCAAGCGCGGTGTCGATATCGTGGTGGCCACGCCTGGCCGCCTGCTCGACCACCTGTCGCAACGCACCATCGACCTCTCGCACGTGGAAATGCTGGTGCTGGACGAAGCCGACCGCATGCTGGACATGGGCTTTATCCACGACATCCGCAAGATCCTCAACGTCCTGCCGCCGAAGCGCCAGAACCTGCTGTTCTCGGCCACCTTCTCCGACGAGATCCGTGGCCTGGCCGACCGTCTGCTCGACAATCCCGCTTCCATCGAAGTCGCGCGCCGCAACACCACGGCCGAGACCGTGGCGCAGCGCGTCTACCCGGTGGACCGTGAGCGCAAGCGCGAACTGCTGGCCCACCTGGTGCGCGAGAACGACTGGCACCAGGTGCTGGTGTTCACCCGCACCAAGCACGGCGCCAACCGCCTGGCCGAGCAGCTCGACAAGGAAGGCCTGTCGGCGCTGGCGATCCACGGCAACAAGAGCCAGTCGGCCCGCACACGCGCGCTGACCGAGTTCAAGGCCGGCACGCTGCGCCTGCTGGTGGCCACCGATATCGCCGCGCGCGGCATCGACATCGACCAGCTGCCGCACGTGGTCAACTACGACCTGCCCAACGTGCCCGAAGACTACGTGCACCGTATCGGCCGCACCGGCCGTGCCGGCGCCGAGGGCGAGGCGATCTCGCTGGTCTGCGTGGATGAAACCGCCTTGCTGCGCGACATCGAGCGGCTGATCAAGCGCCAGATCGAACAAACCATCCTGCCGGGCTTCGAGGTCGATCCGAGCATCCC
>NZ_JBFTSG010000049.1:0-73329 GCF_056399885.1 Cupriavidus sp. 01L45 | reverse complement strand
ACTTGAGCAAGCCATCCAAAAATATCTCGACCTGAACAACGCCAACCCCACGCCTTTCGTGTGGACGAAGTCCGCCGATGACATCCTCGCCAGCATCAGGCGATTTTGTCTGCGAATATCTGACGCAGGACACTAGCCAGGCAGAGGGCCAGGCACGGCCCTCACCCCACCGGCCTGGCGATGCGCTGGCGCGCACGCTCCTCCCACCCCGGCGGCACCACGAAGCCGCGCGTACGTTCCCGCCACACGCCGGGCTGCCCCGCCGGCTCCACTTCGCATAGCATCACCGGGGCCTCGCGCCGCCAGTTCTTCTCGTGGTGCGTTTCGGCAAAGCGCTGCGCCAGGGCCTCATGCACCGCCTCCGGCGTCTCCGTATGCGCTTGCGCCACCCTGGCCGGCGCCATCCATGCCGAGCGCGGCAGCCGGTACCAGCGCGATCCTTCCCGCTTGCGCGCCCAGTCCGACCAGTCCTGCAAGGTAGACCACCAGCCATGCAAGTGGTCGGGCGCGATGCCCAGATCGCTGATGGCAGCCGGCACCACGCCGTCCCGGTAGAACAGCCACCCGAGCAGGTAGACCTCGCTGCGATCGACCGGCCGGCCCAGCAGCGCGCGGGCCTCCGGCGTGTGCGACAGCGGCAGCTGGCGGCGCACGATATGTTCGAGCTTGTCGCCCAGCCGGTCCACCAGGTTGGGACCGACAAAACAATGCCGGTCCAGCACGGCTTTGCCGGTCCCGCCATCGCGCGACCCGGCATCCGCCACGGGCTCGACCAGCAGGTAGAACTTGGCCGCCATCTCCCAGTGCACGGTGGCGCCGCTAGCCACGTCTCGCCAGACGAAATCCAGCTCCCCCAGCGTTTGCACGCCATGGGTGCCGGCGCGGCGCACCGGCAGGTTCGCCGCGAGCAGTTCCAGTCCCTCGGTGTGTTCCAGCGTGAATTGCAGCAGGCGTTCCGCGTGGCGGCCCAGGCGCAGGCTGGGCGCGGGCGACGGGCCGCGCACGCGCTGCTGTTCCTGGCCAAGCGCCAGCTCGGCAATGGTGGGCGGCAGCGAACCGGGATCGGCAGCCGGCAGCCAGCGCTGCCAGGCGGCCAGCGCCCCTTCAGGCCAGCGCGCCAGGGCCGCCTGCGAAGGCGCCGAGCCGTTGACGACGGGATGGGCCGCGTCAGCTTCGGGCAGGAACGCGAGCAATGGGGGCGAAAGCGAGCACCAGGCGAGTTCGCGCAGGCGCTGCGAGGCGGCATGGCGCCAGAGCGGCGCCATCTCGATGGCGCCGCCGGGGCTTAGCGCGAAATCAGGCCTTGGCTCCCGCACGGTCGTGCACCTCGCGTGCCAGGCACAGGTCCTCCCAGGCACGCGCCTTGTCGGACAAGGTGCGCAACAGGTAGGCGGGATGGTAGGTCACCACCACCGGGATGCCTTCATAGCTGTGGACGGTGCCGCGCAGCTTGCCAATCGGCGTGCTGGTGCGCAGCAGGGACTGAGCGGCAAAGCGCCCCAGCACCACGATCAGCTTGGGCTGGATCAATGCGATCTGGCGCTTCAGGTAGGGTTCGCACCGGGCGACCTCTTCCGGCTCGGGATTGCGGTTGCCGGGCGGGCGGCACTTGAGCACGTTGGCGATATACACGTTGCGTCCGCGCGCCAGGTCCAGGGCAGCCAGCATATTGTCGAGCAGCTTGCCGGCCTGGCCGACGAAGGGCTCGCCCTGCTTGTCCTCGTTTTCGCCAGGCRCCTCGCCGATCAGCATCCATTCGGCCTGGCGGTCGCCCACGCCGAATACAGTCTGGGTGCGGCCGTTGCACAACTGGCAGTCCACGCAGCCCGAGACGCGCTGTTCGAGCGCGGTCCAGTCCAGCGCGGCAATGGCGGCGGAACGCGCATCGGCGTCCACACCCGGTTGGGCTGCCGGCGAGGGATCGAAGCCGCTTTCCGCCGGGATCGCGACGGGCGGCCGGGGGGGAAGGCGGACCGGTGCGGGGACGGGTCCGGCATCCATGTCTGGCCCCCATGCGGAAGGCGCCGCCACTGCAACCGCGTCGTCCGCGCCGGCTCCGGCTGGCGCATCGACAGCGGCAGCGCGCGTGATGACAACCTGCGCGGCTTCCTGCGCGGGCAGGTCGTCGTGATCCAGGGCATCTTCACCGGCGGAGGCATCCGCGGCCGCCCCGGGTGGCTCGGCGGCCTCCGGCATGGCTGGCGCGCGGCGCAGCACCCATTCATCGGCAATGCCGAGCACTTCGAGAAACCTGGCGCGGCGGCTCATGGCATGGCCTCCACAGGCGCCCAGGCGCGGCGCAGCACCAGCGCATCCTCCCGCGCATGGCCCGCGGCCGGGTAATAGCCCTTGCGCCGCCCGATCTCGGCAAAGCCCGCCTGGCGGTACAGCTCGATCGCACCGACGTTGGATGGCCGCACTTCCAGCAGCATGGTATGCAGGTGATGCCCGTGCGACGTGGCCAGGGCGACGGCCAGCAGCAGCCGGCCCAGCCCGCCACGCTGGCGCACCGGGTCCACGGTGATATTGAGCAGGTGCATCTCGTCGACCACCGGCATCAGCACCGTATAGGCAACCAGCACGCCGCCGGGATCCCGCAAAGTCAGGCCAATATGCCCCGCCTTGACGGAGTTCTCGAAATTGCCGCGCGTCCACGGATGGCTATAGGCCCTGGCTTCGATCTCCGCGACGGCTTCGACATCCAGCGCGCTCATGCGGCCGATGGCCCAGCCTGCCGGTATGCTCGGCATCACCGGCATGTCGGGCCACGCGCAGCCGGCGCCGGCTCCCTGGCCAGAGCCGGGACGGGCCGCGCCGTCGGCGGGTGGCAGGTTGCGCTCCACGCTCACGGCTGCTCCCCCGCCGCGGCCAGCGAGGCGCGCCGCGCCGCCGCGGCCTGGCGCTCGGCGATGGTCTGGGCAACCTTGTCGCGCAGGTAGATCGGCATGGCGTCCGCCGCCGCGACGGTTTCATTGCGTGCCAGCGCGCGCAGGGCAATCGATACCAGCGCCGGCGCGGCGGGCAAGGCTTCGGGCACGCTTTGCTGCGCAATCCCCGTGGCCTTGAGGCGCTCGCCAAACACGGCAGCGGCGCTGCCGGCCAGCCAGAACGGCCCTGCCGGCAGGCTGACGGCCTCGGGCGGGCACACCTGCATTTCGGTCGCTGCCTGCCACTCGTGCGCGCCGGCATCCCAGCGGAAAGCGCCCGCATAGGCTTCGTCCATGCGCGCATCCAGGGCAACCAGCACCGACACGCCGGGCGGCAAGGCGGGCATCCCCTCCCCGCCCAGGCGCACGCGCTCGGCACAGGCCATCAGCGAATTGACGGGAATCACCGGCAGGTCGGCCCCGAAGGCCAGCCCCTGGGCCACGCCGCAGGCGGTGCGCAGGCCCGTGAAGGAGCCCGGCCCGGCGCCAAACGCGATGGCGGCACAATCGGACAAGGCGATGCCGGCCTCGGCCAGCAGCTCGCCGGCGGCCGGCAACACGCGGGAAGAGGAGCGCGGGCCGGTATGTTCATGACGAACCAGGCACTCAAGGGCGCCGCCATCGGCAAGGCGCCCGAGCGCGACCGAACACCACTCGGTGGAGGTTTCAACTGCAAGAATCCAGGACATGGCGAGATTGTATCCGGAGCGACCTCAAAAGCTGAACTTGCGCGCGTCCGGGCCAACCCGCAACCGGGCGCCCCTTCCCCGCGGACTGAAGTGTTCTTCGGTTTCTTTCGGCGCCAACGCACCGTGGCGGGCGCTATCATCGCGGCTCACGCGCTTTGTCCCCCAACGCTTCCCCTTCAAACCCATCCCGGAGAATCCCATGAGCGACCTGCAGGCACGCTTCGCCCAAGCCCAGCTCGACGTCAAGCAACTGACCGAGCGCCCCAGCAACATGACCCTGCTGCGCCTGTATGCGCTGTTCAAGCAGGGCAGCGAGGGCGACGCCCACGGCGACAAGCCGGGCATGACCGATTTCGTCGGCCGCTACAAGTTCGAGGCCTGGGAGACGCTCAAGGGCACGTCCCAGGACGACGCCAGGGAAAAATACATCGCGCTGGTGGAGGAACTGCGCAGCGGCACCACCGCCTGAAGCCGGACCGCCCCCCGGTCCCCCTAGGCCTGCGCCGCGTCGGACAGCGGCCTTGGCCGGATCCGCCAGGCCGCCAGGATCGCGGTGGCGATAACCAGCCCCACCGCGAGGAAGGTTTCGTCGAAGGCGCGGATGCGCGCGGCGGCGTCGCCTTCCGGGCCGAGCACCGCGCCCTGCGCCGCCAGCCGCCATTGCAGCCCCACCCCGGCCAGGCTCACGCCGATGGCGCCACCCAGTTGCCGCAGGAAGTTGATACAGCTGGAGCCCTGCGCGATCAGCGAATAATCCACGCCGCGCATCGCACCCAGCGTCAGCGAAGGCAGGATGCAGCCCAGCCCGATGCGGCCGAGTATCGCAAACCCCACCAGCAGCAGGTAAGGCGTGGCCTTGGTGCCCATCGCCATCAGCAGGAAGGAAGCCGCCAGCAGCGCGAGGCCGACGGATACCTGCCAATGCGGCGCGACGCGATTGGACAGGCGTCCCGACGCGGCGATGGTCAAGGCCAGCGCGATGCCCGCAGGCAACAGCACCAGGCCGGCGCGCGACGGCGTATAGGCCAGCGCCAACTGCATATAGACCGGCAGCAGGTAGGTGGACCCGAACAGCCCCGCGCCGTAGATGAACGCCACCACTGCCCCGGCCGCGAACTGCTGGTAGCTGTACAGGCGCATATTCATCAGCGGATGGGCGGCGCGCAACTGCCACAGCACGAACACCACCAGCATCAGTACCCCGAAGCCGGCCAACGCCAGCCCGGCCGGCAGGCTTTCACGCATCTGCACCAGCCCGTTGAGCAAGCTCACGGTGGCAATACCGGCCAGCCCCAGGCCCTGCCAGTCGAGCGGCTTGCGCTCGCCCATCATGGCGGAGTCCACCGCCATGAAGCGCCGCGCCATCCACAGCCCGATCAGCGTCAGCGGCACCACCACGAAGAAAATCGAGCGCCAGCCGAAGGCCTCCACCAGGAAGCCGCCCAGGCTCGGCCCCAGCGCCGGCGCCAGCACCACGCCGAAGCCGAACAGGCTGACCGCCTTGCCCTGCTCGCGCTCCTCGAACACCCGCAGGATCAGGATATTCGGCAGCGGCTGCAGGATCCCCGCGGCAACGCCCTCGGCCGCCCGCATGGCGATCATCACGCCGTAAGTCGGTGAAAATCCGCCAACCAGCCCGCCCGCGCCCAGCAGCAACAGGCTGCCCAGGAAGGTGCGGCGCAGGCCATAGCGGTTGAGCAGCCAGGGGGTCAGCAGCATCGACAGCGTCATGGCGATCATGAAGCTGGCCGCCACCCATTGCGCGCGCTCCTGCCCCAGCACGAAATGCCGGCTCAGGTCCGGAATGGCCACGTTGATGATGGTCGACGACACGATCGATGAGACCGTCCCCAGCATCAGCGTGAGCAGCACCAGCCAGCGCAGGCGGCTGCCATAGCGCGCCCGCAGCGATTCCCGGGTCGGTCCGCCCGGCTGCCCGCCGGGGGCAGGCGACGAAGGCTGCCCGCTCACCCCAGCCGCCCGAGGGCTGCCATTTCGCGAATCTTGCGCACGGTGTCGAGGTCGGCCTCATGGTAGGCCGACTTGACGATCTCGGCGTAACGGTCGTCGCCGCTGTCGTCCACCGCGGGCATGGTGGTCTCGTAGATAAAGCGCAGCAGCAGCGCGCCAGGGCCCGGCGTCTCGATCGCCATGGTCAGGGTGCCGCCTGCGTGTTCGTCCGTGGGGGCGGTCTCATAGCGCACCACGCGGCGTCGCTCGAAGACCACGCGGTCGCGGATCGTGGCCTTGCCGAAGTGCAGCTTGCGCTCGACCCAGTCGTCGCCCCGTTCCACGATCTCCGCGCGGTCCAGCCCCATCACAAACAGCTCGGGCTCGGCACTGCGCAGCACCAGCCCTTGCCAGAGCTGCTCCGGCGTAAGCATGTCCAACTGGATATTTCGTGGATCGTTGATCTCCACCAGGTGCTCGAAACGCAACTTCACTCTCCCGATCTATTGTTAGCCGATATTATGAGGGTTTCCGAGCCAAGGTTCGCAGCAAAACTTCCGCGCCCGGAACCCTGTCGCAAAGCTGCCAATGCGGCTTTACCCGACGCTTCCCGCCAGTCCTGCCCGCCACGGAGAATGCCCATGAGCCATCCCCCGCAGTCCGCTACCGTTCCCTCCCCCCTCGACAGCGCGTACGCCGACCCGCTCCAGGTATTGGTCTATGCCGACTCGCTGTCGTGGGGCATCGTGCCGGGAACGCGGCAGCGCCTGCCCTGGCCGGTGCGCTGGCCTGGGCGCCTGGAGCTTGCCCTGAATGTGGCGAACGGCGCGGCCGCCGGCGGCCAGCGCCCGGTCCGCATACTCGAAGACTGCCTCAACGGCCGCCGCACGGTCTGGGACGACCCCTTCAAACCCGGCCGCAACGGCATCCAGGGCCTGGCACAGCGCATGGAAATGCACGCGCCGCTGGCCCTCGTCATCCTGATGCTCGGCAGCAACGACTTCCAGTCCATGCACCCGCACAATGCCTGGCATGCCGCGCAAGGCATCGGCGCCCTGCTCGACGCGATCCGCGGCGCGCCCATCGAGCCCGGCATGCCGGTGCCGCCGGTACTGGTGCTGGTGCCGCCCCCCATCACTAAGCCGCGCGGGCCGCTGGCGCCCAAGTTCGCGGGTGGCGAGCACAAATGCGCCGGGCTGGCGCAAGCCTTTGAGGCGGTCTGCCGCGCCCGCGGTTGCGACTGGTTCGACACCGGCACGGTGATCCGCAGCAGCGAGGTCGACGGCGTGCACCTTGATGCCGCCGACCATATGGCGCTCGGCGATGCGCTGGCGCCCGTCGTGGCCGCGCTGCTGGCGCCGGCGCGCGCCTGAAGGCCGCTCCGGGCGCCTTGCCAGCCTTGCGCGGACGGGCGCCGGCTACAACACTCCTGACAGTATTTGTCAGGAGTGTTGGCGCACAATCCCGCTCCTCACTCAGCGGATGTTTGCTGGCAAGCGTCTGACTCACCATCCGCATCCGGCACGCACGTGGCGGCAGGCGGAACGCTCCGGAGTGAAATCGCCCCAATCTAAGCAGGAGGCAGCGATGCAATTGCTGGTCAATATCGATGTCGACGACCTCGCGCGCGGCATCGGCTTCTATCAGCGCGGCCTGGGACTGCGCCTGGCGCGCAAGCTGTTCGACGGAACCGTGGCAGAAATGGCGGGCGGCACCACGCCCATCTACCTGCTCGCCGGTGCGCCAGGCACCTCGCCCGGCGCACGTGCCGACGGACGGCGCAACTATCGCCGGCGCTCGATGCCGGTACAACTCGACTTTGTGGTGGAAGACCTCGAAGCCGCCATCGAGCGCGCGCTGGAAGCCGGCGCCGAACTCGAGGACTGGCCGCAGGATTTCGTCTGGGGCCGGCAGGCCATGCTGTCCGATCCCTTCGGCCATGGCATCTGTTTCATCGAGTGGAAGGGCGAAGGATACGGTGCTGCAATGGACGGGAAACGAGCCGTGGAGGCGGCCTAGCGGCGGCGCTGCCGCAAGCGCGGTTCGCCTGGGCACGGGCCCCTTCCGAACTGTCGCGAGGAAATTCCTGCGAGTGGCCATCGCGGCGGGCCGCCATCCATAAAAGTGGATATGCAAGCGCAGTTTGCTTCGTTGGTGGCGTGGCGAGCTTGTTCTATCGTGTCTCCGGTGCAAACAACGAGACGACAAAGAGAAGACAACGCTGAGCTTGCCAGGGACATCGCCGGCCAACCTGCCGGCCGTGTTCCGGCGGGCTCCAGGCCCAACCGGACCGCCCGGCGCATCGCCGCCGGTCCACCTCGCCAAATCAAGCATGTCCACCTTCGGCCCGGATCTGACCGATCCCTTCGTCGCCCGCGCAGTGGTGCTGCGC
Source organism: Cupriavidus sp. 01L45 (assembly GCF_056399885.1). NCBI lineage: Bacteria > Pseudomonadati > Pseudomonadota > Betaproteobacteria > Burkholderiales > Burkholderiaceae > Cupriavidus > Cupriavidus sp. 01L45. The sequence goes on along the minus strand of NZ_JBFTSG010000049.1, from coordinate 65,371 downwards.
GAGTCCTTCCATACCGATGCCGCGCAGCGCGACAAAGCCGGCGGCCGGCCCACCGCGCAGATTCGCCTGCTCAAGGAAAGCGGCCTGCTGGCGGCCGGCATTCCGGCGGCTTACGGCGGCGGCGGCGCTTCGTGGCTGTCGCTGCTGCGGGTCGTGCGCGAGTTCGCGCGCACCGATGGCTCGCTGGCCCACCTCTTCGGCTACCACCACCTCCCCGTGCATACCGTGCTGGCGCGCGGCGCGCCGGAGCAGAAAGACCGCCTCCTGCGTGAGGCCGCGCAGCAGCAATGGCTATGGAGCAATTCGGGCAATGCCCTGTCGAAGACCTCCGGCGCCCGGCGCGCGCCCGGCAACGATGGCTGGATAGTCACCGGCTTCCGGCCCTTCTCCAGCGGCACGCATGTGGCCGACGTGATCCAGGTCGCCTGGGAAAACGAACTCGGCCAGCGGCTGACGGGCGTCGTGCCGGCGGAGCGCGCCGGCATCGTGATCGAGGATGACTGGGACGGCATCGGCCAGCGCCAGACCGGCAGCGGCACCGTCACCTTCAACGGCGTGCTGGTGCGCGACGACGAACTCCTGGGCCAGCCCGACGATCCGCTGACGCCCTTTGCCTCGCTGGTCACGCTGCTGCAGCAAAGCGTGCTGCTCAATGTGTTCATTGGCACGGCGCAGGGAGCGCTGGACGAAGGCCGTGCCTATACCGCCACGCAGTCGCGCCCGTGGATCCACTCGGGCGTGGCGCGCCATGTCGATGACCCGTGGGTCCAGCGCAAGTACGGCGAACTCGCCATCCGCACGCTGGCGGCCACGGAACTGGCCGACCAGGCCGCGCGCAGCCTGGACGCGATCTACCGCCACGGCGCGGCGCTGACGCCGGAGTTGCGCGGACGCGCGGCGATCGAACTGGCCACGGCCAACCTGTACGCGGGGGAAACCGGTCTGGCCGTTTCCAGCGAGATCTTCGAGGTCATGGGCGCGCGCTCCGCCACCAACGCCAACGGCTTCGACCGCTTCTGGCGCAACGTGCGCACGCATACGCTGCACAACCCGGCGGAATACAAGAAACGCACGGTGGGCACATGGCTGCTCACGGGCGAATTCCCCTCCCCGGCCGTGTACCGCTGACTTTACCGATCACCCGGTATTCCATTGATTCATTTCATTGATTCCCATGAGCCGCGATCGACTGTTCCTGCTGCAACCCGGATTCACCGACCCCAAGCAACCCGGCGAACGCTACGTCTGCCCGCATTGCCTGGCCATCGAAGGCTTGCTGGCCTCTGACCCGGCGCTGGCCGGGCATCTCGACATCACGCGCGTGCCCTTCGCGCGTCCGCGCCAGACGGTGATCGCCGTGCTCGGCGAAGCGCACCAGGGCCTGCCCGCGCTGGTCCTGGGCGACGCCGCGCCGGCACCCGCCGATGCGCAAGCCCTGGGCGAACTGCGCTTCGTCACCGACAGCCGCCGCATCCTCGAACTGCTGGCCGAACGCCACGGTTTTGCCAAGGTGCACTGAGCGCACCAACCGGAACGCCATCATGACCGCTAACGTCGCTTACCTTCACGCGCTGGAAGATGCAGCGCCCGCGCTGTTCGAACCCGACTCCGGCAACCCCTTCGTCACGCGCGCCGTGGCACTGCGCGACCGCTTCGCCGGAGACGCCATCGCGCGCGACCAGGCCGGCGGGAAACCACTGGCACAGATCCGCTTGCTCAAGGAGCACGGCCTGCTGGCCCTACTGCTGCCGCGCGAGCATGGCGGCCAGGGCGAGTCCTGGTCGACCGTGCTGCGCATCACACGCCTGTTCGCACAGGTGGATGGCTCGCTTGGCCATCTGTTCGGCTATCACTACAGCAGCCTGCTGAGCCCGCGCTTGCGCAATGCACCGGAGAAGGCGGCCAGCCTGTGGCGCCGGTCAGTCGAGGGCAACTGGTTCTGGGGCAATACCGCCAACAGCTTTTCCAACAGCCTGTTTGGCCGGCGCGACGGGGAGTGGTTCGTGCTGGACGGCTACCGCCCCTTCACCTCGGGCTCGCATGTCGCCGACTTCCTGGCGATTGCCTGGGAGGATGCCGAAAGCGGCGAGCGACGCTTCGCCGCGATTCCCGCGGACCGCGAGGGCATCGTGATCGAGGATGACTGGGACGGCATCGGCCAGCGCCAGACCGGCAGCGGCCGCGTCACCTACCGCGGCGTGCGCGTACACCAGGACGAGGTGCTGGGCGAGCCCGTGCCGCTGAATCCCACCGGCGCGCCGCCCGAGCCCTACCGCACGGTCACGCCGCTGCAGCAGCAAAGCGTGCTGCTCAACGTGTTTATCGGCACGGCCCAGGGCGCGCTGCGCGCCGGGCGCGAATACACGGTGCACCAGTCGCGCCCGTGGATCCACTCGGGCGTGGAGCGCCATGTCGACGACCCCTGGGTGCGGCGCCAGTACGGCGAACTCTGGGTCAGGACCCAGGCTGCCACCGCGCTGGCCGACCGCGCGCTGGCGGCGCTCGACGGCGTGCAGGCGCGCGGCGAAAAGCTCACCGCCGAAGAACGCGGCGAAGCGGCTGTCGCCATTGCGGCAGCCAATGTGCTGGCCGGCGAAGTCGCTTTGCAGGTCTCCAGCGATATCTTCGAAGTCACCGGCGCACGCTCGGCGGTGCGCAAGGTTGGCCTGGACCGCTTCTGGCGCAACGCCCGCATCCACACGCTGCACAACCCGTCGGAATACAAGACCCGCAATGTAGGCCGCTGGGTACTCGGCGAAGGCCATCCGGAACCGGGGACATTCCAATGAGCGCACCGCTTGCATCGCGCCGGCCGCGCCAGCTTCACCTCAACATCAACATCCTGCATTCGGGTTTCGTGCCGTCGGCCTGGCGGCTGCCCGAGAGCGACCCCGGCGCCTTCGCCGATGTGCGGCACTACATCCGCGTGGCGCAGATCGCCGAGGCCGGCAAGCTCGACGCGGTCTTCCTCGCGGATAACGCCGCCATCGTCGACCAGATCCACTTCCGCCCGATCACCGCGCTGGAGCCGACCGTGCTGCTGGCGAGCATCGCGGCGGCCACCACGCATATCGGCCTGATCGGCACGGCGTCCACCAGCTACAACGAGCCCTACAACATCGCGCGGCGTTTCGCCACGCTGGACCACGTGAGCGCCGGGCGCGCCGGATGGAATGTGGTCACCACCGCCGACGCGCCCTCGGCGCGCAACTTCGGGCGCGACGCGGCGCCGGATCACGCGCAGCGCTATGCGCGCGCTTCCGAGTTCACCGCGGTCGTCAAGGCGCTGTGGGACAGCTGGGAGGACGATGCCTTCGTCGGCGACAAGACATCGGGCCGCTTCGTCGACCCGGGCAAGGTGCTGCCGATCGCGCACCATGGCGAGCATTTCTCGGTGCAAGGACCGCTCAACCTGCCGCGTTCGCCGCAAGGCCATCCGGTGGTGGTGCAGGCAGGCGGCTCCGCGGATGGCCGCGAGCTGGCGGCGCGCCACGCGGAAGCCGTGTTCTCGGCCTCGCAATCGTTCGAGGAGTCGCTGGCCTACGGGCGCGAGCTGAAATCGCGCGCGCAGGCGCTAGGGCGCGGACCCGATGCCGTTCAGGTGCTGGCGGGGCTGACCACCATCATCGGCGCAACGGAAGCACAGGCGCGCCGGCGGCGCGACGAGCTGGTCGACCTGATCCCGTGGGACTACAGCCTGACGCGGCTGGCCGGCACGCTGGGCATCACGCCGGACCGCCTCAAGCTCGACGAACGCCTGCCCGCCAGCCTCGCCCTGCCGGCCAATGGCAACGGCAACCATACCTTCTTCAATGCCACGCTCGCGCTGGCGCGGCGCCACGGCTATACCGTGCGCGAACTGATCCGCGAGCTGGCGGGCGGCGGCGGGCACCGCGTGATCGTCGGCACGCCGGAGCAGATCGCCGACGACATCGAGCACTGGTTCCGGCACGGCGCGGCCGACGGCTTCAACCTGATGCCCGATGCATTGCCCGGCGGACTGCAGGATTTTGTCGACGGCGTGGTGCCGATCTTGCAGCGGCGCGGCATCTTCCGCACGGAGTACGAAGGCGGCACGCTGCGCGAGCATCTGGGCCTGGCACGGCCGCAAGGGCGGCAAAGCGCCCGCGAGTCGGCCTGACACCAACACTGACATCAGCAAGACGCGAGACAATCCATCATGGCTCAACGTAGCGGTTTCCTCAGCCTGGGCGCCTTCCTTTACCCCAGCGGCCACCATATCGCCGCCTGGCGCCATCCCGACGCCAAGGCCGACGCCGGCATCGACTTCAGGCATTACGTGGCGCTGGCGCAGGCCGCCGAGGCGGCGAAGTTCGACCTGATCTTCCTGGCCGACGGCGTGGGCACGCGCGGCGACGATACCGAGTTTCTCAGCCGCACCGCGCACAGCTACCAGGCGCAGTTCGAACCCATCACCCTGCTATCGGCACTGGGCGCGGTGACCGAGCGCATCGGCCTGGTCGGCACGGCATCGACGAGCTTCAACGAGCCCTATCACGTGGCCCGCAAGTTCGCCTCTCTGGACCACATTTCCGGTGGACGCGCGGGCTGGAACCTGGTCACATCGTCGAGCGAGCACGAAGCGCGCAACTTCAACCGCGACCACCACCTGGCGCATGCCGAGCGCTACGAGCGAGCCGCCGAATTTGCCGACGTGGTCACCGGCCTGTGGAACAGCTGGGAAGACGACGCCTTCCTGCGCGACAAGGCCAGCGGGCGCTACTACGATCCGGCCCGGCGCCATGTGCTGCGCCACAAGGGCAAGCATTTCTCGGTGCAGGGGCCGCTTAACGTTTCGCGGACGCCGCAGGGCCACCCGGTCGTGGTGCAGGCTGGCTCATCGGAAGCCGGCAAGGAGCTGGCGGCCCGCACCGGTGAGGCTGTGTTCACGGCGCAGCAGACCGTGGAGGACGCGGTGGCGTTCTATGCCGACGTCAAGGGGCGGCTAGCCAGATACGGCCGCGAGCCGGACGATCTCAAGATCCTGCCCGGCGTGTTCCCGGTCGTGGCGGAAAGCGAGAGCGAAGCCCGGGAGAAATTCGAGCAACTGCAATCGCTGATCGACCCCGTGGTCGGGCTGGCACTGGTATCGGGCCTGAGCGGCGGCTTCGACCTGTCCGGCTATCCGCTCGACGGGCCGATTCCCGAACTGCCCGAGACCAACGCCAGCAAGAGCCGCCAGCGCCTGGTGATCGATCTCGCGCGGCGCGAGAACCTGACCATCCGCCAGCTCTACCAGCGCGTGGCCGGCGCGCGCGGCCACTGGCAACTGGTCGGCACGCCCGTACAGATCGCGGACCAGCTCGAAGAGCGCTTCCGGAAATTCGGCGCCGACGGCTACAACATCATGTCGCCGGTATTGCCGGGCGGGCTCACCGATTTCATCGCGCTGGTGCTGCCGGAATTGCGCCGCCGCGGCCTGTTCCGTACCGAGTACTCGGGCAGCACGCTGCGCGAACACCTGGGCCTCAAGCGCCCCGCGCATCCCGCAGCCGCCTCCGGACCCGCCACCTCCATCATTGCCGCTGCCGCATGACCACTTCGCCCTCCCTCCCCGCATCCGATCCGGACTTCCTCGCGCGTGAAACGCTGCGCCCGCTCGGACCCGCAGCACGTCACTACGGCAAGTGCGCTGCTATCCATTGCGACACGAAGACCGTACACCCGATGAACAGTGTGAAGCCGATGCAATAAGCGCTGAGGATGTGCCAGCGGGCGGCGGACCGCCGAACCAGCGCCACCGGCAGCGGATGTGCCCAGCCGGGCGCATCCATAAAAAAACCCGCAGCGCGGGTGGCTGCGGGTTATTTACGCCGGGGCAGAACCCCGGCCARTCTACTGCAACGGTCCGATCAGATTTCCTCGTACAGCGGCAGCGTCAGGAACTCGGCAAAATCTTCCGACGTGGACATCTGCTCGAAGATTTCGCCGGCGCGGTCATAGGTCCTGGTGTCGCCACCGACGAACTCCTTGACCTTGGCCAGTTCTTCCGGGATCAGCGCGCGCACCATCTCTGCGGTCACCTTGCGGCCGTCTTCCAGCTTGCCCTTGGGCGAGCGGATCCACTGCCACACTTGCGAGCGCGAGATTTCGGCGGTGGCGGCGTCTTCCATCAGGTTATGGATGGGCACGCAGCCGTTGCCGGCCAGCCAGGAGCCGAGGTAGTGGATGCCGACGTTGATGTTCATGCGCAGGCCGGCTTCGGTGATCGGGGTTTCCGGCTGGAAGTCCAGCAGGTCCTTGGCGGTCACGTTAACGTCGTCGCGCTGCTTGCCGAACTGGTTGGGCGCGTCGCCCAGCACTGCCACGAATTCCTTCATGGCCGGCTCGACCAGTCCCGGGTGCGCCACCCAGCCGCCGTCGTAGCCGTCGGTGGCATCGCGCTTCTTGTCGTTGATGATGCCTTGCATGGCGATGGCGTTCTTCTCCGGATCGTTCTTGATCGGGATCAGTGCGCTCATGCCGCCGATGGCGGGCGCGCCGCGCTTGTGGCAGGTCTTGAGCAGCAGCAGCGCGTACGAGCGCATGAACGGCGAGGTCATGGTGACCTTGGCGCGGTCGGCCAGGCAGAAGTTCTTGTCAACCTTGAACTTCTTGATGCACGAGAAGATGTAGTCCCAGCGGCCGGCGTTCAGGCCAGCGCTGTGCTCGCGCAGTTCATACAGGATTTCTTCCATCTCGAAGGCGGCCAGGATCGTTTCGATCAGCACGGTCGCCTTGACGGTGCCTTGCGGCAGGCCGATTTCGTTCTGGGCCATGACGAAGACGTCGTTCCACAGACGGGCTTCGAGGTGGCTTTCCATCTTCGGCAGGTAGAAGAACGGGCCGGCGCCGCGTGCGATCTGTTCCTTGGCGTTATGGAACAGGAACAGCGCGAAATCGAAGATGCCGCCGGAGACGCGCTGGCCGTCGATGGTGACGTGCTTTTCGTCCAGGTGCCAGCCGCGCGGGCGCACTTGCAACGTGGCGATCTTGTCGTTGAGCTTGTAGTGCTTGCCGTTCGAGTCCAGCGTGAGGGTGCGGCGCACGGCGGCCTTGAGGTTCACCTGACCCTGCAACTGGTTGTGCCAGTTGGGGGTGTTGGAGTCCTCGAAGTCGGTCATGTAGCTGTCCGCGCCGGAGTTGAACGCGTTGATGACCATCTTGGCTTCCACCGGGCCGGTGATTTCCACGCGGCGGCAATGCAGCGCGGGGGGCACCGGCGCGACCTTCCAGTCGCCTTCGCGCACGCTCTTGGTTTCAGGCAGGAAGTCGGGCAGCTCGCCGGCGTCCAGGCGCTTGGTGCGCTCGACGCGGGCAGCCAGCAGTTGCTGGCGGCGCGGCTCGAAGGCGCGATGCAGTTTGTCCACCAGGGCCAGGGCCGCCGGCGTGAGGATGTCTTCGTAGGCCGGCAGGATTTCGCCGGTAATCTTCATGCCCGCAGGCAGCGTGATGGCCATCAGTGTTCTCCTGTGATCGATGGTTTGTTTAGGGTGCCCGCTGTCAAACCGCCGCACCGCGGGTGCGGGCGAATTCGAGCAGGTCGTTCATGTCGTGCCCGGTGCCGGAGGGGCTCACATCGAGCTGCTCCGCCGGATGGCCGGCACGATTGATCCAGAACGTGGTGTAGCCATACCAGGTGGCGCCGCAAGCGTCCCAGCCGTTGGACGAGACGAAGAGGATTTCCCCGGCCGGTACGCCGAAGGCCTTGGGGCCCAGCGCGTAGGCGTCGGGCGCGGTCTTGTACATGCGCACCGCATCCACCGACAGCACGTGGTCGAACAGCCCGTGCATGCCGGCGCTCTTGACCGAGATGTCCAGCATCTCGGGATTGCCGTTGGACAGGATGCCCAGCGGCAGCCCGGCGGCCCGCAGGCGCTTGAGCGCCCCGAGATTCTCCGGGAAGGCAGACAGGCAGGCATATTCCTTGAGCAGCTGCGCCTCCGCGGCGGGGTTCAGCACCAGTTGCAGGCGCTCGGCGGCATAGCGCAGCGCGTCCACCGTGATCGCCCAGAACGGCTTGTAGTATGCGCCGTCGGGCGCGGCCAGCGAGCGGATGCGGGTGTAGTCGATCTGCCGCTCGCGCCACAGCAGCGCCAGCGCTTCGCCCTTGCCCGGAAACAATTGCTCCGCGCGCGCGGTGACGGAATACACGTCGAACAGCGTGCCGTAGGCATCGAAGACGACTGCGCGGATCTTTTGCATGAGCTGAAGCGGTTCCCCTGGGCAAACCCGGCAGGCCAGCGCATTGCGTGGGCCTGTACACCAATGAATGCATGCATTGTAGGGAGACGTTGCGGTGCGGCAAAGTCGGCCCGGGTCACTTGATCTTTTACTTTTACCCCACTAATCTTTGCGAACGCTGTAAAGAATAGGCACCAAATCCACCCCATTGCTTCAAGCCCCCCGATTTTTGGGCGGAATGAGGCACAAAACTGGCGAATACCGTGGATCATTTCAAGCAATTGGAGACGTTCGTCTCCGTGGCCGCGCGGGGCAGCCTGTCGGCGGCGGCGGCGGCGGAGGGCGTGGCGCCTGCCATCATCGGGCGCCGCATCGATGCGCTGGAAGAGCGCCTGGGCGTCAAGCTGCTGCTGCGCACCACCCGCAAGATCAGCCTGACCTTCGAGGGCTCGGCGTTCCTGGAGGACTGCCAGCGCATCCTCAACGACCTGCACAACGCCGAAGCCAGCGTCTCGGCCGGCGGCGTCAAGGCCAGCGGCCACCTGCGCGTGACCGCGCCGGCTGGCTACGGGCGCAAGCATGTGGCGCCGCTGGTGCCGCTGTTCATCGAGTCGCATCCGGATGTGACCATCACCCTGGACCTGTCCGACCGCGTGGTCGACCTGGTCAACGAGGGCTTCGACTGCGCCATCCGCCTGGGCGACCTGCCCGATTCCAGCCTGGTCTCGATCCGCCTGGCCGAGAACCGGCGCGTGGTGGTGGCCTCTCCCAATTACCTGTCGCGTCACGGCGTACCCGCCCTGCCCGAGGACCTGACCCGCCACAATTGCCTGGCCTTCGGCGCCAGCGCCAATGTGCAGCGCGGCTGGGCCTTCCAGCAGGAAGGACGCCCTCTCACCGTCAAGGTCGGCGGCACCATGGAATGTTCCGATGGCGCGGTGCTGCACGCCTGGTGCCTGCAAGGCCACGGGCTGGCCTGGCGATCATGGTGGGAGGTGGGGCAAGAGATCGCGAGTGGCCGGCTGGTCACCGTGCTGGATGAGTTCCAGGCGCCGCCGATCGGCATTCATGCGGTCTTTCCGCAGCGCAAGCACTTGCCGCTGCGCGTGCGGCTGTTTATCGACCATCTGAAGAACACCTACGGGAATCCGGCGTACTGGCGGCGCGCGGAACAAGCTTCCGCCGCCAGGCAGCAACTGGCGGTCAATCAGTAATTTGATATAAGGCAATGACGCATGAGCCACCCCTGCCTACAATGAAATCCGACAGGTGCCGTGCGGCCTGCCCCCCACCACCCGTTAAACCGCGTCCCTAAGGAGTCCAGCATGTTCAAGCACATCCTGCTACCCACCGACGGTTCGGAGCTGTCCAAGAAAGCCATCGACGGCGCGCTGGAACTGGCCAAGACAATCAATGCGCGGGTCACCGCCTATGTCTGCCTGGAGGAATATCCCTACACGCCCTTCAGCGAGATCGTGGTGGAAGCGCCCCAGGCCTTCAAGGACCGCATCGAAAGCCAGGCCAAGCTGTACCTGAAGGAAGTGGAAACCGCAGCCAGGGCCGACGGCATCAGTTTTGACGCCGACATGAGCACCTTTGCCGTGCCCTACCTGGGCATCATCGACGCGGCCGAGCGCCATGGCTGCGACGTGATCTTCATGGCATCGCATGGCAGGCGCGGTCTCTCCGGCCTGTTGCTGGGCAGCGAAACACAGAAGGTACTCACGCACACAGACATTCCGGTCATCGTGTATCGCTGAGCGCCGGCACGCGCCATGGCATGAGGCGGTGGAATTCAAAAAGGCTGGCTGCCCGTCGGGGCAGCCAGCCTTTTCATCCTTCCGTCCTTCCGTCTAACCGGCTGCGCCGGTTGAGATCAGCTGGCCGACTTGATGCGGTCTTCGATATGCTTGGCGCGGTCTTCCGAGCCAGGGTGCGACGAGAACATGCCCGACTTGCCGCCGTCCAGCTTGGCCAGCTTCTGGAACGCCGAGACCAGGCCGCGGGTATTGGCCTTATTCTTGGTCAGCAGGTCGTACGAGTAGTCGTCGGCGGCGCTCTCCTGCGTTTGCGAGAATTGCGCGTTGATCAGCTGCTCGCCCAGTTCGCCCAGTTGCGATGCCGACAAGGCAGCCACGGCGCCATTGCCGCTGGCGGCCAGCGCGCCGCGCGCCGCCATGGCGGCGTATGCCACCTGCATCTTGTTCTTGGTGTGGCCCAGGGCCACGTGACCCAGTTCGTGGCCAACCACGCCGCGCACTTCGTCGTCGGTCATCATGTCCATCAGGCCGCTGTACACGCGCACGCAGCCGTTTGCCATGGCCCAGGCGTTGACGTCCTTGGTCAGGTAGACCTTGGCATTGACGTTCGGCACGCCGGGCGACTGCAGGCCGGCCATGATCTTGGTCAGGCGCTTGGCGTAGTTGCTGCTGGGCGCAGCTATCTTGTTGGTGCTGTCGAGCTCGGCGCACGACTTGTCGGACATGGTCTTGACGTCGCCGTCGCTCAGGGAGGCCGCCTTGAACAGCGACGTGCCGGCACCCATCATGCCGTCGACATTGGTGCCGGCGCAGCCGACCAGAATGGCGGAAAGACCGGCGATGGCCGCCAGGGAGAGTTTGTGCTTCATGCTTGGTTTTCTTCTTGGAATGTGCACCGGCTGGATTGCCGCCAGTGATCTTTATGGATATGCGCCGGTGACTAACCGGCAACCCTGCTGTGTGCCTCTTTTGACACACGGGTGGAATCATATCGCTGAAATCATTCCAAGTGAACGACAAATGTCTGAATCGCTACAGTCACAATTTTTGACATTTCTCACTCATCGACCCCGACTCCCCTGCCGGTCCGGGCATCGGCCAGGCGCCAGAAAGCAAAAAACCGCGCCGTCCCTGAGAGAGACACGGCGCGGCGCCTAAATGAAGGGCGTGATGGTCGCACGCCCTCCAGGTGACCAGCTATTGATCTGCAGATCCGAAGATCCGAAACATCAGGCCACTTTCTTGTCGTCGAAGAACTGTTCGTCTTCGGTCGAACCCTTGAGCGCGGTAGTCGACGACTGGCCGCCTTCGATGGTCTGGGTCACTGCGTCGAAGTAGCCGGTGCCGACTTCGCGCTGGTGCTTGACGGCGGTGAAGCCCTTCTCGGCCGCCTTGAACTCGTTTTCCTGCAGTTCGACGAAGGCGGTCATCTGGTTGCGGGCATAGCCGTAGGCCAGGTTGAACATCGAGTAGTTCAGCGAGTGGAAGCCAGCCAGCGTGATGAACTGGAACTTGTAGCCCATGGCGCCCAGTTCCTTCTGGAACTTGGCGATGGTGGCGTCGTCCAGGTTCTTCTTCCAGTTGAACGACGGCGAGCAGTTGTAGGCCAGCAGCTTGCCAGGGAACTTGGCGTGGACGGCTTCGGCAAACTTCTTGGCGAATTCCAGGTCCGGCTTGCCGGTTTCGCACCACACCAGGTCGGCCACTTCCGCGTAGGCCAGGGCGCGGGAGATCGATTGCTCGATGCCGGGCTTGGTGCGGTAGAAGCCTTCCACCGTGCGCTCACCGGTGCAGAACGGGCGATCGCGCTCGTCCACGTCGGAAGTCAGCAGGTCGGCGGCTTCAGCGTCGGTACGGGCGATCACCAGGGTCGGYACGCCGGACACGTCGGCAGCCAGGCGSGCGGCGGTCAGCTTGGCSACMGCTTCACGCGTCGGCACCAGCACCTTGCCACCCATGTGGCCGCACTTCTTGACCGAAGCCAGCTGGTCTTCGAAGTGAACGCCGGCTGCGCCCGCGTCGATCATGGACTTCATCAGTTCGAAGGCGTTCAGCACGCCGCCGAAACCGGCTTCGGCATCGGCCACGATGGGCGCGAAGTAGTCGGTGTCGCCCTTGCCTTCGCTCCACTGGATCTGGTCGGCGCGCTGGAAGGTGTTGTTGATGCGGCGGACCACTTGCGGCACCGAGTTGGCCGGGTACAGCGACTGGTCGGGATACATTTCGCCGGCCAGGTTGGCGTCGCCAGCGACTTGCCAGCCCGACAGGTAGATGGCCTTGAGGCCAGCCTTGACCTGTTGCATGGCCTGGTTGCCCGTCAGCGCGCCCAGCGTATTGACGAACGGTTCGGTGTTAAGCAGGTGCCACAGCTTTTCGGCACCGCGGCGGGCCAGGGTATGCTCGATCTGCACGGAGCCGCGCAGGCGCACAACGTCATCGGCGGTGTAGTGACGCGCGACGCCCTTCCAGCGGGGGTTGGTATCCCATTCTGTTTGCAGGTTCTTTGCTTCGGTTTCGCGGGACATTTCACTCTCCTAGTGATGATGACGGGTATGGCATAAGCAACTTGCGACAGGCTTGCCGGACCACGGTGCCGAGCTTGCCGACCGGTGCGCTTGGGGGGACGGTTTGGAGGCCAGGTCCTGCTGCCTCGCCACCCCTGTTTTTCACGCCTCAGGTCATGTGTCTTATATAAGAGTGTAGGGAAACGTCCCGCGTCGCAACAGCACGGAATGCAGTCGCTGCTGAGTTTTTTTACTGTTTTAAATCAATAACTTACGAAACATATTTCACGATACGGCAAACGGTTCTCCATCATGAGAAACGGCAGTTGTGCTTCGCATCTACATTTTTTGCCGCGCAAAACATCTTTCCGCATTGTGAAAAACAAACGGCCGGCAGTGCCGGCCGCGATGCTGCTCAAGGAGGAACGCATCCAGCACCCCCCGTGCGGTCCTACGCAGGCGGATTTGCCTCGCGCTCACGCCGGTAGGCCACCCAGTCACCGGAGGCAATGCGCGGCAAACCCGCCACCGCGTCCTCCCCCACCGGGTACAGCAGGCAGCGTACGGCCTGGTCGCCAGCCGTCACCACCTGCTCCTCGCGAACGAACAGCGTGGCCTGGCCCGGATAAACCTCTTCGATTTCATCGAGCACCGGCACCAGGGCGGCATCCACCTCGTACAAATCGCCAGCCACGCCGGGGGCGCCGGCATCCAGCACCAGGCCGGGATAGGTGCCGAAGTCATAGAGCCGGCCCGGCACGGTGGCGCAGCCGAGCAGGCGCGGCGCGGCAATGCCGTGCTTGCGCGCGGCCGCGTTGAGGTCGTTGACTTCGCCCGCGCGCAGGGTGCCGTAGACAAATACCACCGGCATGCTCAGCCCTCCAGCTTGCTGTCCGCCACCAGCACGCCATCGGCGTCGGCATAGATCCAGTTGCCGGGCCGCACCACGGCGCCGGGCATCTGCACCGTGACCTCGCGCTCGCCCACATTGCGCTTCTGGCTTTTCTGCGGATGCAGTGCCAGGGCGCGCACGCCGATATCGCAGACCGCAAGCTCAGCGCTATCGCGCACGCAGCCATTGACGATGATGCCGGCCCAACCGTTTTTCTCGGCCAGCACGCCAAGGTTGCCGCCCACCAGCGCGCAGCGCAGCGAGCCGCCGCCATCCACCACCAGCACGCGGCCGTTGCCGGGCGACTCGACCGCTTCGCGCACCAGCGAATTGTCCTCGAACAGCTTCAGCGTGGCAGCCGGGCCGGAAAACGCGGCGCGTTTGCCGAAATGGTGGAATACCGGCGCCAGCACGCGCAGCGAACCGTCGGCCAGCCGTGCCTCATTGGCGTCGCAGAGATCGGTGGTAGCAAAGCTCATGAAGAACTCCCAAATCAGAAAGGTGGAAAGAACACGTTAGACGAGGCGATGGCGGCCTGCCTCAGGACGCGCCCCGCGCGGCCAGCGCCTGGTCGCGAATGGCCTGCAGCGTGGTGCGCGGCGTGATCTGTTCCGGATCGATGCGGATCTCGATCAGGCTGGCAACCGGTGCGGCCAGCGCCTCGCGCAATGCCGGCTCGAACGCTTCGTTGCGGGTCACGACGGCGCCACGCGCGCCATATGCCCGCGCCAGCGCGGCGAAATCCGGGTTGTGCAGTTCGGTGCCGCTCACATGGCCGGGATACTCACGCTCCTGGTGCATGCGGATGGTGCCGTACATGCCATTGTTGACGACGATGATGATCACGGCCGCCCCGTACTGCATCGCGGTGGCAAGTTCCTGGCCATTCATCAGGAAGCAGCCATCCCCGGCCAGCGCCACCACCGTGCGCCCTGGAAAGGCGATCTTGGCGCCCACTGCCGCGGGCACCCCGTAGCCCATGGCGCCGCTGGTCGGCGCAAGCTGGCCGCGGCCGCCGCCGGCAAAAGGGCGATAGCGGAAATAGCGGTGCAGCCAGCTAGCGTAGTTGCCCGCGCCGTTGGTCACAACGGCATCGGCCGGCAGCACGGTATCCAGCGTGCGCACGATGGCGGCCATGTCCACGCCCTGCCCGGTATAGGTCGGCGGTGCCAGGTAGGCTTCGTAACCGGCGTGCGCTGCGGCGGTCCATGCCTGCCAGCGCGGCGTGGCGGGGGCATCGAGCTGGGCCAGCCGTTTCGCGATGGCCGGCATCGAGGCCTGCACCATCAGGTCGGCCTGGTAGACGCTGCCCAGTTCCTCGGCGCCCGCATGGACATGGATCAGGGCCTGCGCCGGCCGCGGCGCGGCCAGCAGCGCATAGCCCCCGGTGGTCATCTCGCCCAGCCTCGGGCCGATGGCAAGCACCAGGTCGGCAGCGCGGATGCGTTCGGCCAGTTGCGGGTTGATGCCGATACCGACATCGCCCGCATAGCTGGCGTGGCGGCTGTCGAACAGGTCCTGGAAGCGAAAGGCGCAGCCCACCGGCAACTGGAAGCGTCCGGCAAAATGCTGCAGGTCCTGGCAGGCCTCGGGCGTCCAGCCGCTGCCGCCGGCAATCACGAAAGGCCGCTCGGCGCTGCCCAGCATACTGGCAAGGCGGGCCAGATCGCCCTCGCCCGGCCAACTCATGACGCGCTGGTAGTGCGCCAGCTGCGTTACGGCAACCTGCTGGGTCAGCATGTCCTCCGGCAGCGCCAGGACCACGGGGCCGGGCCTGCCCGAGGTAGCGGTCTGGTAGGCGCGGGCGATGTATTCGGGAATCCGCTCGGCCCGCTCGATCTGCGCCACCCACTTGGCCATCTGGCCGAACATGCGGCGGTAGTCGATCTCCTGGAAGGCCTCGCGATCGGCAAAATCGCTGCCGACCTGGCCGATGAAGAGAATCATCGGCGTGGAATCCTGGTACGCCGTATGGACGCCGATGCTGGCATTGGTGGCGCCGGGGCCGCGCGTGCAGAACGCCAGGCCGGGCTGCCCGGTCAGCTTGCCGTAGGCTTCGGCCATGACCGCCGCGCCCCCTTCCTGCCGGCAGATCACGAAGCGCAGGCGGTCGCGCCGCGCGTGGAAGCCATCGAGCACCGCCAGATAGCTCTCGCCGGGAACGCCGAAGGCCAGTTCGGCGCCGTGCGCCAGCAGCGCATCGACCAGGATATGGCCGCCCGGCTGGAGCGGCGGTGCCCCGTCGGGGGCGGCATGGGACGGCGTGGCGGCAGGATTGACCATGGGCAGTGGACAAGTTGATGGTTCCGTGCGGAACCGTGGATCAGGAATTTGGTATCAGCACAGGGCGTGGGCAGTCCGGGCCGGCAGCGTGTCAGCTGGCGGCCGCGCGGTTGCCCCCCGCATCACGGCGCGAGCGGTTGCCATTGCCTACCGTGACGGCGGTGAAGATCGCCAGCATCTGGAAAGCGCCGATCATGAAGAAGACCCAGCTCGGCCAGTGCGCATCCATCAGCATGCCGAAGAACAGCGGTCCGCTGGCCAGCCCGATATCCAGCCCGGAGTAGACCACGCCATAGACTCGCCCGGTGGCCCCGGCCGGCGCGGCGGCGCGCACCAGCAGATCGCGCGAAGGCCCGGCCGTACCGGCGCCGAAGCCGATCACGCCCATCAGCACCGGCACCATCACGGCCGGCAGCACGCCCAGCCCCACCACGATGGCGACAAGGCCCGACAGCGTGAAGCTCATCGCAATCAGGCGGTCGTGGTTGCTGGTGCGTCCCGCGGCGAAGCCGCCCACGATCATGCCGCCGGCGCTGCACAGCATGTAGACGGTGTAGGACGCCGTGGCCAGCGTCAGCGGCATGCCGTAGAGCTGGGTCAGTGCGGTCGGCGCGAAACTCTGGATGCCGGAGAACGAAAAGGTAGTGACCAGGAAGAAGGCCCAGCAGATCCACACCTGCGGCAACTTGAGAAACGCCAGCATGCTGCCGCCCGCCTTGGCCGCGGCCGGCCTGGGCGCCGCGCCGGCGGTGCCGCGCGGGTCGAGCACGTGCCGGAAGGCCAGCAGCACCGCCAGCACGCCGAAGGCCACGGCCGAAGCGCAGGCGAGCGCGGTGCGCCAGGTGCTGAACTCGGCAATGGTCACCAGGAAGATCGGCGCGGCGGCCCAGCCAAGGTTGCCCGAGATGCCGTGCACCGAGAACGCATGGCCCAGCCGCGGCTGCGACACATGTTTATTGAGCAAGGTGAAATCGGCGGGATGGAACACGCCATTGCCGATCCCCGCCACGCCGGCGCCAAGCAGCAGCATCGCGTAGCTGGGGCTGACCGACAGCAGCAGGGCCGCCGTGCCCAGCAGCCCAAGGCCGCCGAACAGCACCGGCTTGGCACCGAAGCGGTCGACCACGAAGCCAGACGCAGTCTGCACCACGGCCGAGACGGCGAAGAACACCGTCATCAGCAAACCCAGTTCGGCATAGCTCAGGCCAAACTCGGCCTTGATCCATGGGAACAGGGGCGCCAGCAGCAGGTGGAAAAAGTGGGAAACGCCGTGGGCCAGCCCGACCAGGCCAATGACCTGGGCATCGTGGCGCAACGGATTGCGAATGGGATCGAGAGCGGCGGCAGTCATCGGGCGTATCGTGCTGAACCTGGCGCGCCGGCCACTGCTGCCTGGCCCGGTCACGGACCAGGGGCGCGCTGCGAATATCGCATCATAGAGTAAAACCGCCCTCGGCAGGGGTGCCCTGCCCGCTACATCTGCTTGAACAGGTAGGCGTACTGGCGCGCCACCGGCAAGGTCTCCGCGCGATTGCGCAGCTTGAGCGCGAGCCGGCCGAGCGACTGGTTCACGGCACTGGCCACGCAGTCGATATTCACCACCGTGCCGCGATGGATCTGCCAGAAGCGTTCCGGATCGAGTTGCTGCGACAGTTCGCGCAGGCTGGTGCGGATCAGCGCTTCCCCGCTGGCGGACACGACGTTGACGTACTTGTCGGTCGCCTCTAGGTAGATCACTTCATCCACCGGGATGATGCGGATTTCCTGCCCGACCAGCGCCTTGATGAACCGCAGGTAGCCATGCTGGGGCGAACCCGCCGGGGCCTGCTGCGCTGGCGCGCCACCGGGCTCCAGGGTCTCGAGGCGGGCCAGCAACTGCGCCAGGCGATCGGTGTCGAGCGCGGAGCCGCCCTCCTCGCTCGCCTGCGCATGGGCCGCCAGCCTTGCCTTGAGGCGGTGCACAGTGGCCTCCAGCCGGTCGGGCTGCACGGGCTTGAGCACGTAGTCGACCGCCTCGCGCTCGAATGCTTCCAGCGCGAACTGGTCGTACGCCGTGACGAACACCACCAGGGGCGGCGGATCGAACGCCATCAGCTCGCGCGCCACGTCCATGCCGCTCATGCCCGGCATGCGGATATCGAGAAACGCAACCTGGGGCGCGTGCTGCCGGGCCGCCTCCAGCGCGGATACGCCGTCGTGCACCACGGAGACGATCTGCGCCTCGGGCCAGAGACTGGACAATTCGGCATGCAAGGCGCGCGCGAGCAGCGGCTCGTCGTCAGCGATCAACAAGGTCGGGGACATGGAAGCGGCAGTAATGAAGCGGATCGTTCGGAACGGCGGTTGAGACCGGGGCGGCTGTGGCAGTCAGCCGCCTCAGGGATGAGAAACGCCATGCGCGGCACGGGTAACGGGGGCCATCCCGAGTCCGGCAGGGGCGCTGGCCGGCGCCGGCGCTGGCGCCGGCACGGGCACTGGCGCCGCCAGCCGCACGACGGGCAAGGTCAGCCGGACGATCACGCCGCGCGGCGTGTTTTCTTCCATCTGCATGCTGGCCGACGCCCCGAAAATACGCGCCAGCCGCTCGCGCACATGGGTCAGGCCCAGGCCGGAGCCCTTGGTCACGGCATGCCCGAACCCCACCCCGGTATCCTGGATCACCACCTGTACCGCGTTCTCGCCCTGCGCGCGCGCCGACAGCACGATGCTGCCGCCACGCATGCATGGCTCGATGCCGTGGGTGACCGCGTTCTCCACCAGCGGCTGGATCAGCATGGGCGGGATCTCCACTTCCGCCAGCTCGGGCGGCAGTTCGATCTGATAGCTCAGGCGCGTGCCGAAACGCAGGGCCTGGATGTCGAGATAGCTGCGCAGCAACTCGAACTCCTGGCGCAGCGTGCATTGCTCGGCGCGCGTATGCGACAGCGACATGCGCAGGAAGCCGATCAGCCGCTGCAGCAGCCGCCGGGCGGCCTGCTGGTCGGTGGCGATCAGGCAATCCAGGTTGGCCAGGGAGTTGAACAGGAAGTGCGGCTCGATCTGTGCCTGCAAGGCCATGAGCTGCGCGCGCACCAGTTGCTTTTCCGCCTCCTCGCGCTGCAGGGCGTCGAGCGCGGCCTGCCGTTCCAGGTGGGCGAGCTTCTCCCGGGACCAGTAGAAATAGATCATGCTGGCCGAAGCGAGCATGCCGACCACCAGGCACATGCGCAGCGTGTCGGCGGCTTCCTCGAAGGACTTCGCCGGCTCGTTAAGGAGGATGCGCGTCGCCCAGCTGCCCATGATCACGCCAAGCGGCACGGCAATGGCGGTCAGGCACAGGAAGGGCCAGCGCCTGGGCCGCTCGTTCCACCAGATCAGCACGCGGGCGACATCGATCAGCAGCCAGATCGACAGGCCGATCAGGTGGCTATAGACGAAGTTGTGCCACAACGAGCCACCGGTACGGAAGCCATAGTTGAGGCTGACGGCGATCAAGGTGTTGATGCACAGCACGAACAACAGGTCGCGTGCGAGGATCGAGATCCGGGAAGGAATGGCGGCGGGGCAGCGATCTAGCCGATCCAGCGATTTCATGTGGGCAAGGCCTCCCTGCGCGACGGGGAAAATGGCGCCGGTCCTGCCGGCGCTACCGCAGCCGCAGGACAAGTCGGGGATGACTGATCGCTATTGTAATAGCCGCTCATAAGCTCTGGCACCCTTTGCCCGGCCCGCATGTACGCTGGGCCACCTTGCCGCCGGCTTCGCTACCGTCATCGCCGGCCGCACGGCCATGCAACGCGGCCCACCATTGGCCCGACAGGACAAAGCGCGGAAACGTGATCCACTGCTCGGCCAGGATGCGCAACGCGATATCGAGCGGGCCGGCGAACGGTTCGGGCCTGACAGCCTCAAGCCGGTGGGCGCGGCCTTGCAGCATCATGGACAAGGCCATGCACAGCACGCCAAGCGCCACCGCCGGGACGGAAAGCGCCAGCGCGCCGTAGACGAACAGCACATTGCCGGCCATGAACATCGGCACGGCGACGATGTGCAGCAGCAAGCTGCGCGGGTGATTGTGATTGCGGGCGTAGCCGCGCCACTGCCAGCGCAGCAGCCCTTCCGGGCGCGCGCTCATTGCTCCGGCCCGCGCCGGTCGACACGGCGCCAGGCGAAACGGCGCACGAGCAGGATCGCACCTATGGCGATCAACAGCACCGGCCATCCTTCGCGCACGATATGGGCGGGCAGGATGCCGCTGTTCTGCGCCAGAAAGATCGCGCCCAGCGCAATCAGGATGATCGGGACAATCAGCCCCCTGCCGCTACGGCCTCGTTTCATTGCCCTCTCCTCGTGCGGGACTCGCGCACCGTCGATAGTGCGGTGCATCATCGCCATGTGACGGCATGTGTATTCCGCCACGGACTGTAGCGACTTTACGCCGACAAAGTACGCGACGGAAGTGGCGTGCGACGAATGGAGAGCGGACGGCGCGAAACGCGGGGATGCGGCGCCACCGGCACCGCGGGGCCCCGTGTCCCCGAGGTCTTCAGGCCTCGACCACCTGCACGCCCGCGGGTTCGGACAGGGCGCTGGTGAGGGTGTCGCGCGACAGATGCGGCGCGAACATGTTGATAAAGGCATGGGCGTAGCCACGCAGGTAGGCCCCGCGCCGCACCGCCACGCTGGTGGTATTCGGCTCGAACAGGTGGTCGGCCGCAATCCGCACCAGGCCGGCGTCCTTGCGCTCGTCGTAGGCCATCGAGGCAACGATGCCCACGCCCAGGTCCAGTTCCGCGTAGGTCTTGATCACGTCCGCGTCCATGGCGGTGAGCACGATCTCCGGCTGCAGGCCGGCGGCCGCAAAGGCGCCGTCGATCTTGCGGCGCCCGGTGAAGCCGGCGTCATAGGTAATGATCGGGAAGCCGGCGATATCCTCCAGCGTCGGCTCCGGCAGGTGCGTCAGCGGGTGGTCCGGCGATACCACCAGGACATGCCGCCAGGTATAAGCCTCGAAGGAAGTCAGGCCCGCCTCGCTGGCCACCGCCTCGGTGGCGATGCCGATATCGGCCTGGCCGGTCAGCAGCAATTCGACAATGTGCGCCGGCGAGGCTTCCTGCAACGCCAGCGTCACATGCGGATAGGCGCGGCGGAAGCTCTGCACCACCTTGGGCAAGGCGTAGCGGGCCTGGGTGTGGGTCGTGGCCACCGTCAGGCGGCCGGTATGCCGGCCGGCGAATTCGTCCCCGGCCTGGCGCAGGTTCTCCGCCTCGAGCAGCAGCCGCTCGACGATGCGCACGATTTCGCGGCCGGGCTCGGTCAGGCCGGTCAGGCGCTTGCCATAGCGCTCGAAGATCTCGACCCCGAGTTCTTCCTCCAGCTCGCGGATCTGGCGCGACACGCCGGGCTGCGAGGTGTAGAGGGCATTGGCAACCTCGGTCAGGTTGAACTGGCGGCGAACCGCCTCGCGGATCGAACGCAGTTGCTGGAAATTCATAGTGCGGCTCCCGCCGGGGCAGCATTGGCCCTGGCTTGTGATTGTGTTGGTGTATTTGCCTGTGCTGCGGGTTGAGGCTGGACGAAGACACGCAACTGGCGCGGCCGCACCGCCAGCAGCTCGCCTTCGCGGAAGCCCTGGTGGCGGAAGCGTTCGAGAGGCAGCGCCACTTCAATCACTTCCTGGGTGTCTTCGCGCTCCAGTTCGAGCTGGGCCACGGGGCCCAGCGTCAGCGCGCGGCGCAGCGTCACGGCGATGCCGTCGGCGCCGGGCGCGTAGCGTTCCAGGTCGAGATCGTGCGGGCGGACATAGGCCACGGCATCGCCGGCGGTTTCATGGCCGCTGCCGATGACAGGCAGGATCGAATCGCCGGTGTGCAGCAAGCCGCCCCGCTCGCCCACTTCCAGCCGGCCGTGGAACAGGTTGACGTTGCCGAGGAAGCCGAACACGAAGGGCGTGGCCGGATGGTTGTAGACCGCCTCCGGCGTGCCCGCCTGCTCGACGTGGCCGCGATTCATCAGCACGACCTGGTCGGCGACTTCCAGCGCCTCTTCCTGGTCGTGGGTGACGAATACGCTGGTCACGTGCAGTTCGTCATGCAGGCGCCGCAGCCAGCGGCGCAGTTCCTTGCGCACCTTGGCGTCGAGCGCACCGAAAGGCTCGTCGAGCAGCAGCACGCGCGGTTCCACGGCCAGCGCGCGGGCCAGCGCGATGCGCTGGCGCTGCCCGCCGGACAACTGCGGCGGATAGCGGTCGGCCAGCCAGTCGAGCTGCACCAGCTCCAGCAGCGAGCGCACCTTCTCCCGGATCTGCGCCTCGCTCGGCCGTTCGGCGCGCGGCTTCACGCGCAGGCCGAAGGCCACGTTCTCGAACACCGTCATATGCTTGAACAGTGCGTAGTGCTGGAACACAAAGCCGACCTGGCGCTGGCGCACATGCTGGTGCGAGGCATCGCGCCCTTCCAGCAGGATCTGGCCATCGTCCGCCCGTTCAAGACCTGCGATGATGCGCAGCAAGGTAGTCTTGCCGCAGCCAGAGGGCCCCAGCAGCGCCGTCAGCTGGCCTTCGTCGAAATCGAGCGTGACATCGTCCAGCGCGACGAAATTACCGAAGCGCTTCTGCACATTCTTGACCTGGATGCTCATGATGCCTGTCCTTGCAATTTGCCAGCGACCGGATTCTCGGGCGCAAAATTGTCGTCTTCCCTGTGCTCGCCGCGCGCCCGGTATTCCACCAGCGTCTTGATACCGAGCGTGACCAGGGCCAGCAGCGTCAGCAGCGACGCCACCGCGAAGGCTGCCGCGAAGTTGTACTCGTTGTAGAGGATCTCCACGTGCAGCGGCATGGTGTTGGTAAGCCCGCGGATATGGCCCGATACCACCGAGACCGCGCCGAACTCGCCCATGGCCCGCGCATTGCACAGGATCACGCCATACAGCAGGCCCCAGCGGATATTGGGCAGCGTGATGCGGCGGAAAGTCTGCCAGCCGGAGGCGCCCAGCACGATGGCGGCCTCTTCTTCCTCGCTGCCCTGCGCCTGCATCAGCGGAATCAGCTCGCGTGCGACAAAGGGAAAGGTGACGAAGATGGTGGCCAGCACGATGCCCGGCACCGCGAACATGATCTTGATATCGTGTGCCTCCAGCCACGGACCCAGCCAGCCCTGCGCGCCGAACAGCAGCACATAGACCAGGCCGGAGATCACCGGCGACACCGAGAACGGCAGGTCGATCAGCGTGATCAGCAGGTTCTTGCCGCGGAAATCGAACTTGGCGATGGCCCACGCCGCCGCCACGCCGAACACCACGTTGAGCGGCACTGCGATGGCCGCCACCAGCAGCGTGAGCTGGATCGCGGCCACGGCATCGGGCTCGACCAGCGAATCGAAATAAGTCTGCACGCCCTTGCGCAGCGCTTCGTAAAAGACCGAAGCCAGCGGAATAAACAGGAACAGCGCGAGGAACAGCACCGCAACGGTAATCAAGGTGTAACGCACCCACGGCGCTTCGCCCGTGGCATCCCGAAAACGCGCGGCGGGGGCGGAACGGCCGCCCAGGCCCTGGGTAACAACGCCGGCCATTTCAGTTCTCCTTGCCCGGCGCCACGGAGGCGCGCACGGCCTGATGGTGGCGGCGCGTCCACGCTTGCAGCAGGTTGATCAGCAGCAACAGGGCAAAGGAGATCACCAGCATCACCACCGCCACCGCGGTGGCGCCCGCGTAGTCGTATTGTTCCAGCTTGGAATAAATCATCAGCGGCGCGATCTCGGAGATCATCGGCATGTTGCCGGAGATAAACACCACCGAACCGTACTCGCCTGTGGCCCGTGCGAACGACAGCGCAAACCCGGTCAGCAGCGCCGGCAGGATGGTCGGCAGGATCACGCGGAGAAACGTCTGCAGACGGGTGGCGCCCAGGCTGGCGGCGGCCTCCTCCAGCTCCTGCTMGGCATCCTCCAGCACCGGCTGCACCGTGCGCACCACAAAGGGCAGCCCGATGAATGTCAACGCCACCACCACGCCCAGCGGCGTGAAGGCGACCTTGACGCCCAGCGGCTCCAGGTAGCGGCCGAGCCAGCCATTGCCGGCATACAGCGCGGTCAGCGCGATACCGGCCACCGCGGTGGGCAAGGCGAACGGCAGGTCCACCAGTGCGTCAACCAGGCGCTTGCCGGGAAAGCGGTAGCGCACCAGCACCCAGGCCACCACCAGTCCGAACACGGTATTCACGATGGCGGCGATCAGCGAGGCGCCAAAGCTGAGCTGCAGGGAAGCGACGACCCGCGGCGCGCTGATTGCGCTCCAGAAGGCCTCCCAGCTCATCGTAAAGGTCTTGAGGAAGGTGGCCGACAGCGGGATCAGAACGATCAGCGTCAGGTAGAACAGCGTGAACCCCAGCGAGAGGCCAAAGCCCGGCAGCACGGTAAAGCGCTGCTTGCTTGGCCTGGCGGGCGCGCGCTTGCGCGCCTGCGGGGCATCCGGCCTCGCCGGGGGCGGAGTGTCCGCCAGGGAAATCGAGGGTGGCATGTTGTCTCGTCTGTGCCGTCAGTGTCGCATTCACCACCCGGAGAAGGATTCAGGCGAAGGCTCGGGCCAGGAATCCGGGAAAACGGGGGGGCTTCTTTATGACGCCGGCGCATAACGCACCGGCCTACGAGACAAATTCTGCAGATCCCGCCTTATAAACAGAACGAATCTTTACGTATGTTCTTAGGCGTTTTAGATATAAGGGAACGTCGACGACACCTCGACACCCGTTTCCCAAGGCTCCGAGCGGTCGTCAGACGGTCCGGCGCTGCCGTCTGCTTCAATGCGCTGTATCAATGTGGCAAGCAAGCCCAGCCCTTCGGGCCACTGGTCCAGCCCGGAATCGGCATTGATGTGGCCTGCCAGGCCCGCGTCGTGCAGTTCGCTCCCCCAAAGCGTGCCCCAGCTGAAGGCAGTGCGCTGCTGCATCCAGGGATCGTTGCGGCTGGCGATGAGGATGGTGGGAAACGGCAGCCGGCGGGCCGGCAGCAATGCCGCCACGCCGAACTTGTCGGGGTCGGCCGGCGCCACCAGGAGGGCGCCCGCAATGCCCTCGGCGTCCAGCGCCGCCTGGCGCAAGGTGGCCAGGCAGCCGAAGCTGTGCGCCACCAGGATGGCCCCGCGCGATGCCACGCGCTGCGCCCGCATCACGCTTTCCGAGACGCGCTCGGCCCACAGCGGCAGGCTGGGGCGCGACCAGTCGTGCTGCTCCACGCGCTGCCAGTCCGGAAAGCGCTGTTCCCAGCGGCTCTGCCAGTGGCCCGGCCCGCTGCCGTGCAAGCCCGGCACCGTCAGGATCTGCAATCCCTTGGGCACCTTCAGCCGCACGTCGGCGGCGCGCCCGCCGGCGCCCGCCTGCCCGCCGCGCTGGTGCGGCGCGGCAGGCCTCTTCGTCTGCGTCATATCGGCTCCTTGCTGAACGCCATCGGGACGCGGCCGGATCCGTTCCGGGCCGCCCCGCCCTCGAATTCCTCATTGCCCGCGTCACCGCCGCCAGGCCCCGCTTGCGGCACGCGCAGGTCGCGCGCGCTCACGGCCGCGCCGGTGAAACTGCCCTGCCCCAGCACGATGCCGGCCGCCTGCAGCCGCTCGGCGTTCTCGGCATTCTCCAGCCGGCGCCCGATCAGGGTCACGCCGGCGCTGTCCGCGCTGGCCTGCAACCCGGCAAGCTGCCGGTCGGTCCAGTTGCGGCGCATGTCCAGCTTGAGCCATTCGGGCAAGGCATGCGCCATCAGCGCACCCGCCTCGGCGGGGTCAGATGCCTGCAGGCTGACGGCAAAGCCGTTGCGGCGATAGTTGCCCACCACATGCAGCAGCAGCGGCAGATCGTCGTTGGCGCTGGCCGGTACCTGGATCACGAACCGTTCGAGCGGCAGTCCCAGCGATTGCAGCGCGCGCCGGAAGGCCGAGCCATGATCGTCGGCCACCGCCGCCAGCAGCCGGTTATGCACATTGAGCACCAGCTTGCGCTCGCCATCGGCGGCGAAATAATTGATGGCGTGCACCAGCCGCGAGAGGCGGTCCAGCGACACCAGCGAGGCATCGTCCGCCGCCATCGCGAACAGCTTCCACGCCGCCAGGCCGACACCGTCGCCGGCATAGGTGCGCAGCGTGCCCTCGTGCGCCACCACGTCGTGGCTGGACAAGGTAATGAGCGGCTCGAAGGCACTGGTCAGCGAACAGTTGTAGAACTGGCCCTGCACCTGCCCACGCTCGTCTCGCCAAAGCTGACGATCGCTCTCGGGCCGGCGAGGCAGCCCTTCCAGGTAATGGGTGAGTGCCGCCAGTCCCGCGCCTGTTTCGTTCGCGCTTGCCATTGCCATTTCCTTTGCGTTGCGCTTGCGCCTCGGGCGAGGCTTCAAAGCTTGGCCAGGGACACCTCGGTAGCCTTCACCAGGGCAACGACTTCGCTGCCGATGGTGAGACCGAGATCCTTGACCGAGCGGGTGGTGATGACCGAGGTGACGATGCCGGCCGGCGTCTCGACGTCGACCTCCGAGACCACCGGGCCTTCGATGATGGCGGCTACCTTGCCGCGGAACTGGTTGCGTACGTTGATCGCCTGAATGCTCATGATAGAAGTTCCTTTGCGTGAGTGAAAATGAAGATTGCGTAAAACTTTGATTCAGCGCCTTGCGTGGTGAACCGCGATGAGTGACGTTGCACGCTCAAACTTGCCGCGGCTACGCCGCGGGTTGCACCGGGTTCATGCAATTGCGCCGGCATGACTGTTGCCTCAAACTTGTTTGCAACCTGGTTTGCAGTCTTGCCTTCTGCGTGATCCGCCTGCCTGCACTCGCTGATCCGGCCACTGGCTAGATCGCCCAGCGCACCGAATCGGCCGTGCGCGCAACCGACCAGTCCACCGCGGGCGCCAGTGCCTGGCCATACCCGACGGCGTCGGCCGCCACTGCCTCGTCGCGTTGCATGACCCGCCGCAGCACCGCATCCTCCAGTTGCGCGAAAGCGGCCGAGCCTCGCTGGCGCGGTCGTGGCAACGCCACGCGCTGGTCCAGCGCAATGCGCCCGTCTTCGATCAGCACCACGCGGTCGGCCAGCGCTACCGCCTCGGAAACATCGTGCGTAACCAGCAGCGCCGTAAAGCCCAGGCGTTGCCACAGCGACTCGATCAGCCCCTGCATCTCGATGCGCGTCAGCGCGTCGAGCGCGCCCAGCGGTTCGTCCAGCAACAACAGCCGCGGGTGATGCACCAGCGCGCGCGCCAGAGCGACGCGCTGGCGCTGCCCGCCCGACAGGCGCGCCGGCCATTCGCCCGCGCGCTCGGCCAGGCCGACCTGGCCCAGCACCCTGGCGGCATCGGCCAGCCTTGAGCGAGGCAGGCCCAGCGCCACGTTGTCCAGCACCTTCTTCCACGGCAGCAAGCGTGCGTCCTGGAACATCACACGGACCGCCTCGCGCTGCTTGCGGCCCGGGCCATCGTCAAGCGTCACGGCGCCGCCGTCGCTGTCTTCCAGGCCCGCCACCAGCCGCAGCAAGGTGCTCTTGCCGCAGCCGCTGCGGCCCACGATGGCGAGGAACTCGCCGGGGGCGGCCTGCAGGTCGATGCCGTGCAGCACCTCGCGCCCGCCGTAGCGCTTCACTACCTGCTGCACGCGCAGCGACAGTCCGTTGCCGGCTTTGCTCGCTGGCACGTCCGCCAGCGCAGCCTGTTCGATCGGGTTGCTTTGCATTTCGTGTTCTCCTTGGGCCGCGGGCTCAGTGCGCCTGGTAGCCGGGGTGCCAGCGCAGCCAGAAACGTTCCAGCCCGCGCGACAGCAAGTCAGCCAGCTTGCCCAGCAGCGCGTAGAGCAGGATGCCCACCAGCACCACATCGGTCTGCAGGAACTCGCGCGCATTCATGGTCATGTAGCCGATGCCCGACTGGGCCGATATGGTCTCGGCGACGATCAGGATCACCCACATCAGGCCGAGCGAGAAACGCACGCCGACCAGGATGTTGGGCAAGGCCCCCGGCAGGATCACCTCGCGGTAAAGGCGCCAGCCCGACAGGCCGTAGCTCTTCGCCATCTCGATCAGGCCCGGGTCGACCGAACGGATGCCGTGGTAGGTGTTCAGGTAGATCGGGAAGAACACGCCCAGCGCGACCAGGAACAGCTTGGCTGTCTCGTCGATGCCGAACCACAGGATCACCAGTGGAATCAGGGCCAGCGTGGGAATGTTGCGCACCATCTGCAAGGTGCTGTCGAGCAGCGTCGCGGCCGGCCGGAACGTGCCGGTGAGCAGCCCCAGCAACAGCCCGAAGCCGCCACCGATGGTGAAACCAAGCACGGCGCGCCAGCTGCTGACCCACACATGGCGCCACAGCTCGCCCGTGATGGCCAGGCCCCAGGCAGCCTTCACCACATCGAAGGGCGCGGGCAGGATGCGATTGGACAGCCAGCCGTACTGTGAAGCCAGCTGCCACACCACGATCAGCAGCACTGGCACAGCCCAGGGCGCGGCCGGGCCAAGCACCTTGTTCAGCCAGTCGGCGCGGCGCGGCGGGAGCGTGAGGGGAGCGGACATGTCGGCCTCCTTCAGCGCTGCGCCGCGCGCGGCACGATGCCGGTCGCCATGACTTCCCCGAAGGGCCCCGACAACACCTTGCCCGGCAGCTTGTCGCGCACGGAACGCGGCAGCAGCGGGAACACCAGTTCGGCGAAGCGGTAGGCTTCCTCCAGGTGCGGGTAGCCGGACAGCACGAACGTATCGATGCCCAACTCCGCATACTCCTGCATGCGCGCCGCCACGGTGTGCGGATCTCCCACCAGCGCGGTGCCCGCGCCGCTTCGCACCAGGCCCACGCCGGCCCACAGGTTCGGGCTGATCTCCAGCTCCGCGCGGCTGCGCTCGCCACCGCCGGCATGCAGCGCGGCCATGCGGCGCTGGCCTTCGGAATCCATCCTGGCGAACACGGCCTGCGCGCGCGCCACGGTATCGTCGTCGAGCTTGCTGATCAGCTTGCCGGCGGCGGCCCAGGCTTCGTCGTCGGTCTCGCGCACGATCACGTGCAGGCGGATGCCGAACCTGACCGAGCGCCCATGGCGCGCGGCGCGCTGGCGCACGTCGGCGATTTTCTTCGCCACCTCGGCGGGCGGTTCACCCCACGTCAGGTAGGTGTCCACCTGCTCGCCGGCCAGCTCATGCGCGGCATCCGAGGAGCCGCCGAAATACACCGGTGGATGCGGCCGTTGCAGCGGCGGGAACAGGACTTTGGCGCCCTTGACCCTGAGGTGCCTGCCTTCGTAGTCGAGTTCGGCGCTTTCATGGCTGGCGGCCAGCACCTCGCGCCAGATGCGGATGAACTCGGCCGAGGCTTCGTAGCGTTCGGCGTGGTTCAGGAACAGGCCGTCGCCCTCCAGTTCCGACGCGTCGCCACCGGTCACCAGGTTCACCAGCAAGCGGCCACCCGAGAGACGGTCGAAGGTCGCCGCCATGCGCGCGGCCAGCGTGGGCGCCATCAGGCCGGGGCGCACAGCCACCAGGAAGCGCAGGCGGCGGGTGACCGCGGCCAGCGTGGAGGCCACCACCCAGGGGTCCTCGCAGGAGCGCCCGGTGGGAATCAGCACACCTTCGTAGCCCAGCGTATCGGCGGCGGTGGCGATCTGCTTCAGGTAATCGAGATTGACCTCTCGCGCCCCTTCCGAGGTGCCGAGGTAGCGGCTGTCGCCGTGCGTTGGGATAAACCAGAAAACTTGCATGCCTTTGCCTCTTCAGCTTGTCTTGTTGATTTCGTCCATTCGGTATGACGGCATCGCGGGGTTCCGCGCAGGCACGGTGCCAGCCGTCGCGGCGTGCATGGCCGCCGCCCTGCCCCACTTCGCCGTGCCCAGGCCGAGCGCGAGCAAGGCGGCGCCCAATCCGCCAGTGAGCAAGGCCGCGATCAGCACGTGGCGCAGTCGAGCGCGGCGCACGGCGTGGCCCTGCTTGCCAGCCGCGTTCAACGCTGTGCCTGCCAGGCGGCATCCGCCGCATCGACCGGCTCCTCCGCCTGCGCGCGGCCGGGCAGCAGCGCATAGGCCAGACCCGTGGCTGCAACCAGCGCTGCCAGGACCAGGCGGCGCTTCAGGTTGCCGGTGCCCGCAACGCGCTGGCGTCGCGCGCCGTTGCCGGCTGGCGTTCCCTGAATATCGCGTTCGTCGGGATGCTTGAAAACTGCCGAGTTCATATCGATGTCCCTGTGCAAGATGCAAACGCGATCACGCCGGCAGCGTGCGGGTGCACGCTCCCCCGCCGGCCTGCAAGGCAGACGGCGCAGCAATCACGGATAAGGCTGGTTCTCCCCGGGCGGCGCTCGCGCCCCCGCATCAACTCAGGCGGAACATCGCTCGGCCGGCACAGGGCGCTGCGCGGCACGACCGAAGGTGCCAGGCAGTACGTCCGGCGGCAGCAGGTCCAGGGGCGTCTTGAGCAGGCCGCCATAGGCAGCCTTGTAGACCGGGGTGGCAAGGGTCACCACCTGGGCCTCGCCCACCGCGCTGATGGTGGCAGCGATATCGGGATCGTCCACCCTGGCCGCCAGCAGCGCCGCGGGCGGAAGCTCGCGCAGCGCCAGGTGACTGGTGCGTTCGCCGGCGACTTCGAGCCCGCTGCGCAGATGCGCCAGCAGGTGCCCGGAACGCGACGGGGCGGACGGACTGCCGGACAGGGTCAGGATGGACATCGGGCTTCCTTCTCAACTGAATGGCGCGGCGGACGCAGTTCGCGCCCGCCCATGCCGCTGATTACTTCTTGCCGGGCTGGTAGACCTGGTCGAACGAACCACCATCGGCGAAGTGCGCTTTCTGCGCCTTCTGCCAGCCGCCGAAGGCCTCGTCGATGGTGAACAGCTTGACCTTCGGGAAATTGGCCGCGTACTTGGCCGCAATCTTTTCCGAAATCGGTCGGTAGTAATTCTTCGCCGCGATTTCCTGGCCCTCGTCGGTGTACAGGAACTGCAGGTAGGCCTCGGCCACCTTGCGCGTGCCCTTCTTGTCCACCACCTTGTCGACCACCGCCACCGGCGGCTCGRCCAGGATCGAGATCGACGGCGCGACGATGTCGAACTTGTCCGGACCCAGTTCCTTGATTGCCAGGATCGCCTCGTTCTCCCAGGCAATCAGCACGTCGCCCAGGCCGCGCTCGACAAAGGTCGTGGTGGCGCCGCGGGCGCCGGAGTCCAGCACCGGCACGTTCTTCAGCAACTGGCCAACAAACTCCCTGGCCTTCTGCTCGTTGCCGCCCGGCTGGCGCAGCGCGTAGCCCCAGGCAGCCAGGTAGTTCCAGCGCGCGCCACCCGAGGTCTTCGGGTTCGGCGTGATCACCTGCACACCCGGCTTGACCAGGTCGTTCCAGTCCTTGATGCCCTTGGGGTTGCCCTTGCGCACCAGGAACACGATGGTCGAGGTATAGGGCGAGGCATTGTGCGGCAGGCGCTTCTGCCAGTCCGCCTTGAGCAGACCCTTCTCGGCAATGGCGTCGATGTCATAGCCCAGCGCCAGCGTGACCACATCCGCGTCCAGCCCGTCGATCACCGAACGCGCCTGCTTGCCCGAGCCGCCGTGCGACTGGCGGATGGTCAGCGCGTCGCCACCCTTGGCCTTCCAGGCCTTGGCGAAGGCGGCATTCACATCCACGTACAACTCCCGCGTCGGGTCGTACGAAACATTCAACAGGTTGGTGTTGGCCCAGGCGGTCTGGGTGGAACCGATCACGGCCAGTGCCGCCAATCCGATGGCCAGCTTGCGAATCATCTGTCTTGCTCCCGTCTTGTCGTCGTGAATTGGCGGCTGCGCGCCTCGTTTCAAGGCCCTCCTTGTGTGGGAAGGCTGGTGTCAGGGAAGAAGACTACCGAGGGGGCTATGTGAAAGGAACGAATGGTTTCGCCGATCCTTGCACGTTTTCCGCATAAGATTCGGCGGAAATATGGACATGCCGCAGGGAGTACCGTCGAAACCGTCAGTCTTCGACAACGAGAGGCTGCGGGGATGCCCGCGTGCTACAGGTTGTGCCGAAGGTTGGCTGCAGAAATGCAAATGAGTACAATTCGTATTTGAGAATCATCCGTTGGCGTGAAGACAGATCACCCCACGGTATGGCAACCAAGGAGCTTTCCGCGGGAAGGCCTTGGCATGGCGGAATGCCGTGGCTGCCATCCACGCGACCCCGCCGTTGTAGAGGAAGGGAAGCCGGTCTTGTCGGTGCGCTTGAAGTGGCTTTCGCTGCGGGTGTTGGTTGCGGCTTCTACCCTGAGGTCGTTCTTCGCCACGATGACGGTGCGCGCATCGGACACCACATTGCTGCCAGTGACCGTGACGTTTTGCCCCTGCACCGCCACGCTATTGCCGCTGAAGGTGATGGCCACCGCGTTGGTTTCTTCCAGGCTGTCGCGGCTGGTCCTGGTGCTGGAGCCGAGCAGGCCGCGGGATATGTGCTTGCGCCCTTCGCTCCAGTTGCTGCCGGCTTCACCGGCAACAATATTGACATCGCCCTGGGCCACGGCCATCAGCGCGCCTTGCTCGCTGGTGACGGTGGCGGCGCGGGCATTGAGATCGCCGCACTTCATCTTGACGCCTTCAAGAAAATGGAAATTGCCTTCCAGACTTGTGGCGGCAGGGCCTCAGACAACGCAAACGGTGTGTGGGCACCAGAACGACCGAGTTCCATATGTTGCAGAACAGTTTCCCCCCGCCGTTAGTCCGCGCTGGGTATTATTCTCAAGCTCGGCGCTATTGAACCTTGCAGGCTGGATATGTGTGCCGTATCGAGCCTTCACAAGAACCGGTATAGCGATAGCCTTTTTTAAGCATACATTGCTGTATCTCCATATATTTCGCACCAGCTGCATCTCGCATCTCTTGAGCGTCAACTCCAGACTTTGGGCTACTGTATCCTCCATCCCGCATCCCCCCACATTCCACCCAGTCCAGATTTCTGTCTTCCACACCTCCAACCTTTTTTTCCCAATAATCACTGAGAGGCGTGATATTCATTCCCGCAGATGGATTTCCATTCATCCAAAACCCTCCTATCCCACACCCAAATAATAAGAGAGGGAGAAAAACAACTATAAAAAATTTAATCTTCATCAAAAACCATCAAAACATACAAAATGGATAAAAATATTTTATTTAAGGAGGTAAAGTTAATCTGGCAGCTCTTAAATTCCCGACTTTAGAAGAAGAGAAATAGCCTGCCAGACTTCGGGGGGCAATGCCTCGGCCATTGCGAAAGGCCCGGAAATAGGAATTGCCGCGATACTCCATGCCTCATGCCCGACTTTTACCGCAAGTGAGCGCTCTCGCTTCGCATTGCCTTCCTCGTCGTAGAGCCCCCCCAACTTTCCACCAATCATGTCATGAGTGCCGGCAAAGGATTCGATCAATCTATCTTGCCAACTACCAGTCCCGTAAGGCACACCGAATAAAGTGCCTCTTACACCCTGTATCCCACCGGTAAGGCCGCCCATTTCTTTACCTTTCTCTGTCCCCAAAAATTCAGCCAAACTCATCCCGACAGCCCCGTTATCAAACTGAACCTGTTTTTTGTCATCAAGATCCAGACTTCCATCGGTTTTCTTTAGACACCGCTCATTAGTTTTTCCGCATAGCTTTTCCAAATCAATTCGTGTGCCACCAAGTTTTACACCGTCCCCATTGGACCCCACACTTTCGCCAGATATATTATTGATAGTAGTTTGACCATCTGTTACTCCCGCAAACTTCGCAGAATCTTCAATCATCAATTCACGCATTTTACTGGCGGCAGCTGACAGAGTTTCCTTGGTAACCGCCGATGTGCCAGAGCCAGTGACAGCGCCAATTAGTACGTTCATCACGCGCTCTTGCAACTTAAGATCCTTCAGTTCAGCTTCGACAACCGCCTTCTCCTCCGTAGTCTTCACTTGCTTCAAGCGTGCTTGCAGTTCGGCACGTTCGGTTTTCACGTAGCTATCCACTGCCGTGTATGCTTGCTGCGAAAATGCTGCCGCGATCTCCGCCTGGGCCTGCACTTGCGCGACCAGCTTGCCGGCATCCCAGTCCTTGACAAGACCATTCGCGCTATCGCCAATGAGGATGTCTCGATTAATACTGGCAACCGTTTCTTCGACGGTCTTGCCTGTCATTGCCTTATGCTCAGTCTCGTTTCGAGCCTCGATAGCACCACCACTGATACCACTACGAGTGACGCTGCTGTCGCTGCCACTGATCCTGCTGTACCCGGGGGCCCCGGCACCGACGCTGTTGCCGAAGTTCTGCAGCGACCAGTCGCTGCCCTTGCCTGCGACATTAGTGGCTTTGGAGCTTTCCGATTGCTTGTCGGTCTCTTTTCCATCCGCCTTCTTGTCATCGCCGCTCACGCTGAAGCCACCCGATAGGCTCACACCAGTGGCCTTGTGCTTGCTGCGATTTTCGATATCGCTAACGGTCAAGGTGCCGGTGCTCACGCGGTTGAGACCATCCTTCACGGCCTGGTCTGTACTGGCGATGGCGGCCCCCTTGAGGTCGGTGTTGCCCTTGACCTTGACATCGAAACCGCCGTCGCCGGCCTGGATGCCGCTTTGCCCCCGGACGCTGGCGAAATCGCCGTCGACCTTGCTGTTGGAATAGCTGGCGCTGGCGGCAAAACCAACACCTACGGTGACGCTCCCACCAAGGCTTTGATCCTTGCTTTTAAAGGTACTGGTGTCTTGCAGGCTCTCGATATTGAGGTTGCCGCCGACATCGGCCACCACCTGTTTACCACTGGCCACCGCGCCGCGCAGGGTGGTGTCGCCGCCCGATTCCAGGGTCAGGCGTTCGCCCGCGTTGACATGGGCGTTGCTCCAGGTGACGTCCTTGCCTTCGCCCTTGCCTTTGGAGCCGCTGGCATTGGCTGTGACACCGAAGCCGACGCCATTGGAACCAACCGAGATGGCCACGCCGACGCCACCACTGGCGCTGCTGCTCTTGCGGTCGGTTTCGTTGGTGTTTTGAGCGGCCAGCAGGGTGAGGTCGCCGTCGGCCTTGAGGTGAGCGTTGCCACCGGCGCGGATGCGGCTGCCCTGGACAGTGAGGTCGGAATCCTGGCCGGCGCCAGTGGCACTGATACGCACGTCGCCGCCGGCAGCCACGGTGGAGCCGACGGCGGTGTCGCGGGTGCTGGTGAACTTGCTGTCGCTCTTGCTGCCGCCCACGGTGATTGAGATATTGAGGCCACCGGCCGCCTTGGGGTCGGCCTTGATGGTGTCGAGCGTATTCTTGGCCGTCAGCACGGTGGTTGCGGCGGCCAGTGCCTTCATCCGTGGATCCTCAGTCTTGCCAGCCGCACTCTTCATCTGCTCGGCAGCCTGCAAGGCCGAGATCACCGGTGCGGTCACCGCCACGGTCAGGCCGGACTGGCGGAATTTACTCTCCTCCGTGCTGCGCCCGCTTTCGCGAGTCTCGACGATATCCACCTTCCTGGCGTGGATATCGATATCCCCTTTGGGCGCCAGTACGTGGCTGCCGGTCTGCTGGTAGTGGTTGCCCGCGACCAGGGTAACGCTACCGCCGGTGGCGCCCACGGTGGAGGCCGCGGCGCTGGTGCTCATATCCTTCTTGCCTACGCTCTGCATCTGACTGCCGAGGGTGATTGCGACCCCGCCGTTGTAGAGGAAGCCGGTCTTGTCGGTGCGCTTGAAGTGGCTTTCGCTGCGGGTGTTGGTTGCGGCTTCTACCCTGAGGTCGTTCTTCGCCACGATGACGGTGCGCGCATCGGACACCACATTGCTGCCAGTGACCGTGACGTTCTGCCCCTGCACCGCCACGGTGTTGCCGCTGAAGGTGCTGGCTACGGCGTTGGTTTCCTCCACGCTGTTACGGCTGGTTTTGGTGGTGGAGCCGAACAGGCCGCTGCTCTTGTGCTTGCGGCCTTCGCTCCAGGTGCTTCCGGCCTCGCCGGCGACGATGTTGACGTCGCCTTGTGCCACGGCCACCAAAGCGCCTTTGTCGCTGGTGACGTTGGCGGCGCGGGCGTTGAGATCGCCGACGGCCTGCAGGCGAACGTCGCCTTCGGTTCGCACGGTGGTGCCAACATCCTGCCCATGGCCCTGTTTGAGGTAGTTGCTGGTGTTGCGGACGTTGTTTTCCTGCTCGGCGACCTGGACGGTGCCGAGGTTGAGGTCGCGCCCGGCGACGATGGCGGTCTTGCCGTCCTTGCCGGCATTGATGATTTGCGCGGCCATCAGGTTGGCGTCGCGCCCGGCCATGGCCACCAGGGTGCCGCCGGGGTTGCTGACGTACAGGCCGGCGGCGCGGTCGATGTGGGTGCGGCTGAAGTCGCTCAGGCCCGCCCGCTTGGCGTCGCTGTGGATGGTGGTGACCACATTGAGGTCGCGTCCGGCTGTCGCGGACAGCGCCTTGCCCGCATCCAGCGTACCGCCGATATTGTCCAGATCGTTGCGGGCCTTCAGGGCCACCGCGTCGCCTGTGATGCGGCCACCGAGGTTGCGCAGGTTCTCGCCGGTGAGCTTGACGGCGGTGCGCCCGGCGATGGTGCCGGAGTTGACCAGGTCGCCCTTCAACTCGAGGTCAATGCTGTCGGCGGCGATCAGCGTGCCATTGCCGTTGAGGTCGCCGGGCTTGACGCGCACGTAGACCTGCGGCACCAGGGCACGGCTGCGCGTGCCGTCGGCCAGGGTGACATCTTGCTCCACCAGCCAGACCATGTCGCTGGTGAGCTGGGCCATCTGCTCGGCGCTCAGCGCCACGCCGGGGCGCAGGCTCCAGGCCTTGGCATAGGTGCCGCCGGCTTCCAGCAGCGCGCGGTACTGCGCTTCGTCGCTGCCGTAGCCCTGGAGGAAGCGCCGGCCGGTGAGCTGGCCGATCTGGTCGCGCACCAGGCCCTGTTCGTAGAAGCCGTCGCCCAGGCGCTTGTGCATGGCGGCCGGGTCGTAGCCCAACTGCGACAGCAGGTAGTCGGAGCTGAGCCAGTTGCGGTAGTTGGCAAAGCGCGGGTCGGTTTCGATCAGGTAGCTGCCGCTGTCCGGCTGGACGCGGAACAGGCTGTTGGTGGGGACCTGGGTGTCGACGCCCACGGTACGGATCACGGCGGGGTCGTTGCCACTGGCGGCACCGACGCTGCTGCTCGTGCTGGCGCCCGGGCCGTCCGCGGATGCCGCGTCTTGTCCCTGGAGGGTGCCAGGGCCGCTGACGCTTCCCACCGCGGCCGCCACTTCGATGATCTCGCGCGAGCTGGCGCCGCCGGAGGTACCGCTGCCACCGGCGATGGTGCCACCCACGCCGCCGGTGTTGCGCCCGCCGACGCTGTAGCCACTGCCGTTGCTGGCGGTGTGTTGCTGGGCCTTGGACACGTTCAGGGGGATGGTCTGGATCGTGTCGGCGGGGGTGTAGGCGATCCTGCCGTCCCACTTGCGCTCGTGATACCACTTGAAGCCGCCGCGCCAGCGGCTGTAGGTGTACTGGCTGGTGCCTTGCTCGCGCTGGATGTGCTCGCCGAACACCTGTTCGTTCTTCAGGTTGTGCAAGTCGCCCTGCAAGGCGCCGCCGGCGAAGATGTGGCTTCTATCATTGGTCAGTTCGTCGCCGCGCAGCGTCATGTTGCCGCCGGAGCGCATCAGCGCCGGCGCGCTTTGGGTGACCTGGGTTTCGTACTCGGTGCGGGTGATGTCGTACTGGGTCCAGGCCTTCACTTCGGCGCCGGTCTGCTTGTTGCGGTAGAGGCCCGCTTTGCTCCAACGCTCCCAGGCGAAATCGCCAATATCGTGTTTGTTCGGGTCACCGTTGGGCTGCAGGTACATGCCCTTGGTCGGCCCGCCAACCTGCACCACCTCGGCGCCGAAGTGCAGGTTGCCGTTGCGCAGGCGGCTGGCGTCGATGGTGAGGCCGCCGAGGGATTCGATGGTGGCGCTGTCGTTGAGCAGCAGGCCAGCGCGGCCGGTGGCATGCCCTTCGGCATCGAGCGCCCCGCCGATATTCATGGCGTCGCTGCCACCACCGGCGCTGAAGATCAGCGCCTGTTCGCGGTTGTTGACAACGCCGGCGCCGATGTCGAGGCGCTGGCGCGCGGCGATGGCGGCGGCCTTGGTCTGGCCGTTGGCGTGCTCCTCGCGGTTTAGCACGCTCCCCGCCTGGATGCCGACATGGTCGCCGTAGATGCGCCCGGTGCCGACGTTATCGAGGGTGCCGGCTTCGATGCGGGTCCGGCCGCCGTCGATCAGGCCGCGGTTGCCCAGTGTGCCGCCGGCCGCCACCAGGGTGCGCCCGCCGCTGATCTGGCCGCTGGCGGTGTTGTCCACATGGCTGCCGCGGACTTCCAGGTCGCCGGCCTGCAAGGTGCTGCGGTTGGTCAGGCGGCCAGCGGTACTGATGAGCGCGCGACCGTTGGCGGTGATTTCGCCGCTATTGTCGAAGGCCTGCTGCAAGGCAACGGTCAGGTCGCCCTTGGAAAGCACCCTGCCATCGCCGGCCATCCCCCCGGCCTCGATGGACTGGCGGGTGCCGGACAGCAGCGTGCCGGCACTGTTGACGATGCGGTTGGCGGTCACGGCGATGCTGCCCGCCGAAGAGACGCTGCCGCCGGTGTTGTCCAGGGTGTTACCCACGCCGGCGCCGGTAATGCCGATGTGACGGTCGGCGGCGATGGTGCCGGCGGTGTTGTCGATGCGGTTGCCGGCCAGGGCCACGGTGCCGCCCTGCAAACCCAGCGGCGCTTGGGGATCGGCGCTTTGGGTGTCGCGATTGAGGATGGTGTCGGCGTTCACGCCCAGATCGTCGCCGGCCGCCATCAGGCCGTTGTGGTTGTCGGCGGTACCGGTCAGCGTC
The DNA here is from genome assembly GCF_056399885.1 of Cupriavidus sp. 01L45. NCBI lineage: Bacteria > Pseudomonadati > Pseudomonadota > Betaproteobacteria > Burkholderiales > Burkholderiaceae > Cupriavidus > Cupriavidus sp. 01L45. Next base: position 26,967 of record NZ_JBFTSG010000049.1, on the reverse strand, counting down.
ACGGTCAGTTTTTTGCTGGCCTGGACCTTGCCGCCCTGGTTCTGCAGCGCGCTGCCGTCCAGGCACACGCCAGCGTTGCCGCTGAACTGGCCACCGTTGCGGTTGTCGAGGGTACCGACTTGTGCGGCCAGATCTCCCTGGCTGTGGAGCACGCCGGCACGATTGTCCAGGTCGCCGCCGCTCAAGCCGAGGGCGCCGGCCGATTGCAGCAGGCCTGCGGTGTTGTCGAATGCGCCGCTGCGGATGTCGAGCCTGCCCGCCGTGCTGGCGAGGGTGCCGTGGGCGTTGTCCAGCGCCGCCTGGCGGGTGTCGATGCGCAAATTGGCGCCAAGGACGGTGCCGGCAGCGTTGCCGAGCCCGGTGCTGTCCAGCGCCAGGCCACCGGCGGCCTGAAGCGTGCCACCGGCGTTATCGGTACGGCCACGGGAGTCCACGGTCACCCCGCCTTTGGTGGAGGCGACGAGGCCGCCATCGCGGTTGTCCAGGCTGCCGGTGGTCAGGCCCAGGTCGCCATGGCTGACGAGCTTGCCGGCGCGGTTGTCCAGCCCTTCGCTGGCACTGACGGTCAGGGTGCCACGGGCGTTGAGGGTACCACCGCGATTGTCGAGGGAACCTGCCGTGACCTGGCCCGCGCCGCCGCTGACAATGACGCCGCCGTCGCGGTTGTCGAGCCGGCCGTCGACCCGGACGTCCAGTCCGGCTTCTCCGGCCGCTTGCAGCGTGCCCCCCTGGTTGTGCAGCGTTCCAGCCTGGATGGCGGTGTCCCCCGCCGCTGCCAGGGTGCCGCCCGTGTTATCCAGCGTTTCGGCCACGGCAAGGCGGGTATCGGCAGCGCCGGCTGCCTGGATATTGCCGTCGCGGTTGCCCAGGGATTTCGCATTCAGGTCGAGGGCGCCGTTACCGGCGATGGTGCCGCCATGATTGTCCAGCGCCCCGCGCACCTTCACGTCGAGTGCGTCGGTGCCGCTGGCGCTCAGGCTGCCCGCGGCGCTGGTCAGCTTGCCGGTGTCAATTTCGATCTTGCGGGCCAGGATGGTGCCGCCGAACAGGTCAGTGGTCTCGCCGGTAAGGGTGAGGGCGCCATTGCTGGCGAGCGTTCCGCCGGCACCGTTGAGTGTGCCGGCAGCGATATCCAGGCGACCGTTGCCGGCGTGTTGCACGGTACCGTCCGCGTTGCCGAACGTGCTGGCGCGGATGCTCAGGTCGCCATTGGTTGCAATCGTGCCTTGGCTGTTGTCGAGCGAGCCGGCCACGTGGAGCCGGTTGCCGTGCTCGCCACTGGCGACGATCTTGCCGCCGCGGTTGTCGAACGACTCGGCAGTGAGGTCGATCCGGGCCGCGCTCAGGCTGGCGTTGCGGTGGTCAGCGCTGCCGAGCTTGAAGGCCGCCGCGCCCGCCGTGGCGATCTGGCCGTCTTTGCCGTTGAGCGTGTCAACCTGCATCTTCAGGGCAGCATCGCCGGCGTGGTTGAGCTTGCCACTCTGGTTGATGAGCTGGCGGGACGACAGACTCAATTGCGACGCATTGCTCACCAGGGTGCCATCGCTGTTGTCGAGCGTATCGGCCACCTGCAGATGGGTGGCATCCGTGCCGCCGTGCAGGAAAGCCCCCGCGCGGTTGGAGAGGTTGTCGGCCGTGAAGGTCAGCGCGCCGCCCAGTTGCAGGCGGCCATCGTCGTTGCTCACCTGGCCAGCGCGGATGCTGGCGGCGTCCGAGACATGCAGTTCGCCGCTGCGGTTGGCCAGGTCTCCCCCGCTGACGCTGAGCTGGCGCACGCCCAGATGGCCGCCGTCGTTGTTCAGGCCGCCACTGGCGGCAAGGTCGATCGCGCCGCCGGCGAAGATGCGGCCGCCGTCGTTGTCGAGGGTCTTGGCAATATTGAGCGCACCGTCGGCCAGGCGGGCCGGAGGGTGCGGCGCGGGCGCGGTGCCAGCATCGACCTCCACAATGCCTCCGGTGCTTGTGCTGCCGCCTTCGCTACCGCTTCCCGGGACGCCTCCGTTACCCGAGCTGCCTGGGCCACCACCGCTGCTGGCTTCGACCAGGCCAATGCGCCCGCCATGGCGGTTGGAGGCGACCGTTACGCGCAAGGCCAGGTTCTGTACGCCGGTCTGCTCGATCGCGCCGTCACGATTGGCGAGCGATTGCGCATTGACCTCTACGCGCCGGCCGTTGAGGGTGCCGCCACGGTTGTCCACATCCTGCGGGGTGTTCACCACCAACTCGCGCCCGGCGCTGAGGGTGCCGGCATTGGCGACGCCGCCGCTTGCGTTCACCCGGGTATCGGTCCGCGCCTGCATGGCACCGCTATTCTCCAGGCGGCCATCGGCGGTCACGACCAGTTCGCCCGCCTGGGTGCCCAGGTTCCCGGCGTTGCGAACCCCGACGCCATGTTCCGTGCCCAATAAAACGATCTTCTGGCTATACATGCCGCCCAGGCTGCTCACGTCCACGGCGAAGGCCGGAGCCTTGCCGCCAGCGGCCTTGGCCGCCACCCGGGTGTGATCGGCGCTGACATCGTTGACGCCCGTCGTGACTTGCAGTTGGCTGGCCCAGATGCCGGCGTTGACCTCCATCGAGCGAGCGATCACGTCGGTGTAATCGGCACCGCTGGCGTCCAGGCCCTTGCCCTGGACCCGGAGGGCGCCGCCTTCGACACGATAGCCCTCCAGAGAGCCGCCGTTGACGACCGGCGTACCGGTGGTCAGGGTCAGCCGGTTGGCATTGATGAAGCCGCAGCCGTCGCAGGAAATCCCGGCCGGGTTGGCGATGACCAGTTGCGCCCGGCTACCGGCGATTTCGACGTAGCCGTTAAGCCGGCTGGGGTTGCTGGAATTGACTTCGTTGAGAATGACCTTGGCCGTCCCCTTGCCCAGCCATGGGTTGCCCTGCACCCAGCCGCCCAACTGCGTTTGTGTGTTCCCGCGGGAGTTGTTGAGGATCGCCCCCTGCTGGCCCACGTCAAATTGCTGGTAGGTGTTACGCGAAACACCGGCTGCACTTGGGGTCTGGATGTTGACCAAGGGAGTGCCATTCGGTGCTAGCAGCACGGTCGGACGCTGGTTGCCCGGCGCGCTGGGATCGGCCACCACCTGCGCAAGCGCCGTGCCGCCCAGGACGACGTGCCCCATGATGACCCACACGGCGAAATTCAATGGCCGCACCATCACGACGCAAGGTCTGCTGGCCGCTATGCCCCGCCCCCCGCCACCGCTGCTGTGGCCTCGGGCGATTTCGGCGACGACCTGGAGCATGCCGCGGGCACGGTTGAAAATGATGCGGTAGAGGTTCTTGTTCATGCGGCCATTCCCATTTATGCAGATACGAATGCGGGCGCACTCGCCCCAAGGAGATCAGTAAGACCAGCCCATGCTGAAGCCGGCGATGACAGAGTCGGTCCGGAACCCTTGGGGCTTGTACAGCGGCGTGCCTAAGAAGACGTCCCAGTAGCCGCCATGCATGCCGCCGCGCAAGCCGATGGCCGAACCCGCGAGGGTGCGGCCCGGTTGCCAGCGGGTGGCGGGACCGCCGACACGCCCCACATCGACGGCGACGTACACTTCCTGCCCGGCGCCCAGGGCCAGCCCCAGGTCGTTGCGCCATAGCCATCCGCGCTCGCCCATGAGCGTGAGTTCGCCGTCGAAGCCGCGCACGGTATAGCGCCCGCCGATGGCGAAACGGTCCTGCGGCACCAGCGGCGTGCGGTTCCATTGCGCCCGCCAGTTGGCGGTGTAGCGCAGGGATTGGTTGGCGATCCGGAATGGCACGGCGAACTGGGCGTCGGCGGTGATGACCTGCATGCGCGAGGTGCCTTCACCGAAGTCTTCCTCCGGCGCCGCCATCGCCCCGAAGGCGCCAGTGCCGCGCCGGTAGGCAAGCGTGGCATCGAGGGTGGACGTGCCCAGGTACTCCCGATGCGTCAGCCCCAGCTCCCAGCCGCCGGTGCGGCGGCGCTGCACTTCGATCTCGGTGTCGTCGATGTAGTTGCCGGATTGGCGCAGCCAGCCGCGGACGTAGGCGCCGGTCTTGCGCGTCGCATCGCGATACAACAGGCGCGACAAGCGGACTTCGGCGTTTTCGCTGGTGCCGCGGTAGACATAGTTCTGCGAGTAGCCGGCCACGGTCTGGCGGTATTTGTAGCCACCGGCGGTGGCGCCCAGCTGCCAGTAGCCAAGCGGGACGCTGTAATGGATGGTGTAGCCCTGCGTGCCCTTGCCGCCGGGGCTGAACACGTCGTGGTTGACGTTGGCGTAGAAGAGATCGTTCAGCATCAAGGTATCGTCCAGCGAGAGCGTGGCGCTCGCCTGGTACTTGCCCGTCGCCCGGCTGCCGGAATCGTCCAGCGCGACGTTCAGCCGCATGGGCCGGCGCTGCGACCAGGCGATGACCAGGTCGCTTTCGCCAGGCCGTGCGTCCTCACCTTCCGCCGGCACGATCTGGATGTCGGCCTCCACGGTGGGGACGCGCTTGAAGTTCTCCAGCGCCTGTTCGATATCGCGCAGGTTGAGCAGATCGCCACGGCGGATCGGTACGGCGTTCCAGGCGGTGGCACGCGAGGAGGTATCCGCGGCGAAGCGGACCGCCCGTACCCGCCCCGGGACCACCGAGAGCGTCAGGACGCCGCTGCTCAGGTCCTGCGGGGCCGCCAGCACACGCGTGGTCACAAAGCCACGCGCGACGATGGCATTCTGGATGCGCTTCATCACCACGTTGATGCCTGCGGTGCCCAGGCAACGGCCGGTAGCGGGATCGGTGGCAGGGTCAGCCGCCTTCAGCGCCCACAGGAATTTGCCGGCATCCTCGCCAGTCAGCTGGATCTCGTGGATCGTGAAGCAGGGACTTTCTTCCCTCGGCAACTGATCGGGCGCCGCCAGGGCCGGCATCTGCATGCGCACATCCGGCGTGGTTTCCTGCTGCTCGCGCAAGACGCGTTCGCGCTCCTGCTGGCGCAGTAATTCCTGCGCCGGGCTTCCGGGTGCCTGCCCCTGCGAGGCGATCGGAAACACCAGCAGGCCGCAAGCCAGGCACCACGAGCGCATTACCGATGACCAGTACCTCCGTTGCTCCATGTTTGTTCTTCCCTGTATTGGCCCATGCCCCCTGCTGGCGGGCATCCAGTACCGCCTATGGCAGGCCAGAGAAGTTGCACTTGTCCGCTCACGCGACTGAGAGTGACTTGCAACCAAACCTAGAGTGTTCGCGCTGCGAAGTGCGGCGTGCTTAGGAAATTTCTTGAAATTGGGGAGATTCTTCCCAACCTTGCGCGGTTCTTTCGCACGGCTGCAGACCGCGCCTGCGGCTCCGCGTCAGCACCGCATGGGGTGATTCCGTGTCACAGGATCTGCTGGCCTGGCRAACCCCATCATGTCCTGGGGTCGAAGCGCTGCAGCTATCGCACATGCGCTTCCCTGGGTGGGTTTCCTGGGCGCAAGAGCGATGGTGAACCTGGCGCCAAGACAATCTGGATCGGCATGCAGCGAACCATGGACGGCGCACCCGCTATTCAGGCACTGCGGGAAGAACCATGACTTCCGCATAAGGGAATGGACATAAGGTCACTTGCCGAAACTGAGATACTGCAACTGGAAGGAGCCATGAACCTAGACGGCGACGCCATGTCCACCAACATCCCGTCCTGGCGCGATCACATAGCGCGTGGGCATCGGCAGCGTCCGGCTTGTGTTGCCATTGAAGTCGGGCAGGTCATTCCTGAGTTGCTCGCGGAGCGTCACCAAGTAGTCCAAGCATGACGCTTGCCGATATAGGGCTGCGCCATATTCCAAACACACTGGCGCATTTGCTAGCATCTGCCATCGTCTCGCCGGCCCGTTCCGGCCGGCCACCCGTCCCACCTGCAACTGGTTCCAGCAGTCACCTGAATGCCACGCTTTCCGGGCGACATGCCTTTTGAAGTGAAACGCAGCAAAACAAGACCAATTCGGGAGAAGACAGACCATGAACACCAGGACACTGAGCATGCTTGCGGGCGCCGGGCTATGGCTCGCCTCTGGCGCCGTGCTGGCGCAGGGCAGCGGCCTTACGCGTACCCTTGTCGGCAAGGAGGACGTTTCCGTGCCGGGGCGGGAGGCTGTGGTGGCACGGGTGGAGGTGGCGCCCGGCGCCTATGCGGGACGGCATACGCATCCGGGCGACGAGGTCAGCTACATATTGGCAGGCCAGGCCGAACTCCTGATCGACGGGCAACCGCCGCGGGTCGTCAAGGCGGGCGAGTCGTTCGTGGTTCCGGCCGGGGTCGTGCATGACGCGCACAATCCCGGCACCGCGCCGGTCAGCCTGGTCGGCGTGTATGTGGTCGAAAAGGGCAAGCCGCTCGCGACGCCCGCGCCCTGATATCGCTGTCGCTGCATCGGGGCACGTTTGTCGTTTGTCTCCGCCGCGATGCAGCGCACGGTCGATCCCGCGCATCCAGCATGAGGCTCGCCACAATAAAAAAGCCCGCCCCACTTGCGTGGCGCGGGCCAAGTTTCCGTATTCTGGAAACGGGTAGACAAGTCATGAAGAGCGCCCCCGCATCTCCATGACGGAAACCATCTTATCCGGACTGACCGTTGCGGCACTTGACCCATGTCAAACGGACCGCACGTGCCGGAGAACCCCCTCTGCAGGCACGATTTCCGTGGGCGCGGCCATCGACCGGAGATGGCCTACGCCGCATCGTCCAGCTTGACCGCAAAGCCGCGCTGTACCCCTGGCCGGGCAAACAAGGCGTCATACCAGCGCCGGATGTTGGGAAAACGATCGAGCGAAACCTGATGGCGCTCATGCCGCCATGCCCACCCGAGGATCGCGAAATCCGCCACGGATAGCTCGCCCGCGACGAATTCCACTTCCGCCAGCCGCCGGTCAAGCACGCCGTAAAGACGGTTGGTTTCCTCTGAATAGCGCTTGAGCCCATAGTGCCGGTCGGCCTCCGACTCCACAGTGCGGAAGTGATGGACTTGTCCCGGCATGGGCCCGAAGCCGCCCATCTGCCACATCAGCCACTCCAGCACCGGTACCCGTTCGCGCAGGGATGCTGGCAGGAATTTGCCGGTTTTCTCGCCGAGGTAGAGCAGGATCGCGCCGGATTCGAACACGCTGATCGGCTGGYCGCCGGGACCATCGGGATCGACGATGGCCGGAATCCGGTTGTTGGGGCTGATGCGCAGGAAGTCCGCCTGGTGCTGCTCGCCCTTGGTGATGTTCACCGTCTTGACGGTGTACGGCAAGGCCATTTCCTCGAGCGCGACGCTGATCTTGCGTCCGTTCGGCGTGTTCCATGTGTGCAGGATGATGGTCATGGGAATTGGTAGGTGATGAGGGACGGCACCCTGGCTTGCGCCTGGATCAGCTCAGCGGCACGCCAACATGCTGCCGGAAGCCGGCACGCCCGCCGATGCCCTGGTACCAGCGGTCCAGGTCCGGCGTTGCGGGGCGGTCGATCTGGGCGTCGAGGCCGTACCAGCGGCGCGCGTACGCACCCAGCACCAGGTCAGCCAGCGTGAACGTGCCGCACTCGAGAAAATCGCGGCCTTGCAACTGCCGGTCGATCATCCGCCACAGGCCCGCCACGGTGGCGGCGTCGGCATTCAGGCGCGCCACGTCGCGCTCTGCGGCCGACGTTCGCACATAACCCCAGAATACCGGCCTTTCCGCCGGCTGCAAGGTCGAAAGGGACCAGTCCAGCCAGCGGTCCACGCTTGCGCGCACCTTCGGCTCGGCCGGGTACAGCGTGGTGCCCTTCCCGTACTGCATGGCAAGGTAGCGCAGGATCGAATTCGACTCCCACAACACAAAGCCGTCATCGATGAGCGTAGGGACGCGCCCGTTCGGATTCATCGCAAGATACTCGGGCCGGTCGTTGCCGCCGAATTGCATGCCGGCGTCGATGCGCTCGAACGGCAGGCCGAGTTCGTCGCAACACCAAAGCACCTTCTGCACATTGACCGAATTCGCCCTGCCCCAGATCGTCAGCATTCCATGCGTCCCCAGTGAAAACACCTTGTTTGCGGAAGACGTCAACGATACACCAGGCAAGGCCGCGCTGCCGGGACGCCGGGCGATGGCCGCTGGGCTACCCGGTTTGGATATCGGACTCAGTGCGAGAACAGCACGGGAATCGTCATGGTTTCCAGCAACGTCCGGGTCACGCCACCCAGCATCACCTCACGGAACCTGTTGTGCCCATAGGCGCCGGCCACGATGAGATCGGCATCCAGGTCGGCGGCTTCCGACAGCAGCCGCTCGCCCGCGTCGGCCAGGTCGGTCACGGGGAGATTGCATACCGCCGCCGTCACGCCATGCGCCGCCAGCCAGGTCGCGGCGTACTGCGCAGGCGTGTTCCAGGGGTCGTCGGCCTTGCCCGCCACCGTGCAAGTGACAATGGTCACGGCCTCGGCCTGGCGCAGAAATGGCAGCGCATCGTGGATAGCGCGTGCCGCCTCGCGCCCGCCGTCCCAGGCGATCAGCACGCGGCTGCCAACGGTGTTGAACCGGCCCGCCCTGGGAATCGCCAGTACCGGCCGGCCACTGGCAAGCACGATGGATTCGACAAACCCCTCGGCCACGAAGGCCGTCGGATCCGCCGGGTCGGCCTGGCCGACCACCAGCAAGTCCGCCAGGCGCGCTTCGCGCTGGCCGATGGCCAGGGGAAGCCCGTCGAAAGCCTGCCATTGCGCAGTGATCGGCAGCTCTTCCGTCGCGCCCTCGAAGCTGCGCCGCACGATCTCGCCATCCTCCTCGTAACGTGCCTGAAGGGCATCGAGGTAACCGGCGCCGTCGGGCAGCCGGTACACCCACGCGGGTTCGGGTCGATGGCAGGCGAACATGCCGACCAGCGTGGCATTGTGCCTGGCGGCAAGCTGCGCGGCGATTTCGATGCGATGGTATGACCGCCGGCTGGGATCGAGAATCACCATGATGGTGGCGTAGGACATAAGGAGGCTCCCGCCCGTCGGCCGGGCTCGTGATCGGGTCAGAATGCACTGTAGCGCCTGCGCCGCGCAGCGCAAGCGCGGACTGTCCGGTCGTTGCGCCAGGTCAATATGGCCGGGCCGGGGCCATCGGGCAACGCTGTACATGGGAATCCGCGGCAGTGCGAGCCGCGCTTCGATGCCTTCGCGATGCGCGCAACGGATGTTGGCATTCTGTGAACACCCGGCAGGCACGCCTACATGACGGCCATCCGCCCGTCGGCAAGCAATTGCGAGAACCAGCCGCCTGCCAGCGTGGCCAGGTCCTCGATCGCGGCGGGCTCCTCGAATACCCGGCCCTCGCCCGCCACCAGCCGCAGTTGCCGCGGACAGCGAAGGCTGGCGAACGCCAAGTCATTGATCCGGATGCCTTCCGGATCGCCGGCACCCACCACAAGAAGCGTGGGTACGGCCACCTTGCCCAGGGTATCGGCGTCGGCCAGGTCCACTCGCCCCGCGGCGAGCACGAGCGTGCGCAAATCCGCGCCCGCGTCTCCCGCCAGCTTCAACGCGGCGGCGGCGGCGGTGCCGGTGCCAAAGCAGCCGACGGGCAGCGCCGGCAAGCGCAGCCGCGTGCGAACGTAGCCCGGCACCGCTTGCATCACCGCTCGCAGCCGTCCGGCCAGCATGGCAATATCCTGGCGCTTTTCCGCCCGCATGGGCTCCCTGGGCCCGATCAGGTCCACCAGCAGCGTAGCCAGTCCCCTGGCGTTCAGTTTCCTCGCGACATACTGGTTTCGCACAGCGTGGTCGCCGCCCCCGTTGGCATGGACCATCAGCACCAGCCCGACCGGATTGCCGGGGGCGTCGAGCACGCCGTGAAGCCTGGTGCCGTCGCACGCGATGCCAACCGGCAAGCCATCGGCCAGGGCTCTTGCTCCGATGGCCCCGGCGTTGCGCGATTCGATGTCGCGCCACAACAGCGCACGGACCTCCGCGTCGTCCACCAGCGGAAAGCGCTGGTAGGCGTGGTGGATATCGGGATCCGTCCCGGCTGCCCGCAGGCACACGACCTCGTCGGCGCAGGCGCGGACCACCGCCAGGCCTTTTGGTGCGCCGATGGGAACGGCGCAAACCAGCCTGGCCGGCTGCTGCCTGCGCACGGTATGGATCGCCGCCATCATGGTGGCGCCAGTGCAGATACCGTCGTCCACCAGGATCACAACACGGCCACGCGGGTCCAGCCGCGCGCGATGCGACGTGTAGATCGCGCATTGTTGCCGCAGCAGATCGAGCTTTGCCAGCCGCTCCTGCGCAAAATGGACGGGATCGGGCTGTCCCCCCGCCGGGCACTCGACGGCGTAGGTCCAGCCGTTCTCCGTCACGGCGCCAATCGCGGCGACGGCGTTGTCCGGGCCGGCAAGCTTGCTGACCAGCATCACATCGAGATCGCCCTCCAGGGCGTCGGCAAGTCCGCGCCCGACAGCTACTCCGCCCTTCGGAACGGCAAGGATCAGGGGATGCTGGCCACGATAGGCGCGCAGCGCTTCGGCTAGCTGCGCCGCGGCGTCCTCGCGGCTCTCAAAGCGGGCAACTAGCGGATTCACGATCTGCTCCTCTGCTGTGTGCCACGGCAGCGCGGCGCGGCTAGCGCCCAGAATAGACCCCCAGCGGCGATACCACTTGCGCTATGTCAAGGATTGGCAACAGCCGGTCTCAACGTGAAGCGCACCCTACTCACGTGCCCCCCCGGATACCAGAGCGTGTTCCATATCAGGCACTGCCAGTTCACCGGTGGTGCGTCTGGCGCCGGGAACGCTAGATTCGGCCCATTACCAGCAATACGATGACGATCAGCAATACCAGTCCCAACAAGCCGCTGGGCGCGTAACCCCAGCTCCGGCTGTGCGGCCAGGCTGGCATTGCGCCGATCAGAACCAGTATCAGGAGAATTAACAGAATAGTCCCCAGCATTTCGCGTCCTCCTTGACTTCCAGCCGCTGCTTGTCAGGTCACTATATGCGGTAATGAAGCCTGGCAGTTGTCGTGTATCAAGCCGCGCGCGGGCGGGACGGGTGGCGTGCGATAGCAGCGCTGGCCCTGTCTTGCGCGGAGCATCCCGATCAGGACATCGCGTCCATGACGCAAGCCGATGCCCTAAAGGACGGCGCCAGACAGTACACCGACGCCGGCGGTGATCGCCATGGCGAGCGCGCCCCAGAAGGTGACGCGTCCCGCGCCCGAGATTCTGCTGGCACCGCCGACCTGCGCAGCGACGGCGCCTAGCGCGGCGAGAAAGATGAGCGACATTCCCGATACCCATGGCATCAGCCCGCGGCCAGGCGCCAGCCAGGCCACCACCAGCGGAAGGAGCGCGCCGACGGCAAAGCTGGCGGCCGATGCCATGGCAGCCTGGATGGGTTGTGCGCTCAGCGCCTGCGAAATGCCGAGCTCATCGCGTGCATGGGCCGCCAGGCTGTCGTGTGCCATGAGTTGCGCCGCTACCTCCCTGGCAAGACCCGGCTCAAGCCCCCGCTCCACATAAATCGTCGCGAGTTCGTGCTGCTCGGCGGCGGGATCGGCATCCAGCTCTCCACGCTCCCGCCTCAGGTCGGCCTTCTCGGTGTCCGCCTGCGAATGGACCGAGATATATTCCCCCGCGGCCATCGACATGGCTCCGGCCACCAGGCCCGCGATGCCGGTCATCAGGATGTTCGCCTGGCTCGCGCTGGCGGCGGCGACGCCCAGCACCAGGCTGGCGGTGGAGACAATGCCATCATTGGCACCGAGCACCGCGGCGCGCAGCCAGCCTGTGCGATCAACCCGGTGACGTTCACTGTGGCGGGATAAGGACCTCATGGTGCAGCGGCCTCCGATGTGGACTGCAGATGACCTGATGATGCTACCTGCGAGGCCTCCCGGTTGCAACGAAGGCACCCGTTTGCCCGGCCGTGCCTGTGCGTGGATACGCGTTCAGTCGATGGCAAAACGCCGCACCAGCCAGCCCCGCAGCACATAGGTCAGGCAGCAATAGCCAACGAGGATCGGCAACAGCAGCACCCAGAACACGCCGGGCGGCGCCACCAGCCCCAACGGCGCCGCCAGCGGCGAGTATGGCAGCCAGATGCCGGTCAGGCAGATCGCTACGCCGGTGGTGATCAGCGCGGTACTGCCACGGCTTTGTATGAACGGGATCTTGCGGGTGCGAATCACATGGACGATCAGGGTCTGCGACAGCAGCGACTCCAGGAACCAGCCGGTCTGGAACAGGTGCTGCTGCGCAGGCGTACTCGCACCCAGCAGCCAATAAAGCGTGGCAAAGGTGACATAGTCGAACAGCGAACTGATCGGACCGATGCACAGGATGTAGCGGCCGATCTTGCCGATCTCCCAGCGGCGCGGACGGCTGATGGCATCTTCGTCGACGTTGTCCGTCGGCAGCGCGGTCTGCGAGAAATCGTAGAGCAGGTTGTTCGTCAGCACCTGGATCGGCGCCATCGGCAGGAACGGCAGCCAGGCGCTCGCGCCGAGCACGCTGAACATATTGCCGAAATTCGAGCTGGCGCCCATGCGCAGGTACTTGAGCAGGTTGGCAAAGACCTTGCGGCCTTCGATCACGCCGTCGTGCAGCACCAGCAGGCTCTTTTCCAGCAGGATGATGCTGGCCGATTCCTTCGCGATATCGGCGCCACTGTCCACCGAGATGCCCACGTCGGCCGCCTTGAGCGCCGGTCCGTCGTTGATGCCGTCGCCCAGCACGCCCACCACCCGTCCGCGCGCCCGCAGGGCCTTGACGATGGCCGCCTTGTGCGCCGGCGCCAGCTTGGCGAAGAGCTGCGTGCGTTCGGCCAGTTCCCCCAGGGCTTGCGGCGAGAGCCCGTCGAGTTCGTGGCCGAGAACCGCGCGGTCCACGTCGATGCCGACTTCCCGGCAGATCTTGCGCGCGATCACCGGGCTGTCGCCGGTCAGCACCTTGACCTCGATGCCGCTGCCGCGCAGTGCCGCCAGCGCCGGCGCCGCGCTATCCTTGGGCGGGTCGATGAAAGCGATATAGCCGAGCAGGATCAGCCCGGATTCGTCCGCCACCGAGTAGGGCTGCGTATCGGGCGCCGGCGGCAAGGGCTTGTAGGCGATCGCGATCACCCGGAAGCCATCTTCGTTGAGCGCATTGCAGACCGTCATCAGGGCGTGGCGATGCGAATCATCCAGCGCAATGGCCTGCCCCCCAAGTTCGGCGCTGGCGCAGACTGCGTAGACCTCCTCCACCGCGCCCTTGCAGACCAGCAGCCTGCCCTGCGGCCCATCCACCACCACCGACATGCGGCGCCGCTCGAAATCGAACGGCACCTCGTCGATCTTGCGATAGCCGCCCTGTTGCCGCAGCATTTCGCCCACCTCGTCATGGAAGAGCACCGCCTTGTCCAGCAGGTTGTGCAAACCCGACTGGTGGTAGCTGTTCAGGTAGGCGAACTCCAGCACGCGCGCGGTCTCCCGGCCAGCCAGGTCCACATGCTTTTTCAGGATGATGCGGTCCTGCGTCAGCGTGCCGGTCTTGTCGGTGCACAGCACATCCATCGCCCCCAGGTTCTGGATGGCGCTGAGATGTTTCACGATCACCTTGCGGCGCGACATGGCAAGCGCGCCCTTCGCCAGGTTCACGGTCACCAGCATCGGCAACATCTCGGGGGTCAGCCCCACGGCGACGGCCACCGCAAACAGCAACGCCTCCAGCCAGTCGCCCTTGGTCAGTCCGTTGATCAGGAACACCAGCGGCGCAAGGATCACGATCAGGCCGATCATCAACCGGGCGAAGCGCTGCAGGCCTTGCTCGAATACCGTGCCGGACGTCTCCTCCGACAGCGAGCGGGCGATGCCGCCGAACATGGCGCGCGGCCCGGTCAGCACCACCACCACGGTCGCGCTGCCGCTGACCACGGCCGTGCCCATCAGCACGATGTTCTCCAGCGTGCCGGGTTCGTCGCCGCTGGCGCTCTCGCGCGCGAATTTCTCCACAGGCAGCGATTCCCCGGTGAGGGCCGACTGGTTGACAAACAGATCCTTCGACGCCAGCAGCCTGGCATCCGCGGGGACAAGATCGCCCGCCGCCAGGTGGACGATGTCGCCCGGCACCAGCGCGCCGATCGGCAGTTCGCTGATGGCGGGCGATGTCCCCGGCCCGGCCCTGCGCTGCGTGGCGGCGGTGGTATGGACCATGGCGCGCAGCGCTGCCGCCGCGCGTCCGGAGCGGCGCTCCTGCACCGTGGCCACGCCAACGCTGAGCATCACCATCACCGCGATCACAGCCGCGGCGTCGTAATCGCGGATGGCCGCCGATACCGCCGCCAGCGTCAGCAGCAGCACATTGAGCGGATTGAGCAGGCGGCGCAGCAGGTCGATCACCGCCGGACGCGGGCGCTCGTGCGCCACCAGGTTGGGGCCATGGCTTCGCAGCCGCAGTTCGGCCTCGGCATGGGTCAGGCCGTCCGGGCTGGCGTCCAGTTGCTTGAGCAAGGCCGCCAGCGGCGTGTTGGCAGCCCGCAGCAACGCCTCCGGCATGCCGCAGGACGCGGGCTCCGGGCCGGCCGGACCGCCGGACGATGCGGGATGCCGGCGGTGCATCCGGCTCACCCTCTCGCCAAGCCACCGGATGGCCCGGACGATCATCACGGCCGCCTTGCCTGCGCTTGCGCGGCACCGGCGTCCCAGCCCCCGCCCAGCGCCAGGAACAATGCCACGGTGTCCTGCAACCGCTGGGTCCTGGCCTGCAGGTAGCCGATATCGGCCTGGTGGTACTGCGCGTTTGCCACCAGCACCTGCAGGTAGCCGGCGGTGCCGGCCTGGAAGTTGGCCTGCAACTCCTGCAGGGCCTCGTAGGCGACGTCCCGTGCCTGGCGCGTGGCGGCGACCAGTTCGCCATCGTGCTCCAGGGCACGCAGCGCATCGGCTACCTGCCCGAAGGCAGCCAGCACAACCTGCCGGTAACCGGCCTGCGCGGCATCCCACTGGGCCACGGCGGCTTGCCGCCGGTAATACAGTCCGCCACCGTGGAACAGCGGAGCCGTGATGCCCGCCCCGAGGCTCCAGACCGCGCTATTGCCACCGAACAGGGAACCGATCTGCAAGCTGTCGCGGCCGTAGCCTGCGCTCAGGGTAATGGCAGGGAACATGGCGGCGGTGGCCACCCCCACTTCGGCACTGGCAGCGTGAAGCTGCGCTTCGGCCAGCAGCACATCCGGACGGCGCCGGACCAGTTCCGCCGGCAGCACCCGCGGAATGTCAGCCGGCAAGCGCAAGGTCTCCAGCGTCACGGCAACGGGCTCGCCCTCGGCCGGGTAACGGCCCGACAGGGTCGCCGCCAGGTGATCCGCCTGCTCCAGCCGCTGCCGCAGCGGCGGCAGCGTCGCCTCCAGCGAGGCAAGCTGCACCGCCAGGCTTAGCTCGCTGACGTGCGCGGCCGTCCCGGCCCGCACTTGCGCGCGCGTGATCTCCACCTGCTCGCGCACCAGTGCCGCCAGCTCGGTGGTGGCCTGGATCTGGGCGGCATAGCCGGCCTGCGCGACCACGGTGTTGACCAGGTTGCCGGTCAGCGCCAGGTAGGTGGCGCCCAGCGTCTGCCGCTGCAGGTCGACCTGCGCGGACAGCGCCTCGACCGCGCGCCGGTTCAGGCCGAACAGGTCGAGCGTGTAGCTGACGGTGGCGGTCAGCGAGAACAGGTTGAAGACGCTGGACGGAACGGACTGGCCAAAGCGGACCGGCGTGGCCGCCTGCCGCGTCGCCCCGGCGGTGGCGTCCAACTGTGGATAGAACACGCCGGCACCGGCGCGCATGGCGGCCTCGCTCTGCCGCAGGTTGGCCTGCGCTACCTGCAGCGTGGGGTTGCCAGCCAGTGCCGCGTCCATGGCGCTGTCCAGCGCGGTGCTGCCGAACATGCGCCACCAGTCCGCTGGCAGCGCGGACGCGTCGGTGAAGCGCTGCGAAACGCCATCGCCAGCCGGCGTCCGCGCCGCGTCTCCCCCACGCGTGAAGCTGGCCGGCACAGCCGGGTCGGGGCGCACGAAATCCGGCCCCACGGCGCAACCGCCCAGCAAGGCAAGGACCGCCGCGATCCAGGGCAGCGCATGGCGCATCACGATGCGCCGCTCACGTAGACATCGACCAGCTGGCCCGGATAGACATTGACGTCGGGCGGCGGGCTGAACTTGAACAGCAAGGGCAGCACGCGCACGTCCACGCGCTCGGTGCGCTGGTCGGAAAGCTGGATCTTGGGCGTGACGTAAGGCTGCATGCGCAAGAACTCGAGCGGGATGCTGGTGTTGGTGCCACGCACGAACATCCTCGCCTGGATGCCCTTGCCCGCCTTGGCGCCGGGCAAGCGCTGCAGCAGGATCTCGTCGACATACACGCGCACCGCCAGCGTGCCCGGCACGCTGCCCATGACGATCACGGGCGTGTAGCCCTGCGTGTAGGTGCCATAAGTGCCCAGCGAGGACACGAAGGCGCCCACCGCCGTATTGACCGACATCACCACGCCGTCCACCGGCGCGCGGATCACGAACTTGCCGAGCAATGCCGCCGAGGCGGCAGCGGCCTTGCGCAAGGCGTCCACCTGCCGTTCCTGGTTACGGATATCGTAGACCCAGGCGCCAGCGCGCGTCAGTTCCAGCTGGCGGCGCGCAACGTCGACGTTGCCGCGCGCCACGCGCACCGCGTTGGCTGCGTTGTCCATGGCGTCCTGGCTGACGGAGCGAGCGTTGAGCGCATACGATCGCTGCAGTTTGTCAAACTGATCCTGAACTGTCCTCAGGCCCGCCGCACTCGCCTCCACCTGCGCGCGCGCCACATCCAGCGTCTCCTTGCGCGGCAGCGCCTTCAGTTGCGCCAGTACGGCCTCGGCGGCCTCCGCCTGCGCCTGTTGCTGCGCCGCCAGCGCGCGCTGGACCGAATCTTCGATCACCAGCAGTTCCTCGCCCCGCCGTACCTCCTGTCCCTCGCGCACGGGGATGCGCACCACCGTGCCCGCGACTTCGGGATAGAGGTTGATGTTGGCGCCGTTCTCCTGGTAGCTCTCGATGATGCCGTTGGCGTAGATGCCAGTCTTGTAGGGATTGGCGGCCGGCTCGAATGCCGGCGGCAGCGGCGGTCTTTGCTGGGCGTAGAAGATGGCGGCCACCACGCCGGTGGCGGCTCCTGCCACGGAGAGGATGAACAACCACCTGATCTTCATCCGGCCACTCCCCGCTCGATGCATTTGAGCTTGCCATCTTCCATGTCGAGGATGCGCGTGGCCATGTCGAAGATGCGGGCGTCGTGGGTGACGATGACGATGCAGCGACGGTCGTTGAG
Source organism: Cupriavidus sp. 01L45 (assembly GCF_056399885.1). Taxonomy (NCBI): domain Bacteria; kingdom Pseudomonadati; phylum Pseudomonadota; class Betaproteobacteria; order Burkholderiales; family Burkholderiaceae; genus Cupriavidus; species Cupriavidus sp. 01L45. The sequence continues at coordinate 9,712 of NZ_JBFTSG010000049.1, read as the reverse complement.
GATATGCGTCTTGACGAAGGCCATGATGGCGTGGCCGGTATCGCCGTCCAGCGAGGCCGTGGGCTCGTCAAGGATCAGGATATCCGGCTGGCTGACGATGGCCCGCGCGATGGCCACGCGCTGCTGCTCGCCGCCGCTGAGCTTGATCGGCGGCAGCTGGGCGCGGTTGGCCAGGCCTACGATTTCCAGGTAACGCTTGGCCTCGTTCAACGCATCGTTCCAGTCGCGGCCATTGAGGATCAGCGGGATCGCCACGTTCTCCAGCGTGGTCAGGCGCGGAAACAGGTGGAAGTCCTGGAACACGAAGCCGATCCTGGCGAGCCGGAATGCGGCCAGCGCATCGTTATCGAGCGTCCAGATGCTGGTGCCGTCGATCATCACCTCGCCGCCGTCCGGGCGCAGGATGCCGGAGATGACGCTCAGCAGCGTGGTCTTGCCGCTGCCAGACGGGCCCACGATAAACAGGATCTCGCCGAAGTACGCCTCGAAGCTGACCTGCCGCAGCGCATTGGTCCGGGCCTCGCCTTCGCCGAACCATTTGTCCAGCGCCTTCGCGGCAATGGCAACGCGCGGCATGCTCACCCCCGGAAAATATCGAAGGGCTCGATGCGCAGCACCTTGCGCACGCCGATATAACCCGACACCCCGGCGATCACGATCACCATGACCAGCGCCAGGCCCAGGTTGTGGAAGGTGATCATGGCGGCGTAGTTGGGAAGGCGCAGCCGCGCCAGGCTGATCAGGATGGCGCACAGGCCAATGCCCAGGCCGTATCCCGTCAGCGCCGTGAAGGTTGCCTGGAACACGATCATCGCCACCAGTTCGTGCCCCTTGGCGCCGATCGCCTTGAGCGCGCCGAACTTTTCCAGGTTTTCCAGGATAAAGGTGTAGAAAGTCTGCCCCGAGATCGACAGCCCGACGATAAAGCTGATCACGGTCATCAGCAGGATATTGGTGCCGAGCCCGGTCTGGTACTTGTAGAAGTCGGAGATGCGCTGGATGAACTGGTCCTTGGTCAGCGCGCGGTAGCCCAGCTTCTGCACCTCTCGCTGAATCCGCGTCACATCGGCCGCGGACTTCGGTTCGACCAGGATGTAGGAGATCGTATAGCGCGCGGTCGGCAGATACTGGATGGCGCGCTGGTAGGTCGTATAGAGCGTCGGCACGCCGAACAGCCCGCTGGTGGAGACCTGCGCAATGCCGACCACCACGCCGCGATGGTCGTTGATCTCGAAATCCGTGCCGACCACGGGGTTTTCCAGCTTGCGGAATTCGGCATCCTTGACGACCAGGAAAGCATTCTCGGCATAGATGTCCTCTACCCTGCCCTGGAGCACATCCGGCCGCCCGAACAGGCTGGCATCGTCGATGCCGACCACCGTCACGGGCTGGTAGGTGCCGCTCTTCAGACGCACCAGCGCGCCGCCCGAGTAAAGCGGCACCGCGAATTTGACGCCCTCGATGCTGCGCACGGCATTGAGCATGTAGTCCGGCATGCCGATGGTATTGGCCACGGTATTGACCGCCGGGTCCATGACCCAGATGCTCGCGCCGATGTTGTACACGGTCGACGACGAGCGGTTGAGCACGCCGGCGAACAGCGACGTCATCTCGATCATCAGGAACACCGCGAACGTGATCCCGACCAGCAGGCCGGTGAACTTGGCCCGGTCGTTGACCAGCAGCTTGTAGGCGAGCTTGAGAATGCCGGGCACCATACTTTTTCTTTCTTGTCAGCGTGCCGCATTGGCCGCATTGGCCGCGCCACCTACAGCTACCTACCGCCAGCGACCACCATCGCCCACTCCGGGCGGGATCCGGGAGGGCATCTGGGGTAGGGGGCGAGCCGCGCAGCAAACCTCGCGTTCCCGCCGTTCAGGTGTGCAGCGGCGACTGCACGCTGCCTGAGCGCTCGCGCTCACGCTCGTTGTGCAGCACGCTGGCGAGCATGTTCCATTGGGAGCCGAGGGCGTCCACCAGATCATCCAGGGACAGCACGCCAACCACCGTCTCGGCATCCGTTACCGCGAGCCGGCGCACGCCGTGCGCCAGCATCGCTTGCAGCGCGTCGTCCATGCCGGCATCCTTGCCGATCGCAACCACGCCGCGCGTCATCACGTCGGCCACGGTCGCCTGCCCGGGCGCGATGCCCGCGGCGGTGCTCTCCAGCACGATGTCCCGGTCCGTCACGATGCCGATCGCGCGCTGGCCCCCGCCGAAGGGCTCGGTGACCACCAGCGCGCCGACGTGGCGGTCGCGCATCTGCACGGCGGCGTCGCGCAGCGTGCACGTATGCGGGATATGAACGGCGGACAGCGAGCAAATCTCTTCGATCCTCATCATGATTCTCCTGGCGTGGCGTGGCGTAGCCGGCCTACACGCGCCCATCAAGCTTCGCGTGCGGTACATCGGCGATGCACAGTGGCTTGCAAGGCGCGCCGGACCTGAACTCAGTCTAGCGCCGGGCGCGCGGCCGCCATTGATGCAAATCAACCCGCTTGCCGGCTTTTGCCGCGCCTGGAAGGCGGGATCGCTCCCCGCCACGGCGCCAGGCATTGATAAGGATCAACCGGCGCGCGGGCCCGCTGCCTATAGTGGGAAGTGCCTTTGCGCTATCCGCCATTGCGGATACGTCACGCTTCATGCCCCCCGTATCCACTTCGACCGAACCAGCCAGGAGAATGCCGTGAACGACCTCAGATCCGCCCTGTCCGCGCACCGTGCCACGCTACAGCACGACATCAACGTCTTGCTGGCCGATGTGCAGGCATTGCTACGCGACACCGCCGCCCTGACCGGCGAGCAAGCCGGCCAGGCCCGTGAGCAGTTCAAGGCACAGCTGGAGGCGCTTCAGCTACGCCTGCGGGATCTGCAGGCGCAAGGCCGCGACCAGGTCCGCGACTGGGCCGACGCCGGCGAGGAGTACGTGCATGCGCACCCATGGCGCACCCTTGGCGCCACCGCGGCCGTTGCCGCCGCCTGCGGGGCGCTGTTCGCCCTGGCGCTCGCCCGCCGGAACTGAGCACGGATCGCCGGGGCTGATCGCAGCATGGCGCTTTTGGAGCCCCGCCATCACCGCTGGCTCGATATCGGGCTCCTCTCGCTCTCCGCAGTCACGCTGAGCGCGGGTTCGCTGCTGTACTGGTTCGAATCGGTCGCGCACGCGCGCGCCGTGTGGCTGACAGGCGTCGTGCCGGTGCTGATCTCGCTGGCAGCCAGCACCATCCTGGCGGCATGGCGCCGCCAGGCCGGCGTGGACATCCTTGCGCTGCTGGCGATCGGCTTCGCATGGTGGCTCGGCGAGYACTTTGCCGCGGCTGTGATCAGCCTGATGCTGGCCAGYGGGCGCGCGCTGGAGAGCTACGCGGAAACGCGCGCCGCAAGCGAGATGAGCGCGCTGCTGCGCCACGCCCCGCGCGAGGCCAGCCGTTACGAAAACGGGGAATGGCGGCCGGTGCCGCTGGACCTCGTGCGTCCGGGCGACCGCTTGCTGGTACGCGCCGGCGAAGTGGCGCCTGCCGACGGGACGCTGATCCAGTCCGCCGACCTGGACGAATCCACCCTCACCGGCGAGGCCATGCCGCAGCGCCGCGCGCCGGGCGAGCCCCTGCGCAGCGGCGTGGTCAACGCCGGCGCGCCGTTCGAGATGCTCGCGGGCGCCACGGCGGCGCAAAGCACCTATTCGGGCATCGTCCGCCTTGTCATGGAGGCCCGGCAAAGCCGCAGCCCGTCGACGCGCATGGCCGACCGCTATGCCCTGCTGCTGGTGCCGCTGGCGCTGGCCGTGGCGGGCGCCGCCTGGTTCTTGACCGGCGATGCGCGCCGGGCCCTCGCGGTGCTGGTGGTGGCGACGCCCTGCCCGCTGATCCTGGCAGTGCCGGTGGCCATCGTCTGCGGCATGTCGCGCAGCGCCAGCCGCGGCATCCTGGTCAAGAGCGGCGCCGCGCTCGAAAGGCTGGCGCAGGGCCGCGTATTGTTCTTCGACAAGACGGGCACGCTGACCGCCGGCCAGGCCCGCGTCTCGGCCATTGAGGCAGCGCCGGGAGACGCGCCCGATGAAGTACTTCGCCTGGCTGCCTCGCTGGCACAGGCATCGGTGCATGTGAGTTCGCGCGCACTGGTCGCCGCAGCCCGCGAACGCGGGCTGGCACTGGCGCTGCCGGCCAAGGTCGGCGAGGAACCCGGCGCCGGACTGAGCGGCATCGTCGACGGCCACGCCGTCACCCTGGGCTCGCTGGCACATGTGGCCAGGGCAACCGTGCCCAAGCCGTGGAGCACGGCCTTGCTGCGGCGCCTGAGCCATGAAGGTGCGTCGGCCGTCTTCCTTGGCGTCGATGGCGCCATGCGCGGCGCGCTGCAACTCGCGGACCAGATCCGGCTCGACACGCCCCGCGCGCTCAGGCTGCTCAGGCAGGCCGGCATCCGGCGCATGGTGATGCTGACCGGCGATCGCGACGACGTTGCGCAGATGACCGGCGCGATGCTGGGCGTGACGGAAGTGCGCGCCCAGCAAACGCCGGCGCAAAAGCTCGAGGCGATCCGCGAGGCGCAGCGCCACGACACGGTCATCATGATCGGCGACGGCGTCAACGACGCCCCCGCGCTGGCTGCCGCCGACGTCGGCGTGGCAATGGGCGCCGCGGGCGCCGCCGCGTCGGCGCAGGCGGCTGACATCGTCCTGCTGGTCGACCGCCTGGACCGCCTGGCTGAAGCCATCCAGATCGCCAGGCGCGCGCGCCGTATCGCCGTGCAGAGCGTAGTGGCAGGCATGGCGCTTTCCCTGGCGGCCATGATCGCAGCCGCCTTCGGCTACCTGCCGCCGCTTGCGGGGGCGCTGCTGCAGGAGGCGATCGACGTCGCCGTGATTCTGAACGCACTGCGGGCCCGCAAGGCGGGACCGGACTGGCTGCCCGCGCAGCTCTCCCGGGCCGAAACCGCGAAACTGAAGACCGAGCACGCCGAACTGGGGCAGGTGCTCGACCAGGTGAGATCGATGGCGGATCGCGTTGCCAGCCTCCCCGGTGGCGTCGCCGCCCTGGAACTCGCGCATCTCAACCAGGCACTGCGCCAGCAATTGCTCGCGCATGAGCGGCATGACGACGCCGACCTCTATCCGGAACTGGCGCAACGGCTTGGCGGCAGGGACCCGCTGGCCGCGCTGAGCGGCGGGCACCGCGAGATCTTCCGCCTGGTGGGCCTGCTGGAACGCATCGCCGCCGACCAGCCCGCGGACGGGATCGACCTGGAAAGCGCGCAGGAAGTCCGGCGCCTGTTGTATGAGCTGAATGCGATCCTGCGCCTGCATTTCGCGCAGGAGGACGAGTTGTATCACGCGCTGGGCGACGCCTGACGGACTGCCCGCCGGCGCGCCCAGCCTTGCGCGTCATTGCGCTGGATCAAGCGGCAAGCCGCGCCACCGGCAATACTGGAGACACCGGCCCGCGGTTGACATAGGCGGGCAGACTCAGACACGGACCGACTCCATCATGGCTGGCAAACTTATCCCCGGCTCGCTCGCGGCAGCGGCGCTGGCTGGGCTCATCGGTACCGCACTGCCCGTGCATGCGGCGCAGCCGAATCCTGAAGCCCTGCCCCAGGTACTGCAGATCAATGGGATCGCCTATGTGTCCGGCGGTGTCGGCGAGGACGAGGCAAAGGCCATGCGCGCGGTGGCCGGCCGCTTCAATGTGCGGCTTGGCTTCTACAACGCGAAGGGCGGCGAGGCATTGTCCGACGTCACGGTATCGCTCGTGGATGGCGACGGCAAGCGGCTCCTGCGGGTCGTTTCCAGCGGCCCCCTGCTTTATATGCAGGTACCGGCGGGTGCCTATACCGTGCGTGCCCAATATCAGGCCGACAGCCAGGCGCGCCGGTTCACGGCCGGACGGAATGCGGTCAGCTACACCTTCCGCCTGCGCATCAATGAAATGGAAGATGACTGGGTCTATTGCGAGTCGCGGTGTCCGCGGCCCAGCCTGCGATGAGACCGGCAGCATCGCGGTGTGCGCTCCTTGCGTCGATTGCGCGCGGCGGTTGCCGCAGATCAAAGCCGGCGCCAGCCATCTGGCTATATTGGAATCGTGCACTCGCCGGATCGCGCAGCCGCCTCGGCGAATCACATCTACCCTGCCGGGCTATCGAAAGGAGTTCACCGTGCAAGCCAATATCGGAACCGTTGACCGGACCCTCAGGATTGTCGCCGGCCTGGCCTTGATCGGCCTTGCCGTCACCGGCACGATCGGCGCGTGGGGATGGATCGGCGTGATTCCCGTCCTGACCGGACTCGTTCGCATCTGCCCGCTCTACAGCATGCTCGGCGTCAGGACCTGTCCGTCCGCGTGCGGAAAGCCCAACTGACGTGGCCACCAATCCCAATACGGAGACTCACATGACAGACCAGACCGACGCCCCCTTCGCGTTCTTCAGCGCCAATTGCGAAGCAGGCCTGCGCGCGCTGACATTGATGCAAGAGAGCCGCGAGCGTTTCCTTGAGATCCAGCTCGACGCCATCCGCCGGGACATCGAGACCACGCGCGAAGTCGGCGAGCAGCTTGCCAATGCCAGCAACTTCGCCGCCTTCGCCACGCTGCCCGTCACCATCCTGCGTAATGAAGCCGAACACTGCGCGCAGCTGATGCAGGCGTGGATGCGTCTCGCCATCCACAACCAGACCGCCATGGTGGAACAGATGCGCGAAGCCGGCGAATCCTGGCAGCGCTGCCAGGCGACAGGCTTGCAGCAGGCGGGGAATACCGCCTCGATGATGGCGCCGGTGCAGGCTTTGTTCGAGAAATTCAGCCAGGCCGCGGCGTTGAAACCCGCGTTGAACGGCACAGGCGCGGAGCCGGCAGACGGCGCCCTGGCCGCGACGCGCAAGAAGGTCATCCATGCCAGCTGACCGCCCCGCCGGCATGCCCGCCAATCCGCCTTCAGGCCGGATCGCACTGGTGACGGGCGGCCTGGGCGGACTGGGTGAAGCCATCGCGATGCGCCTGCACGACGCCGGCCATCGCGTGGCCGTCACCCATTCGATGGGCAATGACCATGTCGAAGCCTGGCTAACGCGCCAGCGGGCAGCGGGACGCGAGTTCAGCGCCTTTGCCACCGACGTGGCCGATTTCGAAGCATGCCAGTACTGCGCCGCGCAGGTCCTTGCCGAAATGGGCCAGGTCGATATTCTGGTCAACAACGCGGGCGTCACCCGCGACATGACCTTCAGGCGCATGACCAAAGCCGACTGGGACATCGTACTCAGGACGGACCTGGACTCCATCTTCAACATGACCAAGCCCTTGTGCGACGGCATGGTCAGCCGCGGCTGGGGCCGCATCATCAACATCGCCTCGGTGAATGGCTCCAAGGGCGCCTTCGGCCAGACCAACTATTGCGCCGCCAAGGCCGGGATACACGGGTTCACCAAGGCGCTGGCGCTGGAAGTGGCAGCCGGCGGCGTGACCGTCAACACAGTCTCGCCCGGCTACCTGGCCACGCACATGGTCACCGACATGCCTGCCGACATCCTCCAGGCCAGGATCCTGCCGCAGATCCCGGTTGGCAGACTCGGGCGGCCGGAAGAAGTCGCCGCGCTGATTACCTACCTGTGCTCCGATGACGCGGCGTTTGTCACCGGCGCCAATATCGCCATCAATGGCGGACAGCACATGCAATGAACGCACCCGCTCCGACCAGTGAAATCGCCGCAGCGCCCGAGGCGGAATGCGGCTGCGGCCCCATGGAAGCCGAACGGCACCAGCTCGACGAGCAGGTACGCTCCACCCTGGCCAGCGCCACGCAAGGCATGTCGCTGGCCTCGTTCTGGCTGGCCGGGCTGGACTGGGCATTGCACCTGGCGATCTCCCCCGGCAAGGTCGACGCCGCCGTGGGAGAGTGGATGAGCGCAACGATTGCCACTGCCGCCGGCATGTGGCCGGGGCCGTCGAGCGCGCAGCCAACGCCCGGCATGCCGGCGCGGCCGTCCGACCTGCGCTTCGCCGACCCTGCCTGGTCGCAGTGGCCCTACCATTTCTGGCGCGACGTCTTTCACAACAACGAAGCGCTATGGGAGTCGCTGACGCACGGGCTGCGTGGCGTGTCTCCCCACCATGAGCGGATCGTATCGTTCTGCGCGCGGCAGATGATCGATATCTGCTCACCCGGCAATGCCTGGTGGCTCAACCCCGTGGTGCTGCAGGCCACGGCCGCCAGCGGCGGCACCAACCTCCTGCACGGCGCCCGGCACTGGCTGCACGATATGCAGGACGTGGTGGCCGACCTGTCGCGCGATCCCAGCCTGCGCCGCCCGCCCACCTTCAAGGTCGGGCGGGACGTCGCGGTCACACCCGGCAAGGTGGTGTACCGCAATGCGCTGATGGAACTGATCCAGTACTCGCCGGCCGGTGCCGAGGTATGGCGGGAGCCGGTGCTGATCGTACCGTCCTGGATCATGAAGTACTACATCCTGGATCTCCAGCCGCGGGATTCGCTGGTGCGCTACCTGGTCGGGCAAGGCCACACGGTCTTCATGATCTCGTGGAAGAACCCGGATGCCGAAGCGGCCGGCATGGGCCTCGACGACTACCTGCAACTGGGGATACGGGCCGCCTTGCGCGTGGTCGGCGAACGCTGCCCCGACGCGCGCATCCACGCCGCCGGCTATTGCCTGGGCGGCACCCTGCTGGCCGTCTGCGCCGCGGCGCTGAGCCGCGACGACAATGGCGCGCCGCTGCAAACCCTGACCTTGCTCGCCAGCGAGACGGACTTCACCGAGCCGGGAGAACTCGGCCTGTTCATCGACAGCAGCGCCTTGTCCACGCTGGACGCGATGATGCACCAGCAGGGCTACCTGGATGGCCCGCAGATGGCCGCCGCCTTCCAGATGCTGCACTCACGCGACCTGGTCTGGTCCCGCATGATGAGCGAGTACCTGCTCGGCAAGCGGCTGCGCCCGAGCGACCTGGTGTCGTGGAACCGCGATCTCACCCGATTGCCGTACCGCATGCATTCGGAATGCCTGCACAAACTGTTCCTCTCCAACGAACTCGCCACCGGGCGCTACTGCGTGGACGGGCGGCCCGTTGCCTTGTCCGACCTGCGGTTTCCGGTGTTTGCGGTGGGCACCGAGCATGACCACGTGTCGCCGTGGCGCTCGGTCTACAAGCTGCATCTGCTCACCCCTGCCCCGCTGACCTTCCTGCTTACATCTGGGGGGCACAATGCCGGCATTGTTTCCGAACCTTCGCACCCTGGCCGGCGATATCGGGTGGAAACCCGTGACGCCAATGCGCCTTATGGGAGTCCGGAGCGGTTTCTTGCCAGGGCTGAGCGGCATGAAGGGTCGTGGTGGCCATGCTGGCAAGCGTGGCTGGCGGCGCGTTCGACCGGGCGGGTTGGTGCGCGGGATGTGGGGTCTGGTGCGCTTGCGGATGCGCCTGGGGGTTATGTGTTGGAGCGGTAGTGGGTGGATTTGATGGGGGAATCGGCGGGGGGGTGAGTGCTCGTGCATAACTTCAACTTCAACTTCAACTTCAACTTCAACTTCAACTTCAAAGGCCTAAAGTCAAAGGCGGTTTCACCCCCCTGCGGGGGGCGACCTACTTTCTTGTCTTGCCAAGAAAGTAGGCAAAGAAGGCGCGCCGGATGGGGCGACACCCCCTCGGGATCCGGCGAAAAGAGCGGCCGGGACCCAAACTCGCATCGCCTTTCGCATCGCCTT
>NZ_JBFTSG010000048.1:0-73545 GCF_056399885.1 Cupriavidus sp. 01L45 | reverse complement strand
AAGGCGATGCGAGTTTGGGTCCCGGCCGCTCTTTTCGCCGGATCCCGAGGGGGTGTCGCCCCATCCGGCGCGCCTTCTTTGCCTACTTTCTTGGCAAGACAAGAAAGTAGGTCGCCCCCCGCAGGGGGGTGAAACCGCCTTTGACTTTAAGCCTTTGAAGTTGCAGTTGCAGTTGCAGTCATCCACCAATAACCCACCACCAAATACAAAAAAACAAGCTCCCCCCAAAGGCACCGCCATGAAGCACGCCCCCATCACATCTCTCCTCATCGCCAACCGCTCCGAAATCGCCATCCGCGTAATGCGCRCCGCCGCCGAGATGAACATCCGCACCGTGGCGATCTACTCGAAGGAAGACCGCCTCGCCCTGCACCGCTTCAAGGCCGACGAGAGCTACCTGGTTGGCGAGGGCAAGAAGCCACTGGCCGCCTACCTGGACATCGACGACATCCTGCGCATCGCCCGGCAGACCCGGGTCGACGCGATCCACCCCGGCTACGGCTTCCTCTCCGAAAACCCCGAGTTCGCGCAAGCCGTGATCGATGCCGGCATCCGCTGGATCGGCCCGTCCCCGGACGTGATGCGCACGCTGGGCAACAAGGTCGCCGCCCGCAATGCGGCCATCGCCGCCGGCGTGCCGGTGATGCCCGCCACCACGCCGCTGCCCCATGACCTGGACGAATGCAAGCGGCTGGCGGCGGAAGTGGGCTATCCGTTGATGCTCAAGGCGAGCTGGGGTGGAGGCGGACGCGGCATGCGGGTGCTGGAGAGCGAAGGCGATCTCGCCACCGCGCTGGCCGCCGCCCGCCGCGAAGCGCTGGCCGCGTTCGGCAACGACGAGGTCTATGTCGAGAAACTGCTGCGCCGGGCGCGCCACGTCGAGGTGCAAATCCTGGGCGATACCCACGGCAACCTGGTGCACCTGTACGAGCGCGACTGCACGGTGCAGCGGCGCAACCAGAAGGTAGTCGAGCGCGCGCCCGCCCCCTATCTCGACCACGCGGGCCGCGAGGCCTTGTGCGAGGCGGCGCTGCGGCTGATGCGCGCGGTCGGCTACAGCCACGCCGGGACCGTCGAATTCCTGATGGATGCCGACACCGGGCAGAGCTACTTCATCGAGGTCAATCCGCGCATCCAGGTCGAGCACACCGTGACCGAGGTGATCACCGGCGTGGACATCGTCAAGGCGCAGATCCGCATTACCGAAGGCGGCCGGATCGGCCGGATCGAAGACGAACTGGACGAGCACGGGCATACCGTGGTGCGCGCCACGGGTGTCCCGGCGCAGGACTTGATCCCGCTCAACGGCCACGCCCTGCAATGCCGCATCACCACCGAAGACCCAGAGAACGGCTTCCTGCCAGACTACGGGCAACTCACCGCCTACCGCAGCGCGGCGGGCTTCGGCATCAGGCTGGACGCCGGCACCGCCTATGGCGGCGCCATCATCACGCCCTACTATGACTCCCTGCTGGTCAAGGTCACCGCATGGGCGCCCACGGCGGCGGAAACCATCCGGCGCATGGACCGCGCATTGCGCGAGTTCCGCATCCGGGGCGTGGCCTGCAACCTGCAGTTCCTGGAAAACGTCATCAACCACCCGGCCTTCGGCAGCGGCGAGGTCACCACGCGCTTCGTCGACACCACACCCGAACTGCTGGCTTTTACCAAGCGGCGCGACCGCGCCACCAAGCTGCTGCGCTACCTGGGCGAACTGGCCGTCAACGGCTACCCGGGTATGGCGGGGCACACGCCGCCCCAGTTGCCGCTGCCCAGGCCCCAGCGCCCCAGGGTGGACAGTGCCGGCGCGATGCCGCCCGGCACGCGCGACCGGCTGCGCGAGCTGGGGCCGGAGAAATTCTCCCGCTGGATGCTGGACCAGAAGCAGGTCTTGCTGACCGACACCACCATGCGCGACGCGCACCAGTCCCTGTTCGCGACCCGCATGCGCACTGCCGACATGCTCCCCATCGCGCCCTTCTATGCGCGCGAACTGCCGCAGCTGTTCTCGCTGGAATGCTGGGGTGGCGCCACCTTCGACGTGGCGCTGCGTTTCCTGAAGGAGGACCCCTGGCAGCGCCTTGCGCAATTGCGCGAGCGGGTGCCGAATATCCTGTTCCAGATGCTGCTGCGCGGCTCGAACGCGGTGGGCTACACCAACTACGCGGACAACGTGGTGCGCTTCTTCGTCCGGCAGGCAGCCGGCGCCGGCATTGACCTCTTCCGTGTGTTCGACTCGCTCAACTGGGTGCGCAATATGCGCGTGGCGATCGACGCGGTGTGCGAGAGCGGCGCCCTGTGCGAAGGCGCGATCTGCTACACCGGCGACCTGTTCGACGCGGCACGGCCCAAGTACGACCTCAAATACTACGTGGGCATCGCGCGCGAACTGCAGCGCGCCGGCGTGCATGTGCTGGGCATCAAGGACATGGCCGGGATCTGCCGCCCGCAGGCCGCCGCGGCACTGGTCAGGGCGCTCAAGGACGAGACCGGCCTGCCGGTCCATTTCCACACCCACGACACCAGCGGCATTTCCGCGGCTTCCGTGCTGGCCGCGATCGGCGCCGGCTGCGACGCCGTGGACGGCGCGCTCGACGCGATGAGCGGCCTGACCTCGCAGCCCAACCTGTCGAGCATGGCCGCCGCGCTGGCCGGCAGCGAGCGCGATCCCGGCCTTAGCCTGGATCGCCTGCACGAAGCATCGATGTACTGGGAAGGCGTGCGCCGCTACTACGCCCCCTTCGAGTCCGAGATCCGCGCAGGCACCGCCGACGTCTACCGCCACGAAATGCCCGGCGGGCAATACACCAACCTGCGCGAACAGGCCCGCTCGCTGGGGCTCGAACATCGCTGGAGCGAGATCGCGGGCGCCTACGCCGAGGTCAACCACCTCTTCGGCGATATCGTCAAGGTCACCCCGACCTCCAAGGTGGTGGGCGATATGGCGCTGATGATGGTCGCCAACGACCTGAGCGCCGCGCAGATATGCGACCCCGCCAGGGAGATCGCCTTCCCCGAGTCGGTGGTCTCRCTGTTCAAGGGCGAGCTGGGCTTCCCGCCCGACGGCTTCCCCGCCGGCTTGTCGCGCAAGGTGCTCAGGGGCGATCCCCCCGAACCCTACCGTCCCGGCGACCATCTCGCCCCGGTCGACCTGGAACAAGCCCGCGCGCAAGGCGAAACCGCCTGCGAACACGCGCTGGACGACCGGCAACTGGCGTCCTACCTGATGTATCCCAGGCAGACCAGCGAGTACTTCCAGCACAGGCGCGCCTATGGCGACACATCCGTCCTGCCCACTCCCGCGTTCTTCTACGGCCCGCAACCGCAGCAGGAGGTGGCGGTCGACATCGCGCCCGGCAAGACGCTGCTGATCATGCTGCAGGGGGCGCACCCGGACACGGAGGAGAACATCGTCAAGGTCCAGTTCGAGCTTAACGGGCAGTCCCGCACCGCCCGCGTCGAGCGGCGCGGCGTGGCGCAGGCGGGGCCGTCGCGCCAGGCCCGCCCGGCGGCCGACCCCACCAATCCGCTGCATGTGGCCGCCCCCATGCCGGGCGCGGTGGTGACGGTAGCGGTCCAGCCGGGGCAGCGGGTCTCCGCCGGCAGCGCGCTGGTCTCGCTGGAGGCGATGAAGATGGAGACGCATATCGCCGCCGAACGCGACTGCGAAATCGCCGCGGTGCACGTGCGCCCCGGCGACCGCGTTGCCGCCAAGGACCTGCTGATCGAATTCAAGGACCTATCCTGACTACGCGGCAGGYGTGGCCTCGCGGCCGCCCTGCCATACCACGCCCCCGAGGCATTGGCACGCAACACCGAATCGAGGATCTCCCCCGCCATGAGTCAATCCCACGAAAGCGCACCACCCGCTGCGCCTTTCCCCTCGCTGCGCAATGCCGCGACCTTGCTGGTGCTGCGCGACGGCCCGCTAGGGATAGAAGTACTGATGGTTCGCCGCGCCGAACGTGCCGGCGATCGCAGTAGCGGCTCCTATGTGTATCCCGGCGGCACGCTGGATGCGCAGGACAGGCGGCTTCATGCCTACGCCGATGGTCTCGATGACCACGCCGCAAGCCAGCGCCTGGGCGTCGACGCGGGCGGGCTCGATTTCTATCTGGCGGCGGTACGGGAATGCTTCGAGGAAGCTGGACTGCTGTTCGCCCGCGACAGTGCGGGACAGCCATTGGCGCTGGACCAACTGGAGGAGGCACAGCGCGCCCTGCTGCGCGACGCCGCCAGGCACGATGGACTCGGGCTGGCGCACGCCTGCGCCCAGCTGGGCCTGCGGCTCGCCGTCGACCGTCTGGCGTATTTCAGCCACTGGCTGACGCCACCGGGATTGCCCAAGCGTTTCGACACCCGTTTCTTCGTGGCGATCGCGCCCACCGGCCAGACCGCCGCGCACGACGGCGAGGAGGCCTCCGGCCATTGCTGGAAGCGTCCGGCGGAGCTTCTGGACCCTGCCAGCGGTCTCAAGCTGGAGCCGCCCACGCGGCGCACCCTGGCAGCCATTGCCCGCTTCGGGCGTGCCCAGGATTGCTACCAGCATGCCGCGGCGCTAAGCGGCATTGCCCGCATCATGCCCCGCCTGGGGCGCGGCGAGAGCGGCCTGCGCGCGGTCATGCCGGACGAGCCCTGCTACGCCGAACTCGGCCATATCGATCCAGAGGGGCGTGGCAACGCGCGCTGCATCATCGAGCCCGGCGTTGCGGTGCGCCTCGGCGCGCGCATCTGGCGGATCACCGCCCGCGATGGCAGTAGCGTGGCTGGCGGCCTCGGCACCAACACCAATCTGGTGGGAGGCGGCAACGACAACGCATGGGCCGTGATCGACCCCGGCCCCGATGACGACGCGCATATCCAGGCGGTGCTCGCCGCGGCGCCGGGGCCGATCCGCTGGATCCTGTCCACCCAGACACACGCGGGCCACTCGCCCGCCGCGCGCAAGCTCAATGAGGCCACCGGTGCGCAACTGGCCGGGGGCGAGCTGCAGCACGGCACGCGCCTGGCCATTGGCGAGGGCTGCACGCTACGGGCATGGCATATCACCGGCCATGCCTCCGGCCACCTGTGCTACCTGCTCGAAGAGGAAAGGACCTTGTTCACCGGCGGCGATAGGGGCGTCCATATCGACTCCCTGGCCGTACTGCCCCACCAAGACATCGAATGGCTGGCACCCCTGCATGGCTTCCTGGTGCCGTCCCCTGCCGAGACAATTGGCACGCTGCCAGCCTGAGTCCGCGGGGATGGCGGTGTCCGGCTTCGCGAGACGGTACGCCATATGTCACAGGCCGCCGGGTGCCGGTCCCGGCGCCGCCAGGTCCTCCTCCACAAAGCGCAACACCGCTTCCGTCAGCGCCTCGCGCGGATAGGCGTTCTGCGTCACGAACATCGAGCCGATGGTGGTATGCGTCCGGGCGATGGGCACTGCCAGCGCCCAGTGATCCGCATTGACGTAGCCCATCAGCGTACTGCCGGGCACGATCTGGTCGTAGAAGATCACCTGGCTGTCGTTGCGCCCGTCGATACGCGCGAGCTTGTCATAGCTCGAAGTCAGGATCGACGAGATGCGCTCCGGCCGCGGCAGCGTGACGAGCGAGTAGTAACGCAGGTCGCGGGGCAGCCGGTTTCCCGCCAGCCATGCCTTGCGTATCGCGGGCCGCAGGCTCTCCACCGCGCCGCCATCTCCAGATTTGCAGGTTGCGCCCGGGAAATGCCGCAGCATGTCGGCCTGGTACTGCTCGGCGTCATTGGCAAGCGCCGAGCCGCCGACCGCGCCGGCTGCGCTGACCACCGCCGCCACGCGGCTGTGGATCTCCGGATACTCCACCACTGCCTGGAGGATGTCGGGCGCGCCCTTCGAGTATCCGACCAGCACCAGGCGCGGCGGCCCCGCCGCCGGCGGCATGGCCATGATTGCGTCGCGGATCTGGCGCGCATTGTTCGCGGAGCTCGACAGCGCATCGACCTTGAGCAGCATGCCGTCATAGCCGAATTCCCGCAGGTGCTTCGGGACCGTACCGGGCGCATTCAGCCACGGCTCGAAGCACTCATAGCCGATGCCCGGCACCACCACTGCGATCAGGTGCCGGCGGGACTCTCCCAGATCGACGGGCTTGCCAGTGCCGGCGGGCTCGGCGCCTATGCGGTTCAGCGCGTCTTCACAGCGCCGGTAATCGGGAAGCTCCGGTCCGCGCGCCTGCAGCACCGCGCAGTAGATCTCGCGGAAACGCGCCCGTTTGTCCTGCACGCCGGACTGCGATGCGGGAAGCAGTGCCAAAGGCGGCGTATCGGCGGAGTAAGGGATCAGCGGCTTCGAGGCGCATCCGCCGAGCACGAGACAAGCCGCGATGACGCCCGGCAAGACGCCGCCGGTCAACCGCGCGCGGAAGCCGCCAGCCGGCTGCCCGGCTACGGCCTGCGGCGGCTCCGGGACCGAATCACTTGCGCGCATTGCCGCTCTCCTCGCGTGAAGCGGCTCCGCGCCCCTCCAGGTAAGGTACCCAGTCGAGAATTTCCACGTCGGAAAGACTCAGCGGCCGTGGCGCGAAGAAGAGCACCGCGCGCAGCCCGTCGGTAAAGTAGCGAGCGCCATCCAGCGTTGCCCGTGGTTGCGCCTGCGGCGCCGGGCCGACACCGTTCACGAATCCGAGCTTGTCGAGACCGCCCGAGTACATCATGTCCTGGATCAGGAGGTTCCTGGCCTCGTCGACATCCCCGTGCAGGACGATCTTTGCCGTTTTGGCGGGCGCAAAACGTCCGCCGACAGGCCGGCCTGCCTGAGCGAGGTAAACCGGCTGGCCCTGGAAGCGGACCGGCGCGAGCCACACGCGTATCCAGGTCGCCGGCGCGCCGCCTTGCGCCTGCTTGCGCAGCACGGCGTCCGGCGCGCGGCCGAAGACCCGCTGCTCGGTATCACCCTCGCGCAAATCGCGGCGGTAATTACGCCGCACCCCCGCCGCGCCGATGTCGCCGAGTTCACCGACAATCAGTACATTCAATGGATCGCCCTGCGCCGCCCCGCCCGCATCGGTGGCGCAGCACGGCAATCGTTCGAGTGCGGCTCTCAGCGAGGCAAGGTCTTTGTAGTCCGTGACCGCGGAATCCGGATACTGGAAGATATACCGCGCAAAACCCGCATCCGAGATATCGTCGGGCACACGCACGAAGAGGCTGAACGGGATCAGCGTCCTGGTCCCGAACAAATCGACATTGACGAGTTTCGTAATGCGGTCGGGATTGGTGAACAGGATGCCCTCGTGTGTCGTCCCAGGCAGAATCGGATTCTTGAACCCGAGTTTATTGAAGTAGTCGTCAATGCGCGCATTGGTTGCCCCGCTGAACGTGCCATGCAGGGACCACGCGACTTCGAGCGGCGAAAAGTAGTCGGGGTCCGTTCCCGAGCGCAACAGCCATAACGGATGCGAGGTCCCGTTATGCACCTCGAACCAGACGGGCTGCACGTTGGACTTGTTGATGTCGGCGCCGAACATGCGCTTGCTGTCTTCCGTGCCCAGCACTGCCGCGCTCACGCGCACGCCCTGCTTGGTTTCGCTCACCGCGCGCTCGCGTAGCGGGGCGTCGTCGGCACTGGCGGGCGCTTGCCATGTCGCGCAGCCGGCCACGGCAAGCGAGAGGATCGCCATGCCCGCCGCGTACCGTAGCGCAGGATGCAACAGCGGCAACACGCTCATTGTTTCGCTCCCTGGCGCGCGCCATCGGTCTGATAGATCCCGCTCCACGGGAAGAACTCGATCGCCGAGAGCGATGTGGGCTTACGGTCGAATACCAGCACCTGGCGATAGCCGTCCGTGAAATACGGATCCGTGGTCAGGTTCTCGCGCGGGGCGCTTCGCGGCGCCGCGCCCACGCCTTTCACCTGCCCGATCTTGTTGAGACTCTGGGAATAGGCCATATCCTCCGCCAGCGCCGTGCGCGCTTCATCCACGTCCGGATCGACCTTGTGCGTCGTCAGCGTTGGCGAGTGAATGGTGAGACGCACGCCGATATCGCGGCTGATCTGGCCCACCCACACCGATTTGCCGTGATAGCGCATCGGACTAAGCCAGAGACGCAGATGGTTGCGCTGGTGAATGTTGTCGCGCGCCTTCTGCAATGCCAGGTCCTGCGCGCGTCCGAACAGGTACAGATCGCTCACCGGCGCGTTGACATAGGGCTCGCCCTTGAGCGCCGAGGTGATCATCTTTGTGATCGCACCCGACCACTTCTGCTCGGTCGGCCGCCAGCTGCGGCGTACGAACGCGGGAAACGCATCGTCGATGCCGCCCACGACCACCAGGTTGAGCGGGTCGCCGTTCTTCGAGCCATCCTTGTTGGTGACACAGCACGGCAGGGCTTCGAGTGCTGCGCGGAAGGCCTCGTCATCCGTGTAGTCCACGATTTCCTCGGGCGGATAGATCTCGCGCCGGAAGACTTCGCTGGTATGGTAGTCGGCATGGAAGCCTGGCACGACCATGAGGATCGAGAATGTCTTGGCGCGCCCGCTCGCCACCAGGTCCAGCTGGACGAGCTTCGCCCCCTCGCTGGCGTTTGTCAGCACGAACCCCGACACGGTCTGTCCGGGCTGGACCGGATTGCGGAAGGCGAGCTGGCGGAAGCGCTGGTCGACGCTGGCCTTTTCGTCAGGCGAGCCGCCCTGGGAAAATGCCTCGGCTGCCTCGGATGCCGGAAAGAACCCCGGGTCAAGACCCGACGACATCAGGTAATAGCCCCGGTCGTCGTTGTTGGTGACCTCGATCCAGACGGGCTGCATCTGCAGCCTCTCCAGCGGAACCCGATACACGTCCGCGCTTTCCTCATTCGAAAGAACGGCGGCCGACACCCGCAAGCCGCCGTCGGTACGGCTCAGGGCACGGCTCTTGTAGTCGAGTGCGGCCAAGGGCGGCGGCGGTGGGGGCGCGGCGCAGCCGGCAATGACAACTGCGGCAAATACCCGAGTCACAATGCGGTTCATTGCGTAACCTCATCACCACGCGCGATGCAGTGCTCTTGCCGGCACGGCGGCTGCCAGCGCATTGCGCCCGGCAACCTGCCTGGAAGCGGCTTCGTCGTCGGGTGCAGGAAAAGTATAGTGCGCGAATCTTCCCGCAGTGTGGTCTGTTAGCTCCCCGCGCCTCCAGGCCGCCGGATCGCTTTGCATGGCTTCGGGGACAGCCGCTAGCCTTGGGTGCGCCTGAGTTGAAACGCCACGGAAACGCGATCCGCGGGATAGACGGTATCGGTAATTTCCAGGATCCGCCCGCCGGCATCCTTGTAATGCCGGATCAGGCGCAAACCGGCGGAATTCGCGGGCACGCCCAGCTTGCCGGCCAGCGGTTCCCCGATCAGCATCCCGGTCACGACCTGCCGGATCTCGGCAATGGACTGGCCGCATTCCCGCTCGATCAGCGCGCTGACGAGGACGTCGGGGTTGTCGCGGATCGCCTGGCTGATGCGGGAGAACGCGGTGTCGACGTAGATCTCGGCCCATGCCACCGGCGTGCCGCCCTTCTTCGCGGCAACGCGCGTGCCGGAGAACACCAGCCATTCACTCTTGACCGGCGCCTGCAAGTGCCTGGCGGCGGCACGATCCAGCGTGACGGTGCGCACGTCCTCGATGGCGCGGACTTCCGTGGCCGCGACCCGTACCAGGTCCTCCACGGTGCCGAACGATTGCGTGAACGACGCCTTGGGATTGACGCTCTCGACCATGGTCCCCACGGACTTCTTGCGGGAGATATAGCCGAGGTCCTGCAACCGCTGGAGTGCGGCGCGAACCGTGTGGCGGCTCACGCCGTGCAGTTGCGCCAGTTCGTGCTCGGTGGGCAGCAGGCTGCCGACCACATGCCGGCCGTCCACGATATCGGTGACCAGCGTGCTGGCCAGTTCCGCGTAGCGCGTGTGGGAGCCGGTGGGCTCGGGCCGGGTGTCTTTGGGTCTGGCGCTCATAAACGGATTGCAGTATTGGTGAGGCGTTTGCATCGCAAACTGTGCGCACATTGTACGCACATTCGCCTGCGCCATCGCCCCTTGCGCTAAGCGCCGGCGCCGTCCCCGAAGAAGCGCGCCTCGGCTTGGGGCGACAGCGGCATGCCTGTGATCCTGGCCTTCTCCAGGACACTCCAGAAGTAGCGGTAGGTAGCGCGATCGTGCAGTTCACCCTTGTACTGGATCGGCCCCCAGTCGGCATCCTGCGCGGCGATCAGGATCTCGCACGCATCGGCCACTTCCGTGAAGTCGGGCCGCATGGCGTTGACGATGGGCTGGATCTGCGCCGGATAGATGCTCCACATGCGCAGGAAGCCGAATTGCGTGCGCGCCCGGCTTGCATCGCTGGCGATGACTTCGGCATCTTTCAGGTTCAGGCAGACGTTGTGCGCGGGCACGATGCCGTTGGCCAGCGCGGCGGCCACCATGTCGGCCTTGGCGCGGGCCAGCAGCGCATGCTCGAACTGGCCCGGACTGCGCATGGCCGCGGCGGGAATGGCGCCATGATGGCCGCTGACAAAGTCCATCAGGCCGAAGTCGAGCACTTCGATATGCGGCAACGCTGCGATGTGGAATACGTCCCGCAGCGCACCGTGCGTTTCGATCAGGACATGGACCGGCACCACGCGGTTCACACCGGCTTCGCGGGTTTTACGGCCGATATAGTCAATCACCTCCCGCACCTGCTCGTGGTTCGTCGCTTTGGGGATGGTGATGTAGGCCACCCGGCTTGCGGCCTGCCCGATGACGATGTCCACGTCCTGCCGCCATGCGGGATGCGCGGGATCGTGAATGCGGACCCCCGCCTTGTCAAAGCGGTTCCGCCCGGAGTTGATCATGCGCACGACCATGGCCGCGTGCTCCTTCTCCTGTCCGGCGGCGGCGCCGTCTTCGCAGTCGCAGGTGATATCGAACACCGGGCCGTATTCGACCTGCAGGTCCATGGCCTTGCCGATCAGCTTTTCGCTGCCGGCGAAGTGTTCGCAGGCCGACAGCGCGGGGAATGCCTTTTCGCCGGCAAAGAGCGCAAGTTTCGGATGGGTGGCAGTGGTCATGACGTTCTCCAGTTGCTGTGTTTTTACTGTGCGGTTCGAGGGATGGCGATGGTGTAATCGAGATCGAGCACCACATTCGACGGATGCTCCGCCCTGCCGCCCTCCATGCCGGGAAACCGGATTTCCGCGGCGCCGCGGATGTTCTTTGCACCGATCGTGCGCAGCCGCAGCCCGCCAACGTGGGCGCTGGCAAGATCCAGCTTGTCCAGCACCATCGTCGCGCAGCAGATGGTGTCGCCGGCATAGGTGGGATTGACGTGGCTGCCGCCGTTGACGGCGAGGATGGACAGTGCGTTCTCCAGGCCGTCATAAGACAGCGCCTTGCAGATCGAAATGATGTGGCCGCCGTAGACCAGCCGCTGCCCGCCGGGCGTGGATGCCATGGCGAAGCCGTCGAAATGGGCCTTTGCCGTGTTCTGGTACAGCCGCGTGGCGATGCTGTGATCGCTATCGTTGACCGTCATTGCGGCAACATGGTCGATCCGCTCGCCGGATTCATAGTCTTCCCACAAGTCGGATACGCCGGTCGTCATGCAGATGTCCTGCACGCCCGCCGTGTACCCGTGCCGCGCAAGGCGCGACGGCGCCACCACAGCCTGGAGTGGCGGGATCACGGTGGCGCCGCATGACGCGGCCGGATCGCGCTTGTGCACCATGACCCAGCGGATCCAGGTCAGCACATCCCGCCCCGACTGGTTCTTCGCCGTGGAGCGCACATAGACCACGCCGCTCCTGCGGTTCGAGTTCTCCTTCAGGCCGATGACCTCGCTTTCCACGGCAAGCGTGTCGCCCGCGTAGACGTGGGCCAGGAAGCGCACGTCCGAATAGCCGAGGTTCGCCACGGCATTCAGGGAAATGTCCGGCACGGTCTTGCCGAAGGCCGTGTTGAAGACCAGCAGGTCTTCCAGCGGACGCCGCTCCAGTCCCGCCAGCCTGGCGCTGGTGTCCGCGGTGTACAGCGCGCCGCGGCTGCCGGTCAGCCCGATGTAGAGGCTGCGGTCTCCTTCCGTCAGCGTGCGCGGCGTGGCGTGACGCAACGTCATCCCCAGCCGGAAGTCCTCGAAGTAGTTGCCAGATCTGTTCTTACCCATCGCGCTCTCCAGGCGGCAAAACCGTCACTTGTGACATTTGCCATTTGTTTTGTACGTACATAGTGATTCGCAAATTCAGCATTGTCAAGCCTGGAGCACCAAGGCACATCCGGTTAAATACCCATAAAAACTAGCCTTAAATGGAGGGATGGTCGTCATTTGTCTTGACCTCCGGCATGGCAATGGCACATTATGTACGTACAAACTGACGACATCACAGCAAACCAAACACCAAAAGGAGCGCAAGGTGCAACGACTGACCGAAGAGCGGCGCATGATCAAGGAAGCCGCACAGCAATTCACGATGGAGCGTGTGCTGCCGATCGCCAACAAGCTGGATCCCGAGAAGGGCCAGATCCCGCGCGACCTGATCGATGAAATGGCCGAGTTGGGATACTTCGGCATCCTGATCCCGGAGGAGTACGGCGGCCTGGGTCTCGGCGCCTACGAGTACTGCCTCGTGGCGGAGCAGCTTTCGCGGGGCTGGATGAGCGTGRGCAGCCTGATCGCGCGCGGCAACGGACTGATCGGCGCGCTCAAGGGCCTGCCGCCCGAGCAGAAGGCGGACTACCTGCCGCGCATGGCGCGCGGCGAGTTCCTCGGCGCCTTCTCGCTGTCGGAGCCCAATGCCGGCTCGGACGTGGCCAATATCTCCTGCCGCGCCGTGCGCGACGGCGACGAGTGGGTCATCACCGGCAGCAAGTACTGGTGCACCTTCGCCGACGAGGCCGACTTCATCCTCGTCACCTGCCGCACCGACCCCGTCATCGACCCCAAGGCCCGCCACCGCGGCCTGTCCGCCTTCATGGTGGAGAAGCCGCGCGGGCAGTTGCCCGAGGGCGTCAAGGGCAGCGTGATTCCCAAGATCGGCTACCACGGCTGGACCACCTGGGAACTGGCATTCGACGGCTGCCGCGTGCCGGCCTCGAAGATGGTCGGCGAGGAAGGCAAGGCCTTTTACCTCACCACCGCCGGGCTGGAAACCGCCCGCGCCCACACCGCCGCGCGCTCGGTCGGGCTGGCGCAGGGCAGCCTGGAAGACGCGCTGCAATACGCCCGCGACCGCGCGCAGTTCGGCTCGCCCATCGGCCACTTCCAGGCGATCCGCTTCAAGCTGGCCGACATGGCAACCCAGATCGAAGCCTCCCGCGCCCTGCTCTACTCGGTCTGCGAGAAGATCGACGAGGGCACGCGCTGCGACACCGAGGCCGCCATGGTGAAGCTGTTCGCCAGCGAGATGTCCGAGCGCGTCACCAGCGAAGGCCTGCAGATCCACGGCGGCGCCGGTTACACCACGCATTTCGCTGCGGAACGCTACTGGCGCGATGCCCGCCTGACAAAAATCTTCGAAGGCACGTCCGAGATCCAGATGCGCATCATTTCCGATGCGCTGTTGGGCAAGGTTGCCGCGTGATAAGCGCAGTGGAGCAAAACATGGCCAAACCCAGTATGGATAAACCCGCACAGGCGACCGGCGCCCTCACCGGCTTGCGCGTCATCGACCTGACGCAGATGCTCGCCGGGCCCTTCTGTACGCAGATCCTCGCCGACCACGGCGCGGAGGTGATCAAGGTGGAAGCGATGGCCGGCGACGGCACGCGGCTCACCGGCCCGTTCCGGGACGACGATGCCCTGCGTGATTTCGGCGGCTACTTCCAGAGCGTCAACCGCAACAAGCGCTCGATCGCCGTCGACCTGAAGAGCGCCGCCGGCCGCGACATCGTGCGCAGGCTGGTAGACGGCGCCGACATCGTGGTGGAGAACTTCCGCGCCGGCGTGATGGAGCGGCTCGGCCTGTCCTATGAGGTGCTGCGCGAGACCAACCCCCGGCTCGTCTACGGCACCGTGCGCGGCTTCGGCGACCCCCGCAGCGGCGAAAGCCCTTACGCGCACTGGCCAGCCTACGATGTGGTCTCCCAGGCCATGGGCGGCATGATGGGCATCACCGGCCCCGACCGGGATACGCCCACCAAGATCGGCCCCGGCGTGGGCGACACCGTACCCGCGCTGATGCTGTGCATCGGCATCCTCGCCGCCGTGCATCGCGCCCGCGCCAGCGGCGAAGGCCAGTTCGTCGATGTGGCCATGACGGACTGCGTGCTGGCCATGTGCGAGCGGATCGTCTACCAGACCTCCTACACCGGCGCGGTGCCGGCGCCCGAAGGCAACCGCCACCCGCTGCTCTGCCCTTTCGGGCTGTTCCGCTCGCGCGACGGCTATGTGTCCATCGCCTGCGCGCACGACGCCTTCTGGGAAAAGCTGGCGCTGGCGATCGGCCGCCCCGAACTGATCGGCGACGAAGCCTTCGCCACCAACGCGGCGCGCGTGCAAAACGCCCAGCGCGTCATCGACGCCATCGAGACGTTCACCGCCGTGCGCACCAAGGAGGAGATCGCGCAATGCCTGGGCGGCAAGGTGCCGTTCGGCCCGGTCTACACCTCGGCGGAGATCTTCGAGGACCCGCATTACCGGGTGCGCGAGATGCTGGTCGACGTGGAACAGCCGGGCTCGGCCGCGCCGGTGAAGATTGCCGGCGTGCCGATCAAGCTGAGCAGTACGCCGGGCGGCGTGCGCCAGCGCGCGCCGATGCTGGGCGAGCATACCGACGAGATCCTGTTGGCAGCCGGCTATGGGAAGGGAGACATTGAAACGATGCGCGGCGTGGGCGCGATCCGGTAGCGCCTGGGTCCGTCCATAAAGGACTCCGCTTCCCGCGGCGCTTCCCGGAGCAGCGGACTGGCGCAGCGGATAAACAGATAGACCGAACCCCGGTGCGATGGGCATTCGGCACTTCGTGGCGCCGGCGTTCAAACCGGCCCGAACCAGCCAGGCACCGGCAGCCAGCCGGCGCTTGCGCCCTTAATCGATAGTCGCACCGGAATGCTGGATTGTTGCCTTCCATTTGATGCGCTCCGCCTGCACAAAGCTGGCAAACCGCTCGCCGCTCAGGGGCAGCGGCATTCCCCCCATCTTGCTGATCGCTTCCACGGCCGCGCTGTCTTCCAGCAAGCGCCCAACCTGCGTCTGCCATTTCATGACAACCGGGGTCGACGTGCGTGCGGGAAAGAACAACCCGATCCAGGAGGTGGACTGCGCACCGGGATAGCCGGCCTCCGCGATGGTAGGTACCTGCGGCAGGAACGGCAAACGCGTTGACCCGGTCACGGCGAGTGCGCGAAGCTTGCCGGCCTGGACCTGGGCAAGCGTCGACACCGGGTAGTCGAACGTCATATCGACCTGCCCGCCGAGCAGGTCGTTGATCGATGGCGCACTGCCCTTGTACGGGATATGCACGAACTTTACGCCGGCCTGCGCCTGGAACAGTTCGGCGGCCAGGTGCGTTCCCGTGCCGTTGCCCGCGGATGACACCGTCAGCTTGCCGGGATGCGCTTTTGCAAACGTCACCAGTTCCTGGACGGACTGGTATGGCAAGCGGCTGTTGACCACCAGGATGTTCGGCACGGACATCAAGCCCTGGACCGCAACGAAATCCTTGGCCGGGTCGAAGCGCAGCGACTTGTACAGGTACTGGTTGGTCGCCATGGTGCCCTGCGTACCCAGCAGGATCGTGTAGCCGTCGGGCTCTGCCCGCGCAACGATCTCGCTTGCGACATTGCCGCCAGCGCCCGGGCGGTTGTCCACGATGACCCTGACACCGAAATCGCTCGTCATTCTGGCCGCCACCAGCCGGCCCAGCTGGTCGGTGATGCCGCCCGGCGGCCCGGGCACGACCAGCGTGACCGGCCTTGACGGGTAAGCCGCCTGCGCCGACGCCGGCGAAGCTGACCAGCACAAGCCTGTTGTGAACAAGGCCAGGGCAACGCCCCATGCGCGGCCCACCGGACGTGGCGAGCTCAGTTTGAAATGGCAAATCATTCGTCAGTCTCCTATATGTGGCATTTACGTCACTAAATGTGCTAACAACACCTCTTTTCTCGCAAATGGATAGCCCATTTCCTACGGATTGCCGTAGTGTACTTCTGCCTATCGTATTTAACAGCAGTTTTATTTCTTGACCGAGCTACGAAATCCCGTATAGTTATCCCATATGTCGTAGACAGAAATCTTCCAGGAACCCGAGCATGCCCACCCCGATCCCGGCAGCCAGCCGAACCATGGCCGTTTTTGAGGTGTTTGCCCGCGAAAAACGCGAGCTCTCCAACTCCGACATGGCGCGCCTGCTGGCGGTCGCCGAGAGCAGTTCCTCCGACCTGCTGCACACCTTGCATTCGCTTGGCTACCTGATGCGGACGTCGCGCACGCGCCGCTTCTACCCCACCGGCCGCCTGTTCGAGACCGCGCGCCAGATCCGGGAGAACGACCCGCTGACCACGCTGGCCCAGGAGGCGGTCGAACAGCTGACGGAAAAAACCAATGAAAGCGCCTTTTTCGGCGTGCTCGAATCCGCCGCCGTCAAGGTCGCCGCAGCGCAGCCAAGCCGGCTGCCGCTGCGCTACATCCTGGACGTGGGCGAGCGCGTTGCCCTGCACGCCTCCGCGCTGGGCAAGGCCTTGCTTGGGCTGATTCCGCCCGAGGCCGCGCGCGCAAGGCTGGAAGGCATCGAACGCAGGGCCATCACCCCGCATACGGTGGTCGACATCGATCCGCTGATGGCGCAACTGGCGCACGGGCGCGAACTCGGCTGGTACGAGGCGCGCGACGAAGGCACCGAGGGCGTAACCGCGCTGGCAGTCGCGGGATGGCTGGGCGACCAGCCGGTCGGGATTTCGCTGGCGGGCCCGGCGGAACGCATCGCAAAGCATCGTGAAACCTACCTGGCGGCACTGCGCGAAGTCCGGAATTCGCTGCTGGCCGACAGTTGAACCCAACCCATAGAGAATGGAGACAAAGAGATGGACCTAGGACTGAAAGACCGTGTCGCGGTCATCACCGGCTCGGCGCGAGGCATCGGCGCCGAGACCGCGCGCATGCTGGCGCAGGAAGGCATGGCTGTCGTCATCAGCGACCTTGACCTCGACGCGGCCGACGCGACCGCGCGCGGCATCGAGGCCGCTGGCGGCAAGGCCATCGCGGTGCAGTGCGATGTGCGCGATGAAGAGCAGGTACGCAAGATGATGGCGGCGGGCAACGAAGCCTTCGGCGGCATCGACGTACTGGTCAACAACGCCGGCCTGGTGAAGGACCGCACCATCCTCAAGATGGACGAGGCCGACTGGGACCTGGTGCTGGGCGTGACCCTCAAGGGCGCGTTCCACTGCTGCCGCGCCGCGCTGCCGTTCATGCATGCGAAGGGCTGGGGCCGCATCATCAACATCAGCTCGCGCGCGTTGTTCGGCAACCCGGGCCAGGCCAACTATTCCACCGCCAAGGCGGGGCTGGTCGGCTTCACCCGCGCGCTGTCGCTGGAGCAGGCGCGCAAAGGCGTGACGGTCAACGCGATCGCCCCGGGCTATATCGAGACCGAATACATCAAGAGCCTGCCGAACTACGACACCATCCTCGAGAACGTGATGGCGAAGAACGCCGTGACCTTCCCCGGCCAGACCAGCGACATCGCCGGCGCGGTGGCCTTCATGGCGTCGGAGCACGCCCGCTACATCACCGGCACCACCCTCTTCGTGACCGGAGGCCGCTATGGCTGAGCCGATGCTCGACGTCGACGGACTGGATGCCAGCCAGCAACTGCTGCGCGACAACATCCGCCGCTACCTGAAAGAGAACTTCACGCCGCGCATCCAGCAGGCCGAAGCCGACAAGCGCTTCCCGCACGAGCTGATCGGCGGCCTGGCGGACTTCGGCTATCTCGGCGGCTACCTGCCGGAAGCCGACGGCGGCCTTGGCCTGGACTACCTGACATGGGCCGTGATGATGGAAGAAGCCGGCTATTGCTGGCTGTCCCTGCGCATTCTGCTCAACGGCCTGAACATCGTTTCCGGAATCATCAACGCCTACGGCACGGAAGACCAGAAGGCGCGCTTCATGCGTCCGCTGCTGCGCAACGAGCGCAAGACCTTCGTGTCGATCTCGGAGCCGGACGTCGGCTCCAATGTCGCCGAGATCAAGACCCGGGCCGACAAGCGCGGCGACCGCTACGTGCTGAGCGGCAGCAAGCTGTGGATCACCAACGGCCTGTTCGCGGACTTCGGCATCGTCGTGGCGCGCACGTTCAGCGAGACCTGCAATGGCGAACTGTCGCTGTTCCTGGTCGAACGGGACGAAACGCCGTATGAAATCCGCCCGGTCGAGACGATGTTCGCGCGCAGTACCGGCACGGCCGCGTTTTCCTTCGACAATGCCGAAGTGCCGGCCGCCAACCTGCTCGGCCGCGAAGGCCAGGGCCTCAAGCAGATCCTCATCGGCCTTAACTTCGGGCGACTGAACGTGGCGATGGGCGCCGTGGGCGCGGCGCAGTCCGCGCTGGACCTGTCGACCGAGTATGCGCTGCAGCGCAAGCAGTTCGGCCGCCCCATCGGTTCGTTCCAGCTGGTGCAAAAGCACATCGTCGACATGACCATGAAGACGCTGGCCGCGCGCGCGCTCGGCTACCGCGCCGCGCGTTCCATGCAGAACGGCAACTCGCGCACGGAATGCTCGATCGCCAAGCTGTATGCGACGGAAGCCGCCTTCGAAGTCGCGAACCTCGCGCTGCAGGTCCATGGCGGCATGGGCTACGCCACCGAATACCCCATCGAGCGCATCTTCCGTGACACCCGCGGCGGCATGATCCCCGAGGGCACCACGGAAATTCAGACCCTCATCATCGGCCGCGAAATCCTGGGCATCAGCGCCCTGACCTGAGCCCTGGCACGCTATACGGAGACACCAGACATGACCCAACCCGCCATCCTCGAACAGATCGCAAATACCACGCTTTACTGGGAAGACCTGACTCCCGGCATGACGTACTCGACCTCGTCGCGCACCATCACCGAGGCTGATGTGGCTGCCTTCGCCGCGCTGACCGGCGACTTCAACAAGGTGCACGTCGACGCCGAATACGCCAAGGGCACCATCTTCGGCCAGCGCATTGCCCACGGCATGCTGGTGGCGTCGTTCATGGCCGGCCTGACTTCGCGCTCGATTCCCAACCAATTCTTCGAAGGCTCGCTATTCAGCGTGCTGGAGAACCGGCTGAAGTTCCCCAAGCCCACCTTCATCGGCGACACCATCCGCGTGGACATCGAAGTGGTGGAGCAGAAGGCCACCAGCCGCCCGGACCGCGGCATCGTCGGCTTCCTGCGCAAGGGCATCAACCAACGCGGCGAAGTGGTGGCCGAAATGGCCGCCACCTGCCTGTTCAAGCGCCGCCACCCCGGGGAAGCACAATGAGCGCAGGCAACGATCCCTCGCCGCCGAGCTTCACCGACCTGTCCAGGCTGGTCCTGCCGCAATCGATTGTGCTGGTCGGCGCCTCGGAGAAGCCGGACAGCATCGGCGGACGCACGCTGGAGAACCTGACCAAGTACTCGGAATTCACTGGTGAACTGCTCCTGGTCAACCCGGGCCGCACGGAGATCCATGGCCGGCCTTGCGTGGCTTCCGTGCTGGACCTGAAGGCGGCGCCCGACCTGGCCATCCTGGCCGTGCGCGCGGACACGGTGCTCGACACCCTGCGCGACTGCGGCAAGATTGGCGTCAAGTTTGCCATCGTCTTCACCTCTGGTTTCGGCGAAACCGGCGAAGCCGGCCGTGCCGTGGAAGCGCAGATGCGCGCGATCGCGCACAGCACCGGCATGCGGATCTACGGTCCGAATTGCCCGGGACTGAACAACATGAACGCGCGCCTTGGCCTGACGTTCTCGCCGGCCTGGCGCATTGACCGCCGTCCCGGCCCGATCGGCGTGGCCACGCAGGGCGGCGGCCTCGGACGCTCGTTCATCCAGTCGATGGATCGCGGCGTCGGCATCGGGCTGTGGTGCTCCGGCGGCAATGAAGTGGATCTGGAGGTCAGCGACTTCATCCACTACATGGCTGACGCCCCGGATATCAAGGTCATCGTCACCACGCTGGAAGGCGTGCGCAACGGCCCGCGCTTCATGGCCGCCGCGCTGCACGCGGCCCGCCGCGGCAAGCCGATCGTGGCGATCAAGGTCGGCAAGTCGGAGTACGGCGCCAGGGCGGCCCAGTCGCATACGGCCGCCATTGCCGGTTCCGCCGAGATCAACACCGCCGTATTCCGCGAGCTGGGCATCATTGAGGTCGATGACATCGACGAGCTGATCGATGTCGCCTCGCTGCTGTCCAGGGCGACGCCCACCGGCCGCGAACAGCTTGCCGTATATAGCTTCTCGGGCGGCACCGCCGCGCTCGCCTCCGACATGGTCGGCACCGCCGGCCTGAAGCTGGCCGAGTTCGCGCCCGAGACGGTCGCCGCGCTGAAGAAGGCCCTGCCCGGCTATGCCGCCGTCGACAATCCTGTCGACGTCACGGCGGAAGTGCTGGTCAATTCGGAAGTCAGCTACGCCACCCTGAAGGCGACGGCGAGCGATCCGAATACCGACCTGGTGATGGTGCCGATTCCGGTCGAGTACGGCCAGACCACCGTCCTGCTCGGCGAAAGCCTGGTCAAGGTGCAGGGCGAAGTGACGACGCCCATCGTGCCGGTCTGGATGAGCGACCGCACGGGCGAAGGCCACCGCAAGATGATCGATGGCGGTCTGATGCCCATGCGCGCCATCGGCAACACCGTGCTGGCCATCAAGCGCTTCATCGCGTATGGCCGCTGGCGCGCCGAGTTCGACCACAAGTGGCTGCCGCTGGGCAGCGTGGGCGAGGCCGAAGCCACCGCGAACCTGTCGGAAGCCAGGACCAAGTCTCTGCTCAAAAAGGCGGGGATCCCCGTACCCGACGGCGTGGTTGCCCGCTCCGCCGACGAAGCCGCGCAGGCCTTCCGCGACGTGGCGAACGGCAAGGCGGTGATGAAGATCGTCAGCCCCGCGATTACTCACAAGACCGATATCGGCGGCGTATGCCTGGGCATCGCATCCGAAAGCAACGCCAAGGCCGCGTTTGAGGCGATACATGCCAACGGCTGCAAGGCGTGCGCGCCCGGCGAGATCGAAGGTGTGCTGGTGGAGCCCATGCTGCCCTCACCCTTCGTGGAAGCCGTGGTCGGCATTCACCGCGATCCCGTGTTCGGCCACGTCTGCACTTTCGGGCTGGGCGGCGTGAGCATCGAACTGTTCAAGGACGTCAGCCGGCGGCTGCTGCCGCTAACGCCGAAGTCGGCCCGGCAGATGATCGCCGAGACACGCTGCCACGAACTGCTCAAGGGCCATCGTGGCCAGCCCGCGTGCGACATCGACGCGCTGGTCGATACGCTGGTGAAGCTGAGCGACTTCGTCGTCAGGCATGCCGGCCAGGTCGACGAGCTGGAAATCAACCCGCTTGCGGTCCGGCCGCAAGGACAAGGAGTGACCGCGCTGGACGCTGTCCTCTCGTATCAAGGAATGGAGCCTTCCCAATGGTAAAGACTGAAATCGGCTACACGACCACCGACACCATCATGGTGCGTGGCCTGAACCTGGCCACCGAGATCATCGGCAAGTTCGACTTCGTCGACATGATCTTCCACACCACCCTGGCGCGCCTGCCCAGCCAGCAGGAAAAGGTCATGGTCAACGCCCTGCTGGTGACCACGGCCGACCACGGCATCACGCCCAGCTCGCTGGCGGCGCGCCTGACCTACATTGGCGCGCCCGAGGCGCTCCAGGGCGCGGTTGCCGCGGGCCTGCTGGGCGCCGGCAGCGTCTTCCTCGGCACCATGCAGAATGGCGCGGAGATGCTGATCGAGGGCGCCCGCGAGCTGACCAGCGACGCCACCGATGAGCAGATCCTCGAGGCGGCGCGGACCGTGATCCGCCGTCACAAGGAACTGCGCAAGCCGATCTACGGCGTCGGCCACCCGATCCACGTCGATGGCGATCCGCGCGTGCCGACACTGCGCGAACTGTCGCGCGCCAATGGCTACTACGGCGTGCACTGGCGCCTGATGGACGCCATCGGCCAGGTGCTGACCAAGGAACAGAACAAGCCGCTGCCGCTCAATGCGGTGGGTGCGATCGCGGCCGTGGTCGCGGCCATGGGCCTCGATCCGCTGATCGCGCGCGGCCTGTCGCTGGTCGGCCGCTCGGCTGGCTTGCTTGCGCACGTGATGGAAGAAAAGAGCGCGCCCATGGCGCGGGAAGCCTGGCAACTGGTGCTGAAGGACGACCCGCGCAACGTGCTGCCATGACGGCACTCCCCATGCTCCCTGTTGCCCGCGGCATGGCGCCGATGCCGGATTGACGATATGCCACAGCTATCCCCATCCCGCATGGAAGGGCTCATCGACCTGCGGCAGGAAGTCCGGCAGTTCAGCCGGCACCTGCAGCAGTGCGCCGCCAGTTCGGCGCGTGGCGGCGACCCCCATGCCTACAACCTGACGCTGCGGCAGATGATCGACAGCCGCATTCGCGCCAGCGACCCGCGCCTGAAGATCCTCTGCTACGCGGCGGCGGCGGAACTCGGGATTGCGGTGGAGCTGCATGCGGATGAATGCAAGCAGGCCATGACGGGGGCTCGGGGTTTCTCATTGCGCGTCCTGTTCTGGGCGGCGCATCGCCGCATGCTCGGCGTGGCACGGGCCCGCATGCCGGGCCCCATGCCCGAGCCGTCCTTCCGCTGACCGGTTGACAGGCGGCGCAATCCCTGTTCCAGGGCCCTGCAAGACAAGTACGGAGACAACACGATGAAATCAAACAGGGCGGGCCCGCTGGCCGGCATCCGTGTTCTGGAGATGGCGGGGATCGGTCCCGGCCCCTTCTGCGGCATGCTGCTGGCCGACCTGGGCGCGGACGTGGTCGTGGTCGATCGCGTGCCGGCCGGCGCGCAGGAGCCGGACCTGAGCCAACATGCGCTGTCGCGGCGCGGCAAACGCGCCGTGGCCATCGATCTGAAGACGCCGGCTGGCGTGGCCACCGTGATGGACCTGGCCGCACAGTGCGACGCCTTGATCGAAGGCATGCGCCCCGGCGTGATGGAGCGGCTCGGGCTGGGTCCGGAACTCTGCCTGCAGCGCAATCCGCGCCTGGTGTATGGACGCATGACAGGCTGGGGCCAGCATGGCCCGCTCGCCCGTGCCGCCGGACACGATATCAACTACATCGCGCTGTCCGGCGCGCTTTGGTATGCGGGCCAGCCCGGCGAAGCGCCGGTGGCGCCGCCAAGCCTGGTCGGGGATGTTGGCGGCGGCGCCATGTATCTCGCCGTGGGCTTGCTGGCGGGCATCACAAGCGCGCGCACGACCGGCAAGGGCCAGGTCGTCGACGCTGCCATTGTCGATGGCAGCGCCCACATGATGACGCTGCTGCACGGGCTGATGGCATCCGGCAGGATGGATGGCCCGCGCGGAACGAGCCTGCTGGACGGTTCCCACTGGTACAAGACCTATCGTTGCGCCGACGGCCGCCATATCTCCATCGGCCCGGTCGAACCGCAGTTCTACCAGCAGTTGCGCGAGAAGCTCGGCCTGGATGCCGATCCGACCTACGATGATCAGTACAACCGTGCCATCTGGCCCCAACTCAGCGAGCGCCTGACTATCCTCTTTGCCAGCCGCGACCGCGATGCCTGGTGCGCGCAGCTGGAAGGCACCGACGTCTGCTTTGCGCCTGTGCTCAGCCCGGAGGAAGCGGCGAACCATCCGCATATGCAGGCGCGCGGCGTCTACACGCGCGAGCGCGGCGTGCTGGAGGCGAATCCGGCGCCGCGTTTTTCCGGGACACCCGCCGGCGCGCCGGGGGCAATTCCCCATCGCGGCGAGCATACCGATGCCGTGCTCGCCGACTGGCTCGCGCGCTGACGGCACAGGCGCGGCGCCAGAAGGGCCAGGGCACTGCCAACAGACTATTCGGCGCATGTTACGCCAGGCATGCGCCACCTTTGCATGACGGAGACAAGAATGAAGATGAACTTCGCCCGCTTGACCGGGCAACTGGCGATGCTCCATCGCGACCGCGAGGCGCTGGTCAACATCGAGCGTAGCCGGCGTTTCACCCACGCGGAGCTGCATCGCTACACCAATCGTGTCGTCAACATGATGCGCGAGCGGCTGTCGCTGCGCCGTGGCGACATTTACATGTGCATCCTCGAAAACGACAACCTGTCGCTGCTGCACGCCTGGACCGCGCTCAAGGGCGAGGCCGCCGTCGCCTGGACCAACTACCGGGATTCCATCGACGAGCACCGCTGGCAGATCGATTTCATCCGTCCCAAGGTCGTATTCCTTGAGAACGCGCTGCTCGACCGCTACTTCGACATGCTGCGCGAGCGCGGCATCCAGGTAGTCTGCATGGACCCGCCCGCAACCGCGCGCGACGGCCTGTCCTGCTTCGGCGACCTGCTCGAAGGCGTCGAGGATACGGATCCCGGCATCGAAAGCGACACCACCAGCGACATCCTGGTGTACCGCTTCACCGGCGGCACCACCGGCAAGAGCAAGTGCGCGCAGTACACCATGGACAACTGGCTCTCCAACCGCGATTCGTTCTATGCGGTGGACGAGCACTGGCTGGACGCCGGCACCCGTTACATGCATATGGCACCGATCAGCCACGGCTCGGGCATGGGCATGCTGCCCACGCTGTTCCGCGGCGGCTGCACGGTCACGCAGAACATGCCCGACCTGGACCAGTGGTGCCGCAATGTCGAAACCGAGAAGATCACCATCGGCATGATGGTGCCCACCCTGCTCTACCGCCTGCTGGACATGGCGCAGGCGTCGGCCTACGACCTGTCCAGCCTGAGCACCCTCTTCTATGGCGCGGCGCCGATGAGCCCGGTCAAATTGCGGCAGCTGCAGCAGCGCTTCGGCAATATCTTCGTGCAGGTATACGGCTCCACCGAGTGCATCCAGCGCGTGAGCGCGCTGACCAAGGCCGACCACGCCACCGCCACGGACGAACGGCTGGGCTCCGCGGGCCGCGTGATAGCGGGCACCGAACTGCTGGTGGCCGACGAAGCGGGCAAGGAACTCCCACCGGGCCAGACCGGCGAAATCTGGCTGCGGGGCCGCGGGATCATTCCGGGATACTTCAACAATCCGGAGGGAACGGCGGCCGAATTCGAGGACGGCTTCTGGAAATCCGGCGACCTCGGCTATGTCGATGAAGACGGCTTCCTGTTCATCGTGGACCGCAAGAAGGACATGATCATTACCGGCGGCTTCAACGTCTACGCCATCGAAGTCGAAGCCGCGCTGAATTCGCATCCTGCGGTTGCCATCTCGGCCGTGGTGGGCATTCCGCATGAGCAATGGGGCGAGGCCGTGCATGCCGAGGTCGTGCTCAAGCAAAGCGCCGAGGTCAGCGAGGCGGTGCTTATCGAGCACGTCAAGAGCAGCATTGGCAGGTTCAAGGCACCC
Source organism: Cupriavidus sp. 01L45 (assembly GCF_056399885.1). Classification (NCBI taxonomy): domain Bacteria; kingdom Pseudomonadati; phylum Pseudomonadota; class Betaproteobacteria; order Burkholderiales; family Burkholderiaceae; genus Cupriavidus; species Cupriavidus sp. 01L45. The sequence goes on along the minus strand of NZ_JBFTSG010000048.1, from coordinate 48,049 downwards.
AAGGCGATCACCTTCGTCGCCGAGTTGCCGGTCAGCGTCGTCGGCAAGGTACAGCGCAGGCAGGTGCGGGAGAAGTACTGGAAAGGCCACACGCGGCGGGTAGCTTGACGTTGGGAAGGCGTAAAGAGAATGTCGCCTTTGCATTTCACTCTTTGAGGGTCTCCCGTCTCATGCACGTTCCCCCCCATCTCACCACCGCGGGCGTGGTGCGCGACCACGCGAAGCACGATCCCGATCGGGTTGCGTTGACCTTCGAGGGCGCATCGGTACGCCCGGATCAGGTCCGGACTTACGGCGATCTGTGGCGTAACGGGCAGGCAATGGCCCATGGTTTGCATTCGATGGGCTACCGCCGGGGCGATATCATCGCCACGCTGATGGCCAACCATGCCGAGGTCGTCGAACTGTTGATCGCTTCGGCGATCCTGGGGACGGTAGTCGTCCCCATTGATCCAAGAACCCGTGGCGAAAAGCTTCGCTTCATGATCCGCGATTCGGCAGCCTGTGCCCTGGTCATGGCGGACTATGCCCTGCCTCAGATTGCAGAGATCCCGTGCGCGCTGCCTGACCTCAGGCACGTGTTCGTACTGGCTACGGACGAAGGGCCAGAGCCATCTGCGTGGCCGGCGTCGGCACTCGGCATGGACGCCCTGCGCCTGCCTTGCCAGGATGAGTTGCCGCATGACGGGACAGAACCAGACAGCGCCATGGAGATCCTCTTCACCTCCGGCACCACCGGCGATCCCAAGGGGATTGTGCTGACCCATCGCCGCTACTGCACGTCAGCGAGGAGCGTGCTGGAACGGTTCGGCTACACCGGCACGGATACGCTCTATTCCGGACTGTCGCTGACCCACGGCAACGCCCAGACCGTGACGCTGGGAGCGGCACTGTGCGGCGGCTTGCACGCAGTGTTCTCCCGCCGCTTCACCAAATCGCGCCTGTGGGACATTGCCCGGCAATACGGTTGCACCACCCTCACGTTATTGGGTGGCATGCCGGCGGCGCTGTACGCGGAGCCGCCAAGGCCCGGCGATCGCAATCACCGCGTGCGCCTGGTCATCTCGGCGGGCATGCCGGCAGCGCTGTGGCGCCCGTTCGAGCAACGCTTCGGCGCACGGATCCTGGAATTCTACGGCCAGGCGGAGGGCGGCATGGCTTTCAACCCGGTGGACGCTGGCCCGGTCGGGAGCATCGGCAGACCGAGTCCCAACTTCATCCACCGCATCGTCGACGAGCAAGGACACGATGTACCGGCCGGCGCGTCAGGCGAGCTGCTGCTTCGGCACGCCGACGGCCAGCCTTATCGGGTCGACTACGTGAACCACCCCGAGGCGTCCGCGGTCAAGTGCGCGGATGGCTGGTTGCACACGGGCGACATGGTGCATGAGGATGCGCAGGGCTGGTTGTTCTTTGATCACCGCAAGGGGAACGGCATCCGGCGCAACGGAGATTTCATCAATACGGCATTCGTGGAAAAGGCCATCGCGGAATCCGGACTGGTCGACGACGTCTATGTCTATGGTGTCAAAGCCGCCTCCGGGGCACCGGGCGAAAAGGATGTCGTCGCGGCCGTGGTACCGGCTCGCGGCAAGGCCTTCAACGTGGACGACCTGTTTGCCAGTTGCCGCGCGCGTCTCGAGACGAATTTCGTGCCGTCCTTTGTACAGGTGCTGGAACAGATCCCGAAGACCGCATCGGAGAAGCCGCAGGACCGCGTCCTGATCGAGGCGTTGAAGAATCACCCCCAACAGGTGCACAAGCATCGGCCCGCCGGGCAGTCACCCGATCAACAGGACATGGTGCAAAGGCAATGAAGATTGCGGCATTGTCTGCTGTCGTTACCGGAGGCGCGTCGGGGCTTGGCCTCGCGTGCGCCCGCGAGCTGGTCAGCCGGGGCGTTGCCGTGGTGATAGCCGACCTGTCCGAATCCCATGGCATTGCCGCGGCGGCCGAACTGGGGCCATTGGCGCGCTTTGTCAGGGCGGACGTTTGCGATGCCGCGCAGATGTTGCACGCCTGCGATACGGCCGCCTCGCTCGGCGCCCTGCGTGTGCTGATCCATTGCGCAGGCGCGGGAGGTCCGGTGCGCGTGGTCGAAAGGGATGGCAGTGCGGGCTCGCTGGAGAAGTACGAGTCGATCGTTCGCACCAACCTGGTGGGTACCTTCAATGCGCTGAGGCTGGCAGCGGCGCGCATGGCCCTGAATGAGCCCGTCGATGGCGAACGCGGCGTATGCGTGCTCACGGCATCGGTCGCGGCGTACGAAGGCCAGATCGGCCAGGCGCCGTATGCCTCGGCCAAAGCCGGCGTGGTCGGCATGACGCTGGTGGCGGCGCGCGACCTCGCGCACAGGCTGATCCGCGTCTGCACCATCGCCCCCGGCGTGTTCGACACACCGCTCTTTGCCAAGGCGCCGGAGTATGTACGCTCCGCGCTCGCCGCGTCGGTGCCGCATCCCGCGCGGCTCGGCATGCCTGAGGAATTTGCCGCCACCGCGATGCACATCATCGAGAACGCGATGCTCAATGGCGAGACCATTCGGCTGGATGGCGCCATCCGGATGTCGGCCCGCTGATGCCCCAACACGCGCACAGCTTTCATCACGCATGACAACAACGCACGAGGAGAACGCATGGACACCCTGGTTTCACGGACCCGAAGACGCATCATGGGCTTCGCCGCCGGCGGCGCGCTACTGACCCTGGCGTCGCCAGCAAGGGCGCAGGCGCAGAAGTATCCAGAGCGGTATATCAAGATCGTCTCGATCACGAGCCCAGGCACGGTACTCGACGACTACAGCCGCCAGCCGGCCAAATACCTTGGCGAGGCGCTTGGGCAGAGCGTGGTGGTCGAGAACCGCCCCGGAGCCAACATGATCATCGCTACCGATTACGTGGCAAAGGCCGCCCCGGACGGCTACACCCTGCTGCTTGCCGCGTCCAGCGCGATGTCCGCCAATCCCTTCCTGTTCAAGCGCCTGCCCTACGACCCGGTGAAGGACTTCGTGCCGCTGGCTCGCGTCTCTTCGCTTTCGCTGGCGTTGCTTGTGCCCGGTACCTCGCCCTTCAAGACCGTCGCCGACCTGGTTGCCGCGGGGCGTGCGAGGCCGGGCTCGCTCAACTGCGCCACCGTCAGCACGGGCTATCGGGTGATGGTGTCGGCCTTCAATGAGGCGGCAGGAATCAAATCGGTCAATGTTCCCTATAAGTCCGCCGCCGGCCTGTTGCCCGATCTGATCAGCGGCGTCGTGGACTATAGCGTCGTCGAGGCTTCCTACATCCTGCCGCACCTGCAGTCCGGCAAACTGCGCGCGCTTGCCATGCTGAGCGCCAAGCGGCTGCCGCAAGCGCCAGGCGTTCCGACCCTGGCGGAAACCGGCATGCAGGACGCCGCGATGGCCGATGCCATTTCAAGGATCAGCTGGGTCGGGCTGTTCGCGCCGGCGGGCACGCCAGCGCCGATTGTCAGCAATCTGGAACGGCTGATCCTGGCATTCGCTACCTCGCCGATCGCCATGGCTCATCACGCCGCCCATGGCACCATGCCGAACCCTGGAACCAGCGCCGAACTGGGCAAGACGGTCATTTCCGATCAGGCCATCTGGAAACGCATGATCGCAGTCTCGGGCCTGCAGCCCGAGTGATTCCAAGACGTGGCGCGGTGCGGCCACCTCCGGGCCACCTTTCATCGATCACGTGCTGCGGGGGGATGACCAGTTCCGTGCGCGATGCCATGGCATCGACCTGGGCCTCTCCGTGCCGGTCCATGATCCGGATAGCCCCACGTTCGGCGTTACCGAAGCGCTGGTTGCCTTCTGCGCCGAGGACAACATAGCCGTCGGATGAACGCCCAACGAAAAAAGCCGGCGCCCCCCAGCGCCGGCCTTCCTCGCCTCCCCCTCTCAGAACGCCGAAATCCCCGTCAGCCGGCGCGAGATGAACAAGCGCTGGATCTCCGTGGTGCCATCGGGAATCGGGATGATGATGGCTTCGCGCAGATAGCGCTCTACGTTGAACTCCTTGGTGATGCCGTTGCCGCCGTGCAGCTGGACGGCGTCGCGACACACCTGGACCGCGGCTTCGGTCGCGAATGCCTTGGCCATGGAAGCCTCCAGGTCACAACGCACGCCGGCATCCATCATGCCAAACACGCGCATGCACATCAGGCGGGCGGCGTCGAGCATCATCGCCATGTCCGCGATCTTGGCCGCGATCAGCTGATGGCCGGCGATGATCTTGCCGAACTGCTTGCGCTCCTTGGCATAGGCGATCGATTCTTCGAGCGCTGCTCGCATGATGCCGACCGACAGCATGCCGACATGGCCGCGAGCGTGCTCGAACATCTTCATGGTGTTCTTCAGGCCCGCGCCTTCGTCGTCGATCAGGTTGGTGGCGGGCACGCGTGCATCGGTGATGAAGATCTGCGCGGTGGATTGCGAGTTCAGCCCGATCTTCTGGATATTGCGCGCCTCGTAGCCATGCGCCTCGCGGTCGATCACGATGTGCGAGAGCCCGTTCTCGCCGCGCACGGTGCAGATCAGGAAGTCGGAGTAAAAGCCGTTTGTGATCCAGGTCTTCTCACCGTTGATGATGAAGTGGTCCCCGTCGCGCACCGCGCGGGTCTTGATCTCGGCTACGTTGGAGCCGACGTCCGGCTCGCTGATACCGGCGCAGCCGAACAGCTTGCCTGCCAGGATGCCCGGCAGGTAGCGGTCGCGAATCTCCGGTTTTGCCGACAGCAGGCGCCGGGCGATGCCGTTGTTGATCATCACGGTCAGCGCGATATCGCACGAACAGGCAACCAGTTCCTCGAACAGCATGCAATGCGTGGTGAACGACAAGCCCATGCCGCCATGCTCGACGGGGAGCGTGCAGCCGGGCAAGCCGAACTGCGCGATCTTCTGGGTCAGCTCGCGCATGGTTTCCTTGGGGATGAAGCGGTCGCGATACTCCTTGACGACGGGCTTGATCTCGGCCTGCAGGAACTTGCGGAAGCTCTCGACCGCCAGGGTCTGGTCTTCGGTGGGAAGTTGATATGTCATGGTCGATACTCTTGGCTTTAGGTTAGGCGCGGCGGCGAAGCCGGCAATGCATTCGGGATTGGCGCGATGCGCGCGATGCGATCAATAGCCCCGGAACTGAGGCTCGCGCTTCTCGGCAAAGGCGCGCAGGCCTTCCTGGATGTCGTACGAGCGCTTGTGATCGCGCAGCTCCAGCACCTCCTGGCGCAGCGCATCCGCCGTGGTCTTGTCGGTGGCCTGTGCCGCCACGCGCTTCATTCGCGCAAGCACCAGCGGGCTCTTCCGGGCCAGCTTGTCGCCCAGCGCCTGCGCGCGATCGCACAGTTCGGCATCGGCAAGGACTTCGTTGACCAGGCCATAGCCCTTCATCTCGGCCGCGCTCAGCGAGTCACCGGTAAACAGCAGGTAGCGGGCCACGTTGTCCGGCACCTTGCGCGGCAGGATCGCCGCACCGCCGCCGCCGGGAAATACGCCATAGTTGGAGTGCGCATCACCCAGCCGTGCGCTTTCGGCAGCCAGGACGATGTCGCAGGCCAGCACCACTTCCAGCCCGCCGGCCAGCGCCAGGCCGTTGACTGCCGCGATCACGGGCTTGGGAAATGCACGCAGCGTGTCGAAAAAAGCCACGATGATGTCGAGTGAGTCCTTTTCGCCAGGTGCGGGCGGCGCCGCGCCTTGCTTGAGGTCGGCCCCGGCGCAGAAGGCGCGCCCGGTACCCGTGAGCACCGCGACGCGCACGGCGGGATCGTCGCGCCAGGCCTGCAACTGCGCCGTCATACCCTCGACCATCTCGCGGGTCAGGCTGTTCAGCTTGTCGGGACGGGTCAAGGTCAGCCAGCCAACCGAGCCGACCACTGCTTGCGAAAAACTCATGTGTGTCTCCAGGAATATGTACGGGTATCCGTCTCGACGTCGATGTCGATGTCGATGTCGATGTCRATGTCGATGTTGATCTTTCGGCAGGATCAATCTAATCGTCCGCCCCGCCCCTGGCACTACTCGTTCGGGGTGGGCCGGACGGAGGCACCCGGCCGCCTCGCCGGTTCCGCGGCTATCATGGTTACGGAGAGTTGCACGCAAAACGGAAGTTATGTTCTACTGCGCTTCGATTTTCGGAACGCGGCAAGCCCGATGGAGTGCGTGAATGCGAGTAGCCCCTGACATTGTTCTCACCGACGCCGAGCGCGCCGCACTGGAACAATTGCGGGATGCCGACGGCGGCGCCACCCGCCTTGCACAGCGCGCACACATGGTGCTGCTGGCCGCGGCGGGCATGCAGAACAAGGACATCGCCGAACGGCTCGGCGTGGGCCGAGTGCAGGTTTCGCGCTGGCGCGAGCGCTATGCGAAGCTGCGGCTCGCGGGCATCGAGGCCAGCCTTCCGCGCGGCGCGCCCCCGGTAAAGGTCGACATCGCGCGGCTGGTAGCGCTGACCACCCAGGGCCGGCCGGATTCACCCGCCCCCTGGAGCACCCGCAAGCTGGCCGAACAGCTGGGGGTGAGTGCCGCAAGCATCTCGCGGCACTGGCGGGCGGCCGGCCTGGCGCCGCCCGCCGCGCAGAAACCCGGCGTCGCCGCCGACCTCGGCCTGGCCGGCGAGCCTCTGGAAATCGTTGGCCTGTATATGGCGCCGTCCGAACATGCCCTGGCGATCCATGCCGGCGGCGAGACCATGCCAGCACCGGCCGAAGAGGCCGCGCACAGCGGCCGGCCTGCCAGCGTCGCGCGCTTGCTGGCCGCGCTCAAGGGGATGCAGGAGGACATGCAGACCCCGACGCGGACCCGGACGGCAATGCAGACGCGGCAGCGCGAAAGCGAGTGGCTTGCCTTCCTGCGCAAGCTCGAGCGCAGCACGCCGGCCGGCGCGCGCCTTCACCTGATCGCCGACAACTACGCGACGCATCAGCACGCGGCCGTGCTGAAGTGGCTGGCACGGCACCCTCGTATCGAAGCCCACTTCGCGCCGAACCCTGCATCATGGCTGCGGATGCTGCAGCGCTTTTTCCGCGCCACCGCCGCGCAACCGCGGCGGCCCGGAGTGCCCTCCATGCCGCTATTGCTGGAGGCAATCGACGCGCACCTTCCGCGCGGCGACGGCAGGCCGTATATCTGGATGCCCGCTCAGGAGCTCAAGCCGGCCGCGGCTTTCGCGCAGGCCTTAAGTTCCGGTGACGACGCAACACATCTCGCAGATTCCGCGGAGCAGGAACACGCCTCACGGAGCCATTCGACAGCAGAAGCCACGGACATGCCAGCATCGGGCAGCGCCGTGGAGCCCATTGCCAGCACCAAGGTGATGCCGCCCCGCGTGGCCCGCAACCTGATTCCGCGCGAGGCATTGATGGCGCGCCTGCAGGAAGCGCGGCGCCAGCGCTGCGTCGTCGTCCAGGGCCAGGCCGGCAGTGGCAAGACCAGTACCCTGCTGGCCTGGCGCAGGTCGCTGCTGGCGCTGGACTACGACGTCACCTGGCTTTCCCTGGCGGTGGAGGACAACGAACCGGGCCGCTTCTTCGATTGCCTGCTGGCCAGCATCGGCGAAGTGGATCCCGCCATTGTGCGGGAAACCGCCTTGCTGATCGGGCGCGACACTGACGCTGCCGCCATCGAGCATTGGGTCATCAGCCTGGTGCAGGGCCTTGCCCGGTATCGGCGCGAAATCGTGGTGATGCTCGACGACCTGCACCATATCGACGACGCGCGTATCTACCAGGCGTTGCAGTGGCTGCTGGACTATGTGCCCGCGCATGTGCACCTGGCGCTCAGCTCCCGCAGCGCGTTGCCGCTCTCGCTGGAGCGCTTGCGCTCGCAAGGCAAGCTCACTGAGGTCGACATGCGCGACCTTCGCTTTACCGCCGACGAATCGGAGCAATTCCTGTGCGAACGCCTGGGGGGCATCGGCAAGCGCGACGCGGCCGCCCTGCACGCGCTCACCGACGGCTGGGTTGCGGGCCTGCAGCTGTTTGCCGTGGACCTGCGGGCTCGGGGGGGCGGCACCTACCCGCTCGTCCAGGTGCGCGACGCGCGGACATTCGCCAGCTATTTCGAGCAGGAAGTGCTGGTGCGCCTGGCGCCCGACGACCTGGACATGCTGACGCGCATGGCCGTTTGCAACCGCATCTGCGCCCCACTGTGCGCCAGCGTGCTGGGACAGCCTCAATACGCCGCACAGATGGAGGCCCGGCTGGCGCGGCTGGAGAACGATAACCTGTTCATCACGCAGATCGGCAGCCACGACCGGGAAACCTGGTATCGCCTGCATCCGCTGCTGCGAGAGGTCTTGCTGACGCGCGTGGCAGGGTGGTCCGACGATGCGCGACGCGCGCTCCACGTGGACGCATGGCACTGGTTTGGCGAGCGCGGACATATCGACGATGCCGTGCGCCACGCCGTGCTCGCGGGCGACGCGGGCGCGGCCGCCGCCATGGTGGAGACCTGCGCCTACGAGCTGCTGTCCGGGGGCGAGCTCGGCCAGCTGGCCAGCCTGCTGCGCCGGCTGCCGGCCGAGCAGGTGCAGGCGCGCTTCGGCATTCTTGTCGCCTCGGCTTACCTGCAGTTGTACACGCGGAAGTTCGACGCCTTGCGGGAAAGCCTGGCACGGATGGAATCGCAGCACGCCATGCTTGACGCTGGCCAGCGCTACGCCATCACCCTGCTGCGCTGCGGCCTGGCGCTGCAGCAGGACGATACCGATACGGTGTACGCCCTGCTCGAGGCCGTGCGCGACATTCCTCGCGATGCCAGCGATTTTGCCTGGACCGGCCGCAGCAACATCCTGGCGTGGGCTTACGTCTACCGTGGCCAGTACGATCGCGCGCGAGCGGTGCTCGATGACACCGGCGAGCGCCCCGGCGCGCCGCGCAGCCGCCTGCTGGGCCGCTGCATCAGCGCCATGAGCCTGACGCTGGAAGGTAGCATCGTCCCGGCCGAGCGGATCGTGCGCGAGGTGCTGCGCGAGGCCGACGAGCGCGGCGCCCCCTATGCGGGCCTGTCGTGCATGGCCGCCGGGCTGCTTGCGGATACGCTATACGAGCTGAACGATTTCGAGGGGGCGCTGCGGCTGCTGGAGCCGCGCATTGACGTGCTGGAGCGCGTCTCGCTGCCCGACACCGTGATGCGCGCGCTGCTGGTGCTGTCGGAGGCGCAATGGCTGACGGGCCGCCGCGCGGAGGCGGGTACCTGCCTGGACCGGCTCGAGACCTATGCCGTGCGTTTCGGGCTGGACAGGCTGCTGGTGAGCGCGCTCGGGCTGCGCTTGCGGCACCACCTGGACCAGGGCCAGATGGAGCAGGCCGGTGCCGTGCTGCAACGTCTCGAGGCGCTTGGCGCCCGCCACGCCGGAAAATCCCTGCGCGTCACCTACGGCGTGGAGCGCGCCCGCATCGAGATGTGCCTCTACGTCCATGATTTCGCCGGCGCCGTGGCCCGCATAGAGCCCTATATCCGCGCCTGCGAGCAACGTGGCCAGCAGGTGCGGGTCGCCACATTGTGGCTGCAATTGGGCATCGCCCGGCAGCAGCTCGGCAACGCGCAGGCGGCGCTGCCGCACTTGCGCCAGGCACTGCGGATCGGCCACCGGCTCGGCCTGGTGCGCACCCTGCTCGATGTTTCCAGCGACCTGCCCCGGGTTCTCGGCGCGCTCCTCGACACGCAAGCGCTGGATCCCGTGCTGACCTTCTATGCGCAGCGCCTGCAATCGGCCGCCGCCGCCGCGCCCCACGATGCTGGCCCCCGCAAGGGCATGCCGGCCTCAGCCTCTCAAGCACTCAGCGAGCGCGAGCACGAGATACTTAGCCTGGTTGCGCAAGCCATGCCGAACAAGAAGATCGCGCTGGTGCTGAACCTGTCGCCGGAGACGGTGAAGTGGCATCTGAAGAACATCTACGCCAAGCTCGGCGTGACCGGGCGTGGCGGTGCCGCCGCGCGCCTGCGCGACCTGGCCGGCACACAACCACCCGCGCAGCGCACATAAGCGCCAGGCCGGCGGCCCGCGGTTGCGGGATCCGCGCGTCTCACGCGCGGCCGGCAGCACACCAGCTGTGAATCCGCGACACCATCCCTGACGCACGGCAAGCCTGCCGGCGTCGTGCAAACCTGGCCGCCTTGCCGTTTCATACGAAACACCCTCGCCACCCGAACGGCGCCCCGCACGCGCCGCCCCCCCGGCCCGGGGAGTGCCCTCCCCCCCTGGCACGGCAATCATTCAGCCAACACGAGAACACGGTGACTCCGCCGAAAGAGTCGTCCCCGCCATGCTGGATACGGGAACCGGTTCCGGCGCTGCCCGCAGCGCCTATCCACAAAACAACGAATGACAGGAGACCCGCATGACCCCCTTCACCTCACTCGCCCGTCGACGCATCGCGGCATTCTGCTCCCTGCTGGCACTGGCTGTCCCGGCCACCGCGCAGCACTACCCCGAGCGGATGGTGCGGGTGGTGTCCGTCTCCAGCGCAGGCACCGGCGCTGACGCCTATACGCGCCTGCTGGCGAAGTACCTGGCAGAGAAGCTCGGGCAGAGCTTCGTGGTGGACAACCGCCCCGGCGCCAACATGATCATGGCCGGCGAGTTCGTGGCCAAGGCAGCGCCGGACGGCTACACGCTGTTGCTGGCCACCTCCGGTACCATGGCGGCCAACCCGAACCTGTTCAAGCACCTGCCCTACGATGCCCGCAAGGATTTCGCGCCCATCGCGCGCTTGTCGATGCTGCCGGTGGCCATCGTGGTGCCCGCCAGCTCGCCCTATCACAACGTGGCCGAACTGATAGCCGGCGCGCGCGCCAAGCCCGGCAAGTTGAACTACGGCACGGCCAGCGCGCCCTCCCAGGTCGCGGTCGCCGCCTTCAACGAGGCCGCCGGCATCAAGGCGGTCAACGTCCCATACAAGGGCATGGCCAACATGATGACCGACCTGATGGGCGGCACCATGGACTACGGCCTTACCGATATCGCGTCCGCGGTGCCGCAAGTCCAGGCCCGCAAGCTGCGCGCGCTGGCGGTCATGAGCCCGAGCCGCATGGCCCTGTTGCCCGACACGCCCACCCTGGCCGAAGCCGGCGTGCAGGGCGTGCAGATGGTGAGCTGGACCGGCCTGTTTGCGCCGGCCGGCACGCCGCAGCCGATCATCGACAAGCTGGCGCGCCTGAGCCTCGAATTCGTCAGCTCGCCGGAAGCCAAGACCCACTATGCGGAGCGCGGCAGCCTGGCCTTCCCGGCCACCGGTCCCGAGCTTGGCAAGAGCGTCGTCGAGGACCAGAAGATGTGGAAGCGGTTGATCAACCTCGCCGGCATCCAGCCCGAGTGATCACGGGATCCGGCCCGATGACTCTGGCGAACGACATGTCCGTCCTCTCCTGCTTCCCGGCGGCATCGTCCGCCGGCGCCGACGATGCGTCCGGCGCGCGGGACTGCCACCTCTTCGGATACCTCGAGGCCCGCGCGCAGCGCGACCACGACAGCTGCGCGATTGCATACCAGGGCCAACGCATCACCTATGGCGACCTGCACCGCGCCGCCCTGTGCCTGGCCGGCTATCTGCAGCAGCACCTTGCGGTGCGGCGCGGCGACCCCGTGCTGCTGGCGATGCGGGACGGCCCGCAGCTCGCGGTCGCCTGGTATGCCGTATTGCGCTGCGATGCCGTGGTCGTGGCGATGAACCCGGCCATGACGCCGGTGGCCATGGCCCGCTGCGCCAGCGATACCGGCGCGCGGGTTGCCATCGCCGCGCAGGAAGCCCGGGCCGCCGTGACGACCCTGCTCGGCGAGGGCGGACTGCGTGGCTGCATTGTCGCCGCGTGCCCGGCGCCGTCCGGCCTTTCCGGCAGCGCGCAAGGCAAGGCGCCCGGCAAGGCTCGGCCTGCCGTCGTGCACGATTTCGCGGATGCATTGGCCGCAGGTATCGGGCCGGTGCCCATGGTGGCGAGCGGACCGGACCCGGCCGTGCTGCTGCATGCGCCGGATGGCCCGGGCCAGCCGGGCGCCACGACCCTCAGCCATCGGGGCTTCGCGCGCATGGCGGACCGTGCCATGCCCGCCTCGCCAGGCGGCATGGCCAGCCTCGCTTCGCTGCACCAGGCAGTCGTGCGGGGCGACACGCTCTTGCTGCCATTTGCCCGCTGATTTGCCAGCTTACTTGCAGCTAACGCCAGACCACAGGAATTGCGACCCTCAACGGGACTCACCAAGCGCCGCAACCACAGCACCGACATCATGACCAAGACGACGACACCTTACGGAATCACCGGATACGGCGGTTATGTGCCCCGCCTGCGCATGCAGCGCGCCGCCATCGCCGCGGCTCACCGCTGGATGGCGCCCGGCAATGCCGCGCTGGCCAAAGGCCACCGCGCTTTCTGCAACTGGGACGAGGACAGCGTGACCATGGCGGTGGAAGCCGCGCGCGACGCGCTGGACCACCGCCCTCGCCACGACTTTTCCGCGCTCGCGCTGGCCACCACGCGGCCCGCCTTCGGCGACCTGCAGAGCGCCAGCATCGTGGCGGGCGCGCTCGACCTGCCGGCCAATGTCCGCACGCAGGACGTCGGCCTGTCGCAGCGCGCCGGGGTGTCCGGCTTGCTGGCGCAGCTGCGCGCCGCGGACGGCAAGGCGCTGTTCGTCGCGAGCGACAACCCTGCCGGCAAGCCTGCCAGCACGCAAGAGCTGACCTATGGCGCCGGCGCCGCGGCGTTCACGCTGGGCAGCGAGGACATCCTGGCCAGCCTGATTGGCAGCGCCAGCTGCACCAACCTGTTCGTGGACCACTTCCGCGCCGCCGACGGGAAGTACGACTACTACTGGGAGGAGCGCTGGATCCGCGACGAGGGCTACGGCAAGGTCGTGCCGGGCACCGTGGCCCAGGCACTGGCCGACGCCAACGTCGCGCCCGCGGGCGTCAGCCATTTCATCCTGGCATCGGCCCTGAAGGGTGCTGCCGCGATGGTGGCCAAGCGTTGCGGCTTCGCGCCTGAAGCCGTCAGCGCACACCTGGACGAGCATTGTGGCTATGCCGGCGCGGCGCACGCCTGCCTGATGCTGGCCGATGTGCTGGAGCGCGCGCAGCCAGGCCAGGTGATCGTGGTCGCCGGCTTCGGCCAGGGCTGCGACGTGCTGGTGCTGCGCGTGACCGAAGCCATTCTCGGATTCAGGCCGCGCCGCGGCGTGGCCTGCGCCATCGCCGACGGCCAGATCCACGACGCCTACCTGCGCATGCTGTCGTATGGCGGCTCCATCGACCTGGAATGGGGCATGCGCGCCGAGAAGCCGGTCAAGACCGCCTTCACCGAGCAGTACCGCTGCGCGCACCAGCTCGCCAGCTTTGTCGCCGGCAAGTGCCCTCATTGCGGCACGCTGCAGTTCCCGCAGCTGGCCTATTGCGTCAAGGCAGGTTGCAACGCSCCGGCGGCCGGATTCACACGCGCGCACCTGTACGACGTGCCGGCCAAGGTGTTGACCAGTACCGCGGACTGGCTGTCCTATCACCCCTCGCCGCCCCTCTACGTCGGCTTTGTGCAGTTCGACAACGATGCGCGGGTACTGATGGAAATCGTCGATGTCGGGCCGCAGGGACTGGACGTCGGCACACCGCTGCGGATGGCGTTCCGCATCAAGGACGTCGACAAGGCGCGCAACTATCCGCGCTATTTCTGGAAAGCCACGCCGGTGTCGGCATAAGGGGAATCAACATCATGGCAAACGGTATCAAGGACAAGGTCGCCATCATCGGCATGGGCTGCTCGCGCTTCGGCGAGCGCTGGGACGTGGGTACCCACGAGCTGCTGGCCGAGGCCTTCGACGAAGCGCTGCTCGATGCCGGCATCGGGCGCAAGGAAATCGAGGCAGCTTGGTTCGGCTCCTGCCTGGACGCGGTGAACATCGGCAACTCCGCCATTCCCGCTTCGCTGGCGCTGCGGCTCGACGGCATTCCGTTCACCCGCACCGAGAACATGTGTGCCACGGGCACCGAGGCCCTGCGGGGCGCGGCCTACGCTGTTGCCTCCGGCGCCGTCGATATCGCCCTGGCGATCGGCGCGGAGAAGCTGAAGGACACCGGCTATGGCGGCCTGCCGTTCTCGTACAAGGGCACCATGAACGACCTGTGGCTGCCGCTGGGATCGGCGCCCGCGGGCTTCGCGCAGCTGGCCGACGGCTATCGCACAAAGCATGGCATTTCAAAGGAAGACCTGAAGCGCGCGCTGGCACGGGTTTCCTGGAAGAGCCACCAGAACGGCGCGCTCAGCCCGAAGGCGCACCTGCGCAAGCCGGTGTCGATGGAGCAGATCCTGGCCGCGCCGATGATCGCCGACCCGCTCGGCCTGTTCGACTGCTGCGGCGTCAGCGACGGCGCGGCGGCAGCCATCGTCACCACGCCGGAGATCGCCCGCGCGCTCGGCCGCAAGGACATGGTCACCATCAAGGCGATCCAGCTCAGCATCAGCTCGGGCATCGAGTCCACCACCAACGCCTGGGATGGCAGCCACGTACGCAATACCCGCATGGCCACCCAGCGCGCCTACGCGGAAGCCGGCATCACCGATCCGCGCAAGCAGTTGTCGCTGATTGAAGTGCACGACTGCTTCTCGATCACCGAGCTGGTCACGATGGAAGACCTGTTCATCTCCGAACCGGGCCGCGCGGTGCACGACGTGCTCGACGGCTTCTACGACCGCGATGGCAACGGCGTGCCGTGCCAGGTCGATGGCGGCCTGAAATGCTTCGGCCATCCGATCGCGGCCTCCGGCCTGCGCATGGCCTACGAAATCTACAACCAGCTGCAAGACCGGGCCGGCGAGCGCCAGCTCGCCAATCCCACCACGGGCCTGACGCACAACCTGGGCGGCGTGCCTTACCAGGGCATTGCGGCGGTGAGCATCCTGGGCCTGAACCATTAAAGCCGGCCAGTCCATTTCTTGTTCGTTTTTGGAGGAGTTTCAACCATGAGTTTGCTTCAAGGGAAAGTCATCATCGTCACCGGCGCCGGTGCGGGCGTCGGTCGCGGCATCGCTCTGGAGGCGGCGCGCCAGGGGGCCCGCGTGATCGTCAACGATCTCGGCGTCAACATGGACGGCTCCGGCGGCAGCGCCGGCCCGGCCCAGGAGACCGTCGACCTGATCAAGGCAGCGGGCGGCGAGGCCAGCGCCAACACCGACAGCGTGGCGGAATGGAGTTCGGCGCAGAAGATCGCCCAGCAGGCACTCGACCTGTACGGGCGCGTCGATGCCGTGGTCAACAATGCCGGCAACCTGCGCGACGTCATCTTCCACAAGATGAGCGAGGAAGAATTCGACGCGGTGGTACGCGTGCACCTCAAGGGCAGCTGGAACGTGTCGCGCGCGGTGGCGCCGCACTTCAAGGCGCAGGAAGGCGGCGCCTTCGTGCACATGACCTCGACATCGGGCCTGATCGGCAACTTCGGCCAGGCCAACTACGCCGCCRCCAAGCTGGGCATCGTCGGCCTGTCCAAGTCCATCGCCGTGGATATGCAGAAGTTCAATGTCCGCTCGAACTGCATCGCGCCGTTCGCCTTCACGCGCATGGTCGGCAGCATCCCGACCAACACGCCGGAGGCCGCGGAACGCATGAAGATCAACATGACGCTGGAAGCCGGCAAGATCGCGCCATTCACGCTGGCGCTGCTGAGCAACCAGGGCAAGCAGATCACCGGGCAGGTCTTTGGCGTGCGCAACAACGAAATCTACCTGTTCTCGCAACCGCGCCCGATCCGCACCGCGCATGCCAGCGAAGGCTGGACCGTGCAGTCGTGCATCGAGCGCGCCATTCCCATGCTGCAGGGTTCCTTCTATCCGCTGGAACTGTCGCGTGACGTTTTTCCGTGGGATCCGGTCTGACCCCCTTTGAGCGCCGGCCGCGATGCGGGTGCACCGTGTCGCGGCCGGCATCGGCATGCAGTGATCCAGAGCCCGACCCAAACCAGCGTCAGGCGCGGCGAATACAAAAATAGAAATGGAGACATTCATGAAGCTGACCAAACACATGCAGTGCGCCCGGGTTGCCCTGCTGGCAGCCGGCGCGGCGCTTGCCGGAACGGCAAGCGCGCAGTCCGTGACCCTCTACGGCCTGATCGATACCAACATCGAGTACGTCAACAACCAGTCGAGCACCGGTGCGACCATACCGGCGGGCCCGGCGGCGCATCGCGTCGCCATGCTGACCGGCGGCATCGGCGGGTCGCGCTGGGGCTTGCGCGGCGTGGAGGATCTCGGCAACGGGCTCAAGGGCGTATTTGTGCTGGAAAGCGGCTTCAGTTCGGATGACGGCAAGATGGCCAACAGCGGCCGGCTGTTCGGACGGCAGGCCTACGTCGGCTTCGACAGCCCGTATGGCAAATTGACCTTCGGCCGCCAGTACACCTCCATCTTCGACGTACTGGCCAACTACCAGGCCGGCTTCTACCAGCCTCAGTACGAGCCGGTGGTGGCGTACCTGGGCCGGTACTACCGGGAGGACAACGTCGTCAAGTACGGCGCCAACTTCGGTCCGCTTGAAGTCGCCGCGCACTGGTCGTTTGGCGTCGATACCACCGTGCCCGCAACGGCAGGCGAAGTGCCGGGGAATTTCCGTTCGGGTGCTGCCTATGGCGCGGCGGCAAGCTACGCGGCCGGCGCGTTCGGCGTCGGCGTCGCCTACGATGAGGTCGACGCCGCCACGACGGCCGGCGGCCCCCCGGGCAAGGCGAAACGCGCCGCGGTGGCGGGCAAATATGCGTCAGGCCCGGTGCGCCTGGTGGCGGGCTACCGCTGGGGCCGCAGCCAGAATCCGGCAGGCGTCGAGACCCTGCGCGACAACTACTACTGGGTCGGCGGCACCTACGCCTTCACGCCGCAACTTGAATCCACGCTAGCCTATTACTACGACGACGTGCGGCAGGTCACCAATCCGGTGAACGGGGCCATGCTCGGCGACATCAAGAACCCGTGGCAGGTGATGTTCACGACGAAGTACTTCTTCACCAAGCGCACCAGCCTGTATCTCGCCACCGCCTACTCGAAGAACGCCGGCCTGAATTTCGACACCTCGGTGGGCGGCCTGGGCACCGGCTACTACCTCGGCGCCGGCAAGAACAGCCAGTTCGCCGTCACCCTCGGGATGCGGCACATCTTCTGACGACCTTCGTTTCACTTAGTGGAGAATCCAATTGAAAAAGACTTGTGCAATCGTCGGCGTCGGCATGACCCGCTTCGGCAAGTTCCCCGACCAGACGGTACGGATGCTGGCGACAAGCGCGGTCAAGGCCGCGCTTGACGACGCCGGCCTGCAGGCGCAGGACGTCGACCAGGTGTATTTCGGCAACGCCGTGGCCGGCCTTATCACCGGCCAGGAAATGATCCGCGGCCAGGCCGCGCTGCGCTTCACCGGCCTGATGGGAAAGCCGGTATTCAATGTGGAGAACGCCTGCGCAACCGGCAGCACGGCCTTCCATCTCGCGTGGAACGCGGTGCGCAGCGGCCAGGCCCAGGTGGCCCTGGTGGTGGGCGCGGAACGGATGACGCACGAGGACAAGCGCGTTTCCTTCGGCGCGCTGGCCAAGGCGGTCGACCTCGAGGAAGAAAAGCCGGCCCATGTCGGATCGGGCAGCGGCTCGATCTTCATGGACATCTACGCCGAGAAGACGCGCAAGTATATGGCCGAGACCGGCGCCACCGCTGCGGATATCGCGCAGATCGTCGTCAAGAGCCGCAAGGCCGCCTCGCTCAATCCCTACGCCCAGTTCAGGACCGAAACGACGGTCGAAGAGGTCCTGGCAAGCCGCATGATCAGCGACCCGCTGACCCTGCAGATGTGCTCGTCGATCGGCGACGGCGCCTGCGCCGTCGTGCTGTGCTCGCCCGATTACCTCAAGCGCATGACCACCGCGCGCCCGGTCTGGGTGGGCGGCTCGGTACTGGTTTCGGGCACGCCCGACGCCAGCCTCGCGCATTGCGCGGTGCGCGCGACGTACGGAGTGTATGAGCAGGCCGGCGTCGATCCGCTCGACATCCATGTGGCGGAAGTGCACGACGCCTCCGCGCCCTCAGAGCTGATGTACTACGAAAGCCTGGGGCTGTGCCGTCCCGGCGATGGCCTTGGCATGCTGCGCAGCGGCGCAACCGGGTTGAACGGCAAGATCTCCGTCAACCCGAGCGGCGGCCTGCTGAGCAAGGGCCATCCGATCGGCGCCACCGGCGTCGCGCAACTGGTCGAACTGACGCAGCAACTGCGTGGCGAAGCCGGTCCGCGCCAACGTGACAATGCCAGGCTCGCCCTGGCCGAGAACGGCGGCGGCCAGATAGGCCTGGATGGGGCGGCTGCGGTCGCCACCATCCTGCACGTCTGAGTGGTGTGAAGAGCCGCGCGCCGCGCGGCGGGCGAAGGCGCTGGTTCATGCGCCTTCGCGATGGATTTCAGATGAGAAGGAACCGAAATGGATTTTCAACCCGATCCGGGCCTCGCGTCGTTCCGGCAGGAGGTGCGCGATTTCCTGCGCGATCACTTGCCGGCCGACCTGGTGGCGCCCGTACGCAGCGGCACACGCTCGCCCAACGCGGACCTGGTGCGCTGGCAGCGCATTTTGAACCAGAAGGGCTGGGGCGCGCCCTACTGGGCCAAGGAGCACGGCGGCACCGGATGGTCGGTGCTGCAGCGGCTGGCCTTCGACGAGGAGTGCATGGCCGCCGGCGCACCGTCGCAGGATGGCGCCGCGCAGAAACTGATCGGGCCGGTGTTGAACGAATTCGCCACACCGACGCAGAAGGCCGAGCACCTGCCGCCGATCTTCAATGCGGATCGCACCTGGTGCCAGGGATTCTCCGAGCCCGGCTCGGGCTCGGACCTGGCGTCGCTGCGCACCCGCGCGGAGCGCGATGGCGATGACTATGTGATCAACGGCCAGAAGATCTGGACCAGCTATGCCCACCGGGCCGACTGGATCTTCGTGCTGGTGCGGACCAATACCGAGGTGAAAAAGCAGGCTGGCATCACCTTCCTGCTGGCCGACATGAAGACACCCGGCATCACGGTGCGGCCGATCCGCAGCATCGACGACCGCCACCACCTCAATGAAACCTTCTTCGACAACGTGCGCGTGCCCGTCGCGAATCGCATCGGAGAGGAAGGCGAAGGCTGGAAGATCACCAAGTTCCTGCTCAACAACGAACACGCGTCGGCGGCGGATCTGCCGACCCTGCGGCGCTACCTGACGCAGCTCAGGCAGCTCGCGGGCAGCCAGCGCGCCGGCACGCGCACGCTGGGGAGCCGGCACGAGTTCGCCTTGCAGCTGGCGCGCTTCGAGGCGGAAGTGAGCGCCATTGCGATGATGGTCCAGCGCGTCGCCACCCTGGAGCAGGATCACAGCCCGGGCGCCCACGCGATGGGCTCGATGCTCAAGGTGCGCGGCACCGAGCTGCAGCAGAGGATGAGCACCTTCGTGGTGGAGTCGCTCGGCGACTATGGCGCGGTGGCCTTCCCAAGCGCGCAGGAAGAAGCGGACGGCGCGCGCATGCCGGCGCAGTGGCCCGGGCGCGGACTGGCCAATGAGATGTTCTTCCGCCGGGCCTCGACCATCTACGGCGGCACCAGCGAGGTCCAGCGCGGCATTATCGCCAAGACGCTGTTCCAACTCTAAGAACCGAGCGATCATGAACTTCAATTTGCATTCCGAGCAGCAACTCCTGCAGGACAGCGTGCGCCGCTTCGTCGAAAGGAGTTACAGCTTCGAACAGCGCACCGAGCTGCTCAAGGGCGGCACCGGCTGCAGCGAGGCCCACTGGCGCACCTTTGCCGGCAATGGCTGGCTGGCGGCTGCCTTGCCGGAAGACCACGATGGCCTTGGCGGAACGGTCATCGATACCACGCTGATCTGCCACGAGGTGGGCCGGGGGCTGGTGGTGGAGCCCTATATCGGCTGCGCCGTGCTCGCTGCCCAGACGCTGGTGGCGGCCGCCCGCCCCGCGCAACTGGCCCGGCTGATGCCGCTAGTGGCGGAGGGCACGCGCCGGTTCGCCCTGGCGTACAGCGAAGCGCAATCGGGCGGTTTTCCAGAGCCGGTTGCGCTGCGCGCCGAGCTGTGCGCCGACGGCTATGCGCTGCATGGTACCAAGACGCTGGTGCTGGGCGGCACCGTGGCGGACACCTTTATCGTGTCGGCATCGCTGGCGGGACATGCCGGGACGACCCTGTTCCTCGTGGACGCGGACAGCCCGGGCCTCGTCGTGCGCGGAATGCGGCTGCACGATGGCAGCCACGCGGCGGAACTGGTCTTCGACGGCGTCCAGGTGGGCCCGGCCGCCGTGCTCGGCGAGCCTGGCAACGGTGCGGCCGCGCTCCGGCATGGCCTGGAACACGCCACCGCTGCGTTGTGCGCCGAGCTGGTCGGCGTCATGGAAAAGGCCATCGAGCTCACCGCGGATTACCTGAAGATCCGCAAGCAGTTCGGCGTGCCCATCGGCACCTTCCAGTCATTGCAGCACCGTATCGCGGACATGGCGACGGAGATGGAAGTCTCCCGCTCGATGCTGTACGCCCTGCTCGCGTCCCTCGCCAACGACGACGATGCCGCGCGCCAGTGCGCCTTGTCCCAGGCGAAGGCATTGATCGGGCGTGCCGCCAAGGCCGTGTGCGGCCAGGCCATCCAGTTGCACGGCGGCATCGGCATGACCGAGGAATACGCCGTGGGCCATTACTACAAACGTGCCGTCGTCGCCGACTTCCTGTTCGGCAGCGCCGACCGGCACGAAGCTGCCTGTGCGGCGGCATTGCAGGCGTCGCTGACGCCGGAGGAACAATAAACATGAAGACCTATGAAAAGATCACGGATCTCGCAGGCCGCATCGGCGAGTGCATCGGCATCAGCGACTGGTTTGCCGTGGAGCAGGAGCGCATCAATCTGTTTGCCGATGCGACCGGCGATCACCAGTGGATCCACGTGGACCCGGAACGCGCCAAGGGCGGCCCGTTTGGCGGCCCCATCGCCCACGGATTCCTGACGCTGAGCCTGCTGCCGGTCCTTACCGCGACCGCCTACAAGATCCTGGACGCCCGCACCGGGGTGAACTATGGGCTCGACAAGGTCCGCTTTCCCGCCCCCGTGCGGGTCGGCAGCCTCGTTCGCGCGCATTTCAAGCTGCTGGCCTGGGATCCGCTTGCCGGTGGCGGCGCGCAGATGAAGGTCGAGATGACGGTCGAGTGCCAGGGCCTGGACAAGCCGGTTTGCGTCGCGGAATCGATCATGCGCCGCCTGCCCTGAACCGCCTGGCACGCCAGTGCCTGTCAGCGTGCGTCCTCCCTGGCCGCGGATGGCAAGGGAGGACGCCAACGGATTCCAACCAATATGGGGCGAAGCACTCATGAGTCAATCCACATCGACTCCGGCCTGGAGAAAACCGCTGCACTACCGCCACATCGCCACCTCCGGCTTTGCGCGCAGCGATGGACTGTTCGATATCGAAGGACAGTTGCAGGACATCAGTCCGGATGGCACCGACCTTATTTTCAAGACGGTGCCGCCGGGCACGCCTATCCATGACATGCGCATCGTGCTGACGGTGGACCGCGATCTGGTCATCCAGGCTGCGACGGCGCGCATCGAGAGCGGTCCGACCAAGTTTTGTCCCGAGATCGAGACGGCCTACGCGGCACTGCGCGGCATGCGGATCGGCCCGGGCTTCAAACGCGAGGTCAAGGCGCGTCTGGGCGGCGTGCAAGGTTGCACGCACCTGACGGAGCTGGTCAGCGTACTCGCCACTACCGCCATGCAGAGCCTCTTTGCGATGCAGCGCACCGAGCGCGGCGGCCGCCGGCCTGCCGACGGGCAGAGCCCGATGCCACGGCCGTCGCTGGTCGACAGCTGCCACACCCACCGCATCGACGGCGAAGCGGTCAAGGTGCTGTGGCCGGAACACCGGCGCGCTGGCGCGCAATAACGAACTGCTGCCGCGCCGGCCGCCTTGCCGGGCGCGATGGCCTTCCGGAGTCCTTCTGAACATGGAAAAATCGATGGCTTCACGCACGCTGTACACCCATGCCGATCTGCGGCGCATATTTCATCCCCGCAGCATCGCGATCGTCGGCGCGACGCCCAACGAACGCGCCTTCGCCGGCCGCGCCATGGGTAACCTGCGCGGCTTCGGCGGGCAAAGGATGTTCGTCAATCCGAAGTACGACCGTATCGGGGAGCAAGTCTGCTATCCCTCGCTGGCCGACCTGCCCGAGACCCCGGACTGCGTCCTGATCGCAACGGCACGCGACACGGTCGAGCCGATCGTGCGCCAGTGCGGCGCGCTTGGCGTCGGCGGCGTGGTGGTGTTCGCCTCCGGGTACGCCGAGACGGGCAAGTCCGAACACGTCGAAGAGCAGCTCAGGCTGATCCGGCTGGCGCGCGAGAGCGGCGTACGGCTGCTCGGACCGAACTGCATTGGCTACGCCAGCTACGTCGACAACGCCATCGTCTCCTTTGCCGACCTGGCGCCGCGCACGACACCGCTGCCGGCGCATGCGATCGGCGTGGTGAGCCAGTCCGGCGCGCTCGCCTTCGCCATGCAGGAGGCCGTCCACCACGGTACGGCTTTCAGCCATGTGTTTTCCTGCGGTAATGCGGGGGACATCGACGTGGCGGACCAGATCTCCTTTCTCGCCGGCGATCCGCACTGCGCCGCGATTGCCTGCATCTTCGAGGGACTGTCCGACGCAAACCGCATCGTCCAGGCGGCGCAAGCCTGCGCCGACGCCGGCAAGACGCTGGTGGTCTACAAGACGGCCCGCGGCAAACTGGGGGCCGAGGCGGCACTGTCGCACACAGGCTCGATGGCAGGCTCCAACAGCGCCTATGCCGCGGCGTTCCGCCACGCGGGCGTGGTGCAGGTCGAAACGCTCGAACAACTGATTCCCACGACCGCGTTCTTCGCCAAGGCGCCACGGCCCAGCGCCGCCGGCACCGCGATCGTGTCCATCTCCGGCGGGGCAGGCATCATCGCGGCGGACGAAGCCGAACACCATCACGTGGCCCTGCCCCAACCCGCCGAACAAACACGTGCCGTGCTGGAGCGCTGCATCCCGGATTTCGGCGCGGCCCGCAACCCGTGCGACGTCACCGCGGAGGCAGCCAACAACTTCACCTCCTTTGTCGAATGCGGCGAAGCCATGTTCAGCGACCCGGCCTATGGCGCGGTGGTGTTGCCCTTGCCGGTCACGGGCGAGCCCAATGTCAGGCGGCTGCAACTGTTCAACGACCTGGCGGCGAGGCACGACAAGATGGCCTGCGGGCTGTGGCTGTCGGAATGGCTGGAAGGGCCAAATGCCGCGATGGCCGAGAACCTTCCCAGGCTCGCTTTGTTCCGCTCGGCGTCGGACTGCTTCGCCGCGCTGGCAGCCTGGCACGCCCGCGAGCAATGGCTGGCGCAGCGCAACGAGGAACGGCCGCCCCGCCTGACACACGAATCCGTGATTCGCGATGCGCGCGGGATGATCGAGGCCACGCCGGCCAGGGTACTGACCGAGCGGCAATCGAAGGACGTGCTGGCCTTGTATGGGGTACCGGTGGTTGGCGAACACCTGGCGACAAGCGAGGCATCAGCGATCGAGGCGGCGTCGGCCTGCGGCTATCCCGTGGTCCTCAAGGTCGAAAGCGCGGACATCCCGCACAAGTCCGAGGCAGGCGTGATCCGCATCGGTGTGCGCGATGCCGACGCCGTGGTGACGGCATACCGCGAGATCATGGCGAACGCGCGTAAGGTGGCGGGCGAGGCCGCCATCAAAGGCGTGCTGGTGCAAAGGCAGGTCCCGGCCGGCGTGGAGATCCTGGTCGGCGCGCAGGTGGATCCGCAACTCGGCCCGCTCCTTGTGGTCGGCATGGGCGGCGTCCTGGTGGAACTGATGCAGGACACGGTCACCACCATGGCGCCGTGCTCCACGCAGCAGGCACACCGCCTGCTCGAACAGCTGCGCGGCTATCCGTTGTTGCAGGGCTTCCGCGGCGCCCCGCCGGTCGATATCGATGGGCTCGCCAACGCCATCGTCCGGCTCTCGGAGTTTGCCGCCGACCAACGCACGGTGATCGCGGAGTTCGATGTCAATCCGCTCATCTGCAGCGCGGACGGCGTCGTCGCGGTGGACGCGCTGATTGCAAAGCCCCAGGCCAGCGCGGCCTGACACGCCGGCTACGGCCGGCTCGATGCTGCCATCAAAACAAACAAGAATGCAGGAGACAAGCATGACAATGATTCCCTTACCGGCCAGGCGCCGCCTCATCGGCCTGGCTGTCATCGGCACCCTGTACGGCCTTGGCTTGCCGGCGAGCGCTCAGACCCGGGATTATCCCGAACGGGTGATCAAGATCGTTTCGGTCACCAGCCCCGGCACCGGCCTGGACGACTACTCCCGCCTGCTGGCGAAGTTCCTTGGACAGAAGCTCGGCCAGAGTGTCGTGATCGAGAACCGGCCCGGCGCGGGCATGATCATCGGCACCGACTACGTGGCGAAAGCCGCGCCGGACGGCTACACCTTGCTCTATGCGGGCTCCGGCGCGATGGCAGCCAATCCGTTCCTGTACAAGCAGTTGCCCTACAACCCGCGCAAGGACTTCGTCCCCGTGGCGCGCATGTCCGCGTTGCCGGCCGCCATCGTGGTGCCGGGTTCTTCGCCCTTGCGCACCATCGCCGATCTGACCGCGGCCGCCAAAGCCAGGCCGGGAAGCCTGAACTACGGCACCAGCAGTTCCGGCTACCAGACGATCATGGCTGCGTTCGGGGAAGCAGCAAAGATCCGGACCGTCAACGTCCCCTACAAGACGCAAGGCAATCTGCTGACCGATGTCATGGCCGGCGTGGTCGACTACGCCGGCGTCGATGCATCCGCCGTGGCGCCGCATATCCGCTCCGGCAAGATGCGGGCGCTGGCGGTTGTCGGTCCAAACCGCGTATCGGTCCTTGGCGACGTGCCGACCATCGCGGAATCCGGCCTGCCGGAACTCACCATGATCAACTGGACGGGCCTGTTCGCGCCGGCCGGCACGCCCCCCGCGATCGTGGACCGGCTCACCCGCCTGACGCTGGAGTTCGTGAACTCGCCGGAAGCCGTCGCGCACTACGCCAGCCGCGGCAGCGCGCCGTATCCGGCCGCCGGGCCGGAGGTCAGCAAGGCGATCATGGAAGACCAGCAGATCTGGAAACGCCTGATCGCCATCGCCGGCATCCAGCCCGAATAGGCCGGCCCCCCCGCAGCGGCGAAAGCCCTTACTTGCCGAACGCCGCGACGCCAGCGACACGTTTATCAATACACGGTTTATTTTTTGACCGGTTTTGGAAGGGGTTTCCCGGGGCCACTGCGCAAGACTGACTACCAGGCCGCTCGGCATGAGCGGCCTGGTCCCTGCCGCAAGCGCATGGCTTGCTGGCCTCTCGCTGTCGTCCATTTTCGAATTAGTGTCAGGGTCTGGCCGAGCGACGACTGAACCGTTGCTCGATGACCTCCGTTCCCCATTGCGCCCCCTCCGATTCGCCGGTCAACCGAAAGCCAAATGACTCATATAGATGGCGCGCCGCATCCAGACCTTTGAACGTCCAGAGGTATGTCTCGCTAAAGCGCTCGTCAACAAATCTCATCGCGCGAGACATCAGTTGCCGTCCGATACCGGAGCCACGCAACGAATCGTCCACAATGAACCATCGCAAATGGGCTACGCCCGCGTTGTCATCCCCGTCGATTGCCAACGAGGCGAGAAATCGGCCATTTTCTGCGTAGAGCCATAGCGCCTTGCCGCTAGCCGGCAGCGCACCGGCGAACTCGGCAAGCTCCGTTGCCACCTTCTTCTCGAAAAAAGCGCCGAAGCCCCAGTGCTCCGAGTAGAAGCGGGCGTGCAAGCTCGCGACGTCGCCAATGCAGCCAGGCTGGTAGCCTTCCAGAATCCGTGTGGGCGAGGCATCTTCGGAAGTGGCTTTGGCCGAGTTGTCCCTTGCAAGTGCGTCGGCGTACAGCGCGAGAGAGCGGACCAAGGCTTGCTGGTCGGCAGGAACCATACGTCGAAGCGCGTTGGAGACCTGATCCGTCGCGAATCGGTCGATCTTTCTCCGGAGCTTCTGCCCTGCGTCCGTCAGATACAGCTCGGACGAACGCGCATCTTCATTTGCAGTCTGGCGCTCCACAAGTCCGCTCGCCTCCAGCCTCGCGACCTGCCGGCTGGTGTTCGACTTGTCCAGGCGCAAGATATTGCCCAGATCCTTCGCATTGATGCCCGGCGTCGCCCCGATCTCGATGATCGCGTGGACAGCCGACGGAGCAAGATCACTCTCGGCCAGCGTCGTTCGCATGAAACCGAGTTCACGAACCAGTCTTCGGGAAAAGTCCCGGAGCTCCAGTATCGTAGTTTCCCGGGGCTTGGCTGGCATGTCGACAAGATCCATGACGGGCTCTCACAAGTTGCGCTTCGCAAGCAATATAGTTGCGAAACGCAACCTATGCAAGTCAGTCTTGCGGAGACGTCGAATTCCGGCAAGCACCCTTGATGGGCCGTTTTCGATTCTGCCGCGGCCGCCGACGCGTGTCGGCGGAACATCCATACTTGGCCGGGAAGGGACCTCGACCGGCCGCTACCCGGTCGTCCCTTCCCGACCCACAGGGGACGATCGGCGACACGCCGCATCCAGGTCGGCTTTCAAGCTATAACGGACGGTCGCTTGCGCCGTAGGAAAACACCGACGCTCCGTTTCATTTGTTCGTGAGCCAAGCGTCCTGAAGACGCGCCGACTCATATAGCGAAGCCGCCACTGCCTTACCCGTATTGACCATTCGACGGTGTACACCTTTTCCCATTGGGGTGCACCCTCAGCGCCTGCGCGACGCACAGGCCCTCCCGTCTATCTCACCGGGGCTGCTGTTGCTCGAAATCTCAAAGCATCAACGAGAACAGTAAATGCCGGACTCGGCTGGCGACGGCTCGGATAGTAGAGGTGGTAACCGGGCATCGGCATCGACCAGTCGGCCAATACGCGCACGAGTTTCCCAGCCGCGACATAGTCGCTCACGACGTCTTCCGGCAAGTATGCGAGGCCGAGCCCGGCCAGGGCGCTGTCCAGCTGTAGCGTGATCGTGTTGAACGACAACTCGCTACCCGGCCGTACTTTCAGCTCGTTCCCTTTCTTTACGAACGGCCACGACCAGACGCCGCCGGAACTCGGCAGGCGCAGGGAAATGCAGCGATGCCCCATCAGGTGGTCCGGGGTCGTGGGTGTGCCATACCGTTGGAGATACGTTGGCGCGCCGACCACGCACTGTTCGAAGTCTGGGCCAATGCGCACGGCAACCATGTCTTGCGCTACCTGCACGCCAAGACGAATACCCGCATCAAACCGCTCCGCCACGATGTCAACCAGCCTGTAATCGTTGATGACCTCCACGCTGATATCGGGGTATTCAGGCAGCAGCTTTGCCAACGTCGGCACCAGGATTTCTTGCGAAGCGTGCTCGACAGATGTTATCCGCAGGCTCCCGGCTGGTTTGTCCCGCAGCGCGTTCAGATCGGCRAGGCCAGAGGCAATACCTTCGAAGTGAGGCGTGATCGATCTGAGCAGCCGTTCGCCTGCCTCGGTCGTGGAGACGCTGCGAGTCGTGCGCGTCAGAAGCTGGACGCCCAATCTCTGTTCGAGAGACGTCATCTTCGCGCTTAATGCAGGCTGCGAGATCCCCAGTTGCGCCGCCGCTCGCGTAAAGCTCTTTTTCGAAGCCACCGTGAGGAACGCGGCAAGGTCATCCAGGCTCACCTTCATATTTATAACCCCTTCCTATAACAGCAAGAGGATTGTGCCATCTAATCGTATGAGTTTCACGGTGATAGATTGACAGTACGCAGCCGGCGGAACGCACATCCGCAAAAACCACGAGGCATGACCATGCTTGTTAGTGACGAAGACGCTGGACTACCGCAGCAGCCACCGCATCGTCTCAGTCTCCGAAGCGACAGCCGGCGCACCTTCGTAAAGCACGCGATTGCACTGGGCGCGGTCGCAGCCGCCGAACTCACCCTCGGTATTGGCAGGGCATATTCCCAACGCAAACATGACACTCAACCCACACAAGGACAAGGTATGAAACAGCGCACGTTAGGAGGACTGCAGGTCTCGGAAATCGGCGCAGGCTGCATGACTTTCGCTGGCAACTACAATGCCCCCGTCCCGAAAAACGAAGCTCTAAAGACAATCCGAACGGCTTTCGAGCATGGCGTCACATTCTTCGATACCGCCGAGGTCTACGGACCGTACCTGAGCGAGGAATTCGTTGGCGAAGCGGTTGCGCCGTTCCGTGACAAGGTGCAGATCGCCACCAAATTTGGCTTTGCTATTGACGGAACGATTGCGCTGAACAGCTGCCCGGAGCATATCCGCAAAGTGGTTGAGGAGTCTCTGAAACGCCTGCGAACCGATCGCATCGATCTGTATTACCAGCACCGCGTCGATCCGAGTGTCCCGATCGAGGATGTCGCCGGAGCGATCAAGGACCTGATCAGCCAGGGAAAGATTCTGCGTTTCGGGCTTTCCGAAGCGAGTGTGAAGACCATCCGTCGCGCGCATGCCGTGCAACCAGTTGCCGCAGTCCAGACGGAATACTCGCTGTGGACCCGCAACGTCGAACTGAATGGTGTGCTGGCGACGTGTGAAGAACTCGGAATCGGCTTCGTGCCGTGGTCACCATTGGGCCAAGGCTTTCTGGCCGGCGCCTTCGATACGAACACGAAGTTCGACGAAAAAAATGACTTTCGCGCTGGGTTCCCTCGCTTCTCGAAGGAATTCTTGAAGTTGAATATGCCCATCATCCAATGGCTCAAGGAGTACGCAGCTACCAAAGGGGCGACACCATCGCAGGTTTCGCTGGCGTGGTTGCTTGCGAAAGGATCCAATATCGTTCCTATTCCGGGTACGCGTACCGAGGCGCATCTGCTCGAAAACCTCGGTGCCCAGCGCCTCCAACTTACGGGCGCTGACATTCAGGAAATCGACACCAAGCTTTCAAAATACCCTGTCTTCGGCGACCGTATGGGCAAAGAACACATGAGTCAGATCGACTATACGGTTTGATTTCCATAACGCGGTGGTGGTCAACATTCCGCCATTGTGTCCCCGAGCCACCAGAACCCGAAGTAAAGTTACGTGAAATACAGCAAGATTTTTGAGCCAATAGTGCTGGCACCTGGCCTGACCGTACGCAATCGAGTAGCGATGGCCCCAATGACAACCTGGGCTAGCAACGACGATGGCACCGTCTCCGACGAGGAGGACGCCTATTACCGCCTTCGGGTGAAGGACGTCGGTTTGGTCATCACCGGCTGCACGCATGTGCAAGAGAATGGGGTTGGTTTCACTGGAGAATTTGCCGCGTACGAGGATCGCTTCATTCCAAGTCTGAAAAAACTAGCGAAGGCCGCTAAAAGCGGCGGTGCCCATGCGATCCTGCAGATTTTTCACGCTGGCGTGAAGACGTTGCCGACGCTCGTCAGCGACGTAGTAGCAGCAAGCGACGTTGAAGGTGACGCAGGCCCGTTTGCCTCAGCCCTCGTGCCGCGGGAGCTTCAGGAAGAGGAAATCCTGGACGTTATTGAGGCGTTCGCTGCCGCCACGCGACGCGCTATCGCTGCCGGCTTCGATGGCATTGAGCTTCATGGCGCACACGGTTTTTTGATCCAGAACTTCTTCTCCCCCCATTCGAATCGACGCGTTGATCGATGGGGCGGTTCGCTCGAAAACCGTATGCGGTTCCCACTCGCAGTTGTAGAGGCTGTGAAGCGAACCATCGCAGATCATGCCGATCGTCCCTTCGCGCTTGGTTATCGGATATCAGTAGAAGAAAGCGTAGACGGAGGACTGGGCATCAGTRATTCCCTCCAGTTGGTCACGCGCCTGATCGATACCGGAGCGACTTATATCCATGCTTCGCTCGGCAGTGCGTTGGATCAAAGGCCCGCGATGGCCAATTCTGACAAGTCGATCGTCAACATTCTGCGGGATCACATTAGTGGTCGGGTCCCCTTAATTGCGGCGGGCGGCATCAGGACACCGGAGCAAGCCGAAGCCGGGAT
Source organism: Cupriavidus sp. 01L45 (assembly GCF_056399885.1). Lineage (NCBI taxonomy): Bacteria > Pseudomonadati > Pseudomonadota > Betaproteobacteria > Burkholderiales > Burkholderiaceae > Cupriavidus > Cupriavidus sp. 01L45. The sequence goes on along the minus strand of NZ_JBFTSG010000048.1, from coordinate 17,977 downwards.
AAAGATGGGGCTCGCGCTTGCGGCCGTAGGTCAGGGCCTCGTAATCAACCCAGACTGGATGGCGCAGGCGCGTGAAGGTCGCGATGAAAGCATCCGCCTTTCTGTTTCCGCTAGCGACGTTTCGCGGGTTGGCATCCCGCAAAAGCTATGGGCTGTCATCGATGCAACGCCAGGTTGGTTCAACGTATCCGAGAATTCGCCGGGACGAGCCGAGAAAGCTTGACGGTGGTGAAACGCGTGCCACAGGCATCACTGCCGCCGCCTTACAGGTCGCCGTGCGGTCCTTGCCTTTGAGGTCGATGAAGCGGCATCAGCGTTGCCAGCCTGTGTCCGCTTGAAGCGTCGTTACGGACGCTCAAGCGGCCAGTTGGACCGAGAGCTGACGGTCCCCTATTGGCCGGGCGCAGGCATTGTGAGATCCCTGCTGGCTGTCCGTCCCCGACCCTGAACGGTCAACCGATTGGTCGTGGTAGAGTCGATCATCATTCTTGATCGCGTAGCCTTATGCCGCCACCCGTTGAACGTGGACCCGTCGATTCAGCAGACCATCGACAGGGCATGGAAAGCGCCGCTGATGCACATAGTGTGACCATGCGGATTCCGGCAATTGTTCCAGCGCAAGCCGCTCTGGTGGTCATGCACTATCAGACCGACATCCTGGCGTTATTTCCATCGGTCGCACCCACTTTGCTCTCCAATACGCGCAAGCTGTGTGACGCTGCGCGGGCCAAGGGCGTCAGCGTCTATTTCGCCAAGATCCACTTCCGTCCAGGCTATCCGGAAGTCAGTCCGTTGAACAGGAATGGGCAGGGAATCAAGCAACTTGGTCTTTTCGTCGACGACCAGATCTCGCCGGAACTCGGCCAACAGGCCACCGAGCCACTCATCGTCGCGCATCGCGCCAGCGTGTTCTTTGGTACCGACCTGCAGGTACGGCTTTCCGCGCAGGGTATCAATACCCTGCTCATGGTGGGCATTGCTTCGACCGGTGTGGTGCTGTCGTCGGTCGCGTACGCGAGCGATGCGGACTTCCGTTTATTCACGGTCAAGGATTGCTGCTACGACCCGGATCAGGTCGTGCACGATCATCTTTTTTCAACGGCGTTCGATTCGCGCACAACGGTGCTCTCGCTCGCTGATGCCTTGCGGTTGCTTGCCTAGCATTTGCTGGCATTTCGACAGTTTGGGGAGCAAGGCGGTCGCTCCACCGCGCGTCGTGCGGCTCGCTCAATGGCCGGTTGACCCATCACGGCCGTTGCGCGCGCGGTTGAACGGCGGTTATGGCACCGAGCGACGGACATTCGCCATTGCATGGAGGGAAATGGCGGAGAAACCACGCCTTGGGTGGATCGAACGCGAGAAGTCTTGCGGTTTGACCATGGTTTAAGCGGTCCTTCTTCGGGACTGATCCCCATTGCGCTTGAGGGCCGAATCATCCCGATGCTCGGCGACTATTGGACCCTGCCGAGCTATCGCCCCAATCTCTCCCGCAGGAACTCAATGAAGCGCTGAGTCTTCGCGGGAAGCAGGCGGGTCTCGGTGATGGCATAGACCGGCATTGGCATGCCGTGCCATGCCCGCATGATGCGCCGCAGCTTCCCGCTGGCCAGGTCATCGGCAACGATTTCCTCGGGCATCAGGATGATGCCCATGTCGAGCGTCGCCAGCCGGCGGATCATGCCAACGCTGTTGAGCGTGAAGCGGCTACCCACCGACACCGTGGTGGCGCGCTCGCCATCGTGCAATGTCCATGATCCCGCCTTCAGGATGCCCAGGCACTCATGCCGTGCCAGGTCGGCGGGATTGGCTGGCTCGCCCGATCGCTCCAGGTAGCCCGGCGAGGCATAGAGGTATGGCGTGAGCGAGGCCAGCGTGCGTGCGATCAACTGCGAGCTTTCGGATTCCCCCATGCGGATTGCCACGTCGAAGGGTTCGCTGACCAGGTCGACCCGTCTCGGCGTCAGGTCGAAATCGAAGGTGATGCCAGGATAGAGGCCGGCAAATTCGGCGATCAGGGGCGCCAGGTAGGTCACCGCAAAATCCACCGGCAACGAGGCGCGCAGCACGCCGCTGGGCTGGGCCAGCATTTCGCCGAGCTGCTCGTGTGCCAGGCGGGCTTCATCGACGATGCGCTTGCAACGCTCGAAGTAAATCTGGCCGGCCTCGGTCAGTTCGATCTTGCGGGTCGTCCGATGCAGCAGGCGCAGCCCGATCGCCTTCTCCAATCCGCTGATCCGGCGCGACAGTGTCGAGTTCGGCACGCCCATGGCCTCCCCGGCGCTGCGAAAACCCTTGGCTTTGACGACCTCAACAAACAACGCCATGTCGTTAAGCAGTTCCATGCAATTGCTCCATTATCGGATCAATGTTCTCCAAATTACCATATTTATCCCGCACAAGGAACGCGCGATGATGCCTCCATCCAATTCAACCGAGGAATTCCATCGTGAGCAAACTGTTTGATCCCGTCCGCGTCGGCCGCTACACCCTGCAGAACCGCCTGGTCATGGCACCGATGACCCGCAGCCGTGCCCAGTACGACGGCACGCCGGGCGAAATGGCTGCCGAGTACTACGCCCAGCGCGCCAGTGTCGGCCTGATCGTCACCGAAGGCACCCAGCCCTCGGACGACGGGCAGGGCTACCTGACCACGCCAGGCATCTACACCGACGCGCACGTGGCAGGCTGGAAGAAAACCACCGATGCCGTGCATGCCAAGGGCGGCCACCTCTTCATCCAGTTGATGCACGCCGGGCGCATGTCGCACCCGGATAACACGCCGCATCACCGGCGGGGCGTCGCGCCGTCGGCCATCGCCCCGGGCACGCCGATGTTCACGGCCAAGGGCATGCAGGACATTCCGGTGCCAAGTGCGCTGACCACCGAGGAAGTGCGCCAGACTGTCCGGGATTTCCGCTATGCGGCCCGCCGCGCGATCGAGGCCGGTGCCGATGGCGTCGAGATCCATGGCGCCAACGCCTACCTGATCCAGCAGTTCTTCGCCCCCAGCGCGAACGCCCGCACCGATGAATACGGCGGCTCGATCGAGAACCGCGCCCGCTTCGCAATCGAGGTGGCTGCTGCGATTGCCGACGAAATCGGCGCGGACCGCACCGCCATCCGGCTGTCGCCCGGCACGACGATGTGGGGCATCGACGAAGGCGCCGAAGGACCGGCCCTGTACCGCTATCTGGTCGCCGAACTCGACAAGCTGGGGCTGGCCTACCTGCACATCATGCACCAGGGCAATGAAGCGGTGCAGGCCGACATCCGCAAGCTCTGGCAGCGCACGCTGATCCTGAACCGGCCGGGCCGCCCGCGCGAGCAGGTCGGGGCCGACCTGGCTTCGGGGCTGGCCGACCTGGAAGCCTACGGCCAGATGGTACTCGCGAACCCGGACTTCGTCGCCCGGCTGAAGCACAGCGCGCCGATGAACGAGGCGGACCGCAATGGCTTCTTCGGCGGCACTGCGCAGGGCTACATCGACTACCCAACCTTGAGTGAAGCCCAGGGTGCCTGAGGCAAACATCATGCCCGTCATTGCCCCGCTGCAGCGCGCCAACCACGGCAGCCACTTCCGCGCCTACGGCCTGCGCGGGGTGGCAGCGCTGATCGATCCCTTCCTCGGGATCGATCATGCCTGGATGAGCGCGCCGACCTTTCCGCCGCATCCCCATGCCGGCTTCTCGGCCGTGTCCTACCTGTTCCTCGACTCGGAAACGGGCATCGACAACCGTGATTCGCTCGGCACCCGCAACCTGATCCGACCCGGTGGCCTGCACTGGGCGACGGCCGGGAGCGGTATCGTTCATGAGGAAGTTCCGGCAGAGGCCGGCAAGACTGTCCATTCGTTGCAGATCTTCGTCAACCTTGCCCCGGAGCGACAGTACATTGCTCCATTCGCACTGACCTTGGAACCGCAGGATGTACCGGTGGTGCAGTTGCCCGGGGCAAAGGTGCGCGTGCCCGTGGGACGCTTCCGGCACGCCCGTTCGCCGCTGACGCCGCCGACCGAAGTGACGATGCTCGACATTTCGCTGGAAGAAGGTGCCGAACTGGCCGTGCGCATCGACTCAGGACATTGTGCCTTCGTCATGCCGATCTTCGGCACGGCGATGGTGGACGGCCAGGACTTCGGGCGCAACGATCTCAAGCTCCCGGTCTTTCCGGCGCAGGACGCGCGCTGCGCGATCACGCTGCAAGCTCTCCACGGCAGCGCCGAGGTCATGCTTTTTGCCGGCCCGCCGTTGCACTCCACCGCAACCTGACCACGAAGGAGTCTCATCATGGCTTTCGAACGCTTCACCGGCGATAACGCCGCGCTTCTGTTGATCGACCACCAGGTCGGCACCATGGGCTGGGTCCATTCCATCCCCTTCGAAGAGATGAAGCGCAACGCGCTGATGCTGGCCAAGACCGCCAGCATCCTGAAGATGCCGGTCGTGCTGACCTCCAGCATGGAGGAATACGCACAAGGGTCGCTGCTGAGCGAACTGGAAACCATCCTGCCGGACGAATTCGCCGCGCGCATCAAGCGCGTCGGTATCGTTAACGCGATGGATGACGAGAACTTTGCTGCGGCCGTCGCGGCAACCGGGCGCCAGAAGCTCATCATCGCTGGCGTCACCAACGATGTCTGCACGGTGTTCCCGGCACTGAGCCTGGTGCGCGTTGGCTACGAAGTGCAGGTGATCGCCGATGCCGGCGGCTCGCCGAGCAAGATCGGCGACGACATGGCCTTGCGCCGCATGGAGAAGAACGGCGTCACGCTCTCCAGTACGAACCAGGTAATTGCCGAGCTTGCGGGTAGCTGGAGTACGCCCGAAGGGATGCGGATTGTGCAGGAAGTGGTCATGCCCGCATTGCAGGGCTGAGGGAAGGAGCCACCCCCTTGTTAGGCCCGAGGTGCTAACCCGACGGCCTGGCGGTGCGCGCAGACCGCAGGCGACAGGCAGGGCATCAAGCTGGCCGGGCGGCACTTGCCTGCAGGGCCGTTAGAAGACCCTTTGGGCTGGGCCCGATGACGGGGCCAGGCCGTCCGGACCCTGAAATGGCCCTTAGATTTCCGTGCCCACCTCTCATCTAAAAATCATCGATTTTTGGAAATCACACTAATCATGTATTGATTTAAATCGCGAAAATCCTTAACCCTCCAAGAGTACGGCGATAGCTTTACACCATTCTCTTGCAGAGTTTTGGGAATCAAGTCTCCATTTGGACGAAGTATTATCGATGATACAATAACGCCAGGATAATCATTTAGTCGTTTTTTGAAAGCGGATGTTGTAAGATCAGGTGTGGGAGGGTTGCTTTTATTAGCCAACGGTCCTGTTCCTTTGAGATCCATTCCGTGGCACATGACACATCTCTGTAAATAGAGATTTTTTCCATTTACATTATCCGCGAAGGATAGTGATGCTTGAATTAGCGCTAAAAATCCCAGCGAAGCGATGAATAATATTTTCATTTTTATGTGGCATTGTTGTATAAATCAGATCTGAACCTAGGGAAATCCCCGGAGATTCCACTGCAACACTCAATTCTCTCGATAAAATTTGAAATTAGAGCTAAGGTTGCCATCTTTGATAGTGATTTGCGGCACGAACTACTTCTCGGTTTGTTTGATAGGTCTGCCGGCCTTACCTTCACATGGGCTCGGTCCGCCATTGTCCCACTGTCCGCCACCAAGGTAGAACCGCCGTTCAATCGTCTGCGGACACACGCCAGCGAGTGTCGCAAACTGGCCGTGAGCGGCCATCTACGGCGACGACCATTCCCGCCCCACTTGCAACGTTCGCCCCCCGACTTGCAAACGTCAGACCCCCACCTCAACCACCCGGGCCCTCAACCGCGGCGTGGCGAAATCAAGAAAAGCGCGCAACTTCAGCGGCAGGATTCCCTGTCCAGTGTGAACAAGGCTGATGGGCCACGGCGCCGGCTCAAACGGTGCGAGCACGATCTTGAGTGCACCGGCACGCAACGCGCTCGCCATCTGATAAGACACCACGCGAGTAATCCCGACGCCAGCCACCGCCGCGTCGACTGCAGCCTCGGCAGTGCTGACGGCAAGCCGCGAGCGGACGGGCACCGCGATCTCCGACTTGCCCGACATGAAGCTCCACACCTGCCTGGATGTCATCTGTTCGAAAGTAACGCATGCATGCGTGGCGAGCTCAAGGGGGCTCGTCGGCGTGCCGTATTCGGCGAAGTAGGCGGGGCTTGCGCACACCACCCGACGCACCGTGCCAATCGGTGCCGCGATGAAACTGCTGTCGGGCAGTTCCGCAATCCGCAATGCGACGTCGACGTGCTCTTCAAGAAGAGGCACCCTGCGGTCGGTCAGCACCATCCGCACATCGATGTCCGGATAAGTCTTGAGGAATTCCGCGACCACGGGCAAGACGTGCAGGCGTCCGAAGACGATGGGTGCAGTGATGACCAGCTCGCCTTTGGGCGCCGCGTATTCCCCGGACGCCGCACGCTCCGCCTCTCCCACTTCCTCGAGAATGCGCCGGCATGCGGCGACATACGATTGCCCGGCTTCGGTGAGAGAAAGCTGTCGGGTGGAGCGATGCAGGAGTCGGGTTTTCAGGTGCGACTCCAGGTCTCCAACCTTGCGGCTCACCGTTGCGAGCGGCATCTTGAGTTGGCGCGCCGCGGCAGAAAAACTGCCTGCTTCGACCACGGCCACCAGGATCGACATGGATTCGAAGCGATCAGCCATGTTCTCATTTTTTGGGAGGATGATTCCCAATAATGACAGATTATCTTCATCGGTGGAAGAGAATACCATCGGCCGCATCTCCCCGACAGGCGAGGCGGCGAACGATTCGCGGCCTCTCAATCGGCTGCTTTCTGGCCGCCACGTCCCGGGTCCCCAAGAATCAGGAGAATGTGCTGTGTCAACGCTTTCGAGTCCCCATCCGCAGTCCTTGCGAACAACCGCTTCCATCAGAAACTTGCCCGTCAACCTGTTTGCGTCGGTAATGGGTATTGCCGGACTGTCTATTGCGTGGCGCCAGGCCAGCCACGAATTTGGGGTGACTCCGCTGATCTCTGACGCAGCCGGCATCCTCGCCCTGGTTGTATTCGTCGTGCTGAGCGCGGGCTATCTCTTCAAGGCAGTCAAACATCCTGAGGCGGTCGTCGCGGAATACCGGCATCCCGTCGCCGGCAATTTCTTCGGCACGATCACGATCGCTATCCTGCTGCTTTCCTCGGTCGTTGCCCAACTGAGCCAGATGCTTGCCGAAGTCATGTGGGCGGTAGGTACGATTTTCACGCTCGCGCTCTGTTTCGCGATTGCGGGCCGGCTGCTGCGGGGAAAGATCGACGCTGCGCACGCAGTTCCCGCCTGGTTCATCCCGGGCGTGGCCACGTTGGATATCGCCGTTGCGGGCGGAACCATGCCAATGCCGTGGGCGCATGAGGTCAACATGTTCGCGCTGGCCGTGGGAACGATGATTGCCCTGTTGTTCTTTACGATGATCATGTCGCGAATGATTCACCACGAGCCGCTGCCCGCCGGCATGGTCCCTTCGCTGCTAATCCTGATGGCACCGTTCGAAGTGGGCTTTCTTGCCTACACCAACTTTACGCAGCACGTCGATACCTTCTCCGGGTTGCTGTTCTACTTCGGTCTTTTCATATTCCTCACACTGGCACCCAAGGTGTTTCGCAGGGGGGTTCCGTTTGCTACCGGTTGGTGGGCGATCAGCTTTCCGATGGCGGCGCTGGCGAGTGCCGCGCTGAAATACGCGATGTTCGTCCAGGCCTGGCCCCTGAAGGTGATTGCAATCATCCTGCTCGCCATGCTGAGCCTCGCGATTGTGATTCTTTTTGTCAGAACGCTGCACATTCTCCTTAACGGGAAGATGCTCGCCGGTTGAAACAGCACACAAATGGCTACCTGCGCACCCGGGACAGCTGCGTTGACGTCACTTCCAGACGCAATATCGGAAGGTCTGGCGGTCGTTTTCTGTGGAATAAACCCCGGCATGAGAGCGGTGGCGACGGGCCACCATTTTGAAGGGAATGGCAACCGTTTCTGGCGTGCCCTGCATTTGGCCGGTTTCACGCCAGAACTGATGCGTGCCGAAAACGACCGGGACCTGCTCGCCCATCGGTGCGGATTGACAACAGCTGTTGGCCGGCCTACGGCGCGGGCCGGCCAGCTTTCACCGCATGAATTCCTTGAGTCGGCTTCGGCGTTACTGAAGAAAATCGAACTTTATCGCCCCACCTATATCGCCTTCCTGGGGAAGGCCGCATACGCAGCCATTTCAGGTCAGCGGCACGTCTTGTGGGGACGCCAGAACGCTATGTTCGGCGGGTCGAAAGCGTGGATCCTGCCAAATCCGAGCGGTTTGAATCGCTCGTTCAGCCTCGATGACCTCGTCGGGGCTTATAGGGAGTTGTACCTTGCAATAGATTGACGCTCGCAAAGCCGCCGCGCACCCGGTACGTTTCGTCTCGCTCTTCCGGAAGGCGGGGTGCATTGCCTGGTCGTCTGCGTCAGGCCACTCGACATTGCGTGCCGGCTTTACGCCGGCTAGTCGACGTTAACGAGACTCCAGCGGAGCCTTCCGCGCCCGATTTGTGCGGCGCGAGCAACACCGGATCCGGTCTTTCGGGCTGGTCCGTCCCGTGGTTTGCGCGGGCGAACCCAGGCAGCGGCGATGTCGATCCATTGGGATTCGAGGGACCACCTCCCAATCGGCCCGGTTTTTGTAATGATCTCTACATCATTGAAACCTGCGCTATGGAACCCTATGCTGCCTTCCATGACCACGTCCCAAGATTCCTGGATCCTGCTGATCGTCAGCCTTCCCACATCGGGTGCGACCGCCCGCATGCGGATCTGGCGCACGCTCAAGGCGTTAGGCGGCGCCGCCTTGCGCGATGGGGCTTATCTGCTGCCGGCCGGCGCCGAGCAAGTGGAACAGTTCCGCGAACTGGCCGACGATACACAGCAGCAGGACGGCCAAGCCTGGCTGTTGACGGTACAGCCCCAAGAGGACGACGACGCCGCCACCTACCGCGCGTTGTTCGACAGGTCGAGCGACTACGCCGAACTCCTCGCGTCCGTCTCGGCAGCCCGCCAGACGCTTTCCAGTCTAAGTGAAGCCGAACTCAATCGCCTGCAGCGACGGCTCGGCCGCATCTACGAGGCGATCCGCAAGATCGACTTCTTTCCCAACGAGGCGTCCTTGCGTGCCGAGGCACAGTGGCGGGACTTCACGGGCGCCATTGAAACAATCCTGTCGCCGGGCGAGCCGCACCCCGCCGCAGGGGCCATCGCGCGACGCGACCCCACGCAATACCAGGGGCGGCTATGGGCGACACGCCGCCATCTTTGGGTCGACCGGGTGGCTTGCGCGTGGTTGATCCAGCGCTTCATCGATCCCCATGCTCGTTTCCTGTGGCTCGAAGCCCCCGGTGACTGTCCCGCCGATGCCCTGGGCTTCGATTTCGACGGCGCGACATTCACCCATGTCGGTGAAAAGGTTTCCTTCGAGGTGCTGCTGGCGAGCTTTGCCCTGGAGGCAAATCCAGGATTGCAGCGTCTGGCGGGGATGGTCCATGCGCTGGATGTCGGCGGACCGACCGTCCCGGAAGCGAGCGGGTTCGAGGCGATTCTGGCCGGCGCCCGTGAACGGCTGGCCGATGACGATGCGCTGCTGGCCGAAACCGGCTTGGTGCTCGATTCCCTGCATGCCCACTTCTTGAACAACCGGAAACGCTAGGGGTCATTGAACCTATCTCAAGGACGATCCATGAGCAACCTGCAGCAAACCAATATCCCCGACATGCCAGCGGCTGAGCGAATGGGCTATACACTCTGGCAACTCGTGCTCTATATGTTGCGCCTGGGTACGCTGGGCTTTGGAGGTCCCGTGGCCCTCGCCGGCTACATGCACCGGGACCTGGTGGATGAACGCAAGTGGATTACCGATGCCGATTACAAGGAAGGCCTGGCGCTGGCGCAACTGGCACCCGGGCCGCTGGCCGCGCAGCTCGCCATCTATCTCGGCTATGTGCATTACCGCATCGTCGGGGCGACCTTGGTCGGCATTGCATTCGTCGTTCCGTCGTTCCTGATGGTGGTGGCATTGGGTTGGGCTTACGTCCGGTTTGGCGGACTGACCTGGATGCAGTCGGTATTCTATGGGGTAGGTGCCGCGGTCATCGGGATCATTGCGATCAGCGCATACAAGCTCACGAACAAAAGCGTTGGCCGCGACAAGCTGCTGTGGGTGATCTACCTGATGCTGGCGACGGTGACGGTCGTCACCGAGTCCGAGATTGCCTGGCTGTTCCTGGCGGCCGGCATGGTGGTGTGGTTCTGGCGGGCGCCGCCGAAGTGGCTGCGTCAGGGCGGCCTCAATGCCATGGCGGCGACGCAGGTACCCACAACAGTGAGCGGGATCGTCAGCACCGTGGATTGGCCGCTGTTGACGCAGGTTGGCGTGTTCTTTGCCAAAGCCGGCGCTTTCGTATTCGGCTCCGGGCTTGCCATCGTGCCGTTCCTCTATGGCGGCGTCGTGACCGAACACCATTGGTTGAACGACAAGCAGTTTGTCGACGCCGTCGCAGTGGCCATGATCACGCCGGGCCCCGTGGTGATCACGGTCGGCTTCATCGGTTATCTGGTCGCCGGCCTGCCGGGCGCATCCGTGGCCGCGCTTGGCACCTTCCTGCCTTGCTACCTGTTCACCGTGATCCCGGCGCCCTACTTCAAGAAGTACGGCAAGCGGCCCGGGATCATCGCCTTCGTCGATGGCGTGACGGCGGCGGCAGTCGGGGCCATCACGGGTGCCGTGATCGTCCTGGCCAAACGCTCGATTGTCGATCTGCCTACCGCCCTGCTTGCGCTCGTCACAGTCGCCCTGCTCTGGAAATTCAAGAAGCTGCCGGAGCCAGTCATCGTCATCGGCGCAGCCCTGGCTGGTCTGGTTGCCTACCCGCTACTTCACGCCTGAGCCGCACGAACAAGGAATCGATCATGACCTACCAGATGAAGCCGCTTGCCGTCGATCCACGCAAGCTCACCGGCCTTTCGGTAAAGCTGATTATCAGCCATTACGAGAACAACTACGGCGGCGCTGTGAAGCGATTGAACGCCATCACGGCGGAACTTGCCGCGCTGGATCCGGCGACCGCACCCGTCTTCATGCTCAATGGCCTGAAGCGTGAAGAACTGATCGCCGCCAATTCGATGATCCTGCATGAGGTGTATTTCGACGGGCTCGGTGAAGGCGGCGCCCTGGGCCCCGAACTGGAGTCGGCGCTTATCCGCGATTTTGGCAGCGTGGCCCGCTGGCAAGCTGAGTTCACGGGCATGGGCAAGGCGCTGGGCGGCGGCTCGGGCTGGGTGCTGCTGAACTACTCGCCACGCGACAAGCGGCTCGTGAACCAGTGGGCGCCCGATCACGCACACACTCTGGCGGGCGCTACTTCGATCCTGGCGCTCGACATGTATGAGCATTCTTATCACATGGACTTCGGTGCAAAAGCTGCTGCGTATGTGGATGCCTTCATGCAGAACATCCATTGGGCCCAGGCAGCCGAGCGCTTCGCCGAAGCCCGGAAGTAAGTTCGGAGCCAAGAACATGCCCACTGCCATCTCTTCCCACGAACTTGCCGAAGCGATTCAAGCGCCGGTCCCGCCGCAGATTGTCGACGTCAGGCGCAGGCAGGCTTTTGATGCCAGCGCGCAAATGATTGTCGGTGCCTCCTGGCGCAACCCTGACGACATGGATAGCTGGATCGCAAAACTCGACTCCAGCCGGCCGGTGATCGTCTATTGCGCGCATGGCCTGCAAGTCAGCCAGGACTGCGCCGCACGGCTAGAGGACGAAGGTATCCGAGCGGCCTATCTCACTGGCGGCATTGAGCAATGGTCCGCCGGCGATCACCCGACCATCGGCAAATCGTAAGGAGCCGGCCATGAAATGGATTACCCGCGAACGTCCGAAGATAGACCGGATTGCCTGTCCCTGGCTGATAGCCCGTTTTATCGACAAGGAACCGGAATTCCTGTACGTGCCGACCGGCAACGTCGTGAAAGTCGCAGGCGAGACCGGGGCTGTTCCCTATGACATTCCTGGTGTCGAACTTTCGCATGTCGGAGAACTGTGCAGCTTCGACGCCTTCCTGGACAAGTACCGTTTGAATGATCCCGCCTTGCAGCAACTCGCTGGCATTGTGCGGGGGGCGGACACGTCGAAGCTGGACCTCACACCGCAATCGGGCGGGCTCTACGCCATCTCGCTGGGGCTCTCGCAGGTGTTTTCCGACGACCACGAGATGCTCAGGCACGGCATGGTGATGTACGACGCCTTGTATGCCTGGTGCCAGCATTGCCAGGCGGAAGCGCATCGTTGGCCGCCGAAGATGCCTGCATGAACTGCTAGTCGCGTCATTGCTCGGGAGATGCACTGTGAAGCCGATCCCGCTCATGTTATGGATGCTGCTGACAGCCATGCCGGCAACCGGAGAAACGATCATGTTCAACCAGGACAGGCAAGGTACCTTGCCGGCGGGATGGGTGGCCGGTGTCACCGGCGGTGGCACGCCGAAATGGACTGTCGAGGCGGACCCGTCCGTGCAGGACGGCACCAACGTGCTCAAGCAGTCCGGTTCCGGGGATTTCCCCTGGTGTGTGAACCCTGCCGCCTCCATCGCCAATGGCTTCGTGGAGGCAAGGTTCAAACCCATGTCCGGCCGCGAGGACCAGGCAGGCGGTGTTGTCTGGCGCTGGAAGGACGGCAACAACTACTATGTCGCGCGGGCGAATGCACTGGAGAACAATGTCTCGCTGTATTACACGGCAGCCGGACGCAGGCACACGATCCAGTACAAGGATGCGCCTGTCGAAGCCAAGGTCTGGCATACGCTACGCGTGGAGTTCGTGGGGAACCATATCCAGGTCGCGCTGGACGGCAAGCGCTACATCGATGTGGCGGACGACCATATCAGCGGTGCCGGCGCGGTGGGCGTATGGACCAAGGCGGACAGCGTGACCTTGTTCGACACCTTCTCATATGGGTCCGGCGGTACGAAATAGCACCGGGAAAAGATGTGAAACCAATGGTCGCGTACCGCGATGCAAACGCTTGAGGATCCTGCCGTGACCGTCGGCCAAGCCCGGCTCGCTCGCCTGCTACTGCCAGCAGGCGTCGATGCCGGTGCCTTGCCACTTCTGGTCGGGCGCGCGTTACGCGGCTTCTGCGACGGGTTCATCGCCGTCCTCCTGCCCGCATACCTGCTAGCGCTCGGTTTCGCGCAACTGGCAGTGGGATTGGTCAGCAGTGCCACCCTGATCGGCTCGGCACTGGCGACGATACTGGTGGGCGTCCTCGGCCATCGCTACCCACAGCGCCGTCTGCTGTTGCTGGCGGCCGCGCTGATGGCCGCGACCGGCATCGGATTCGCCGGGCTCTCCTCCCTCTGGCCACTACTGCTAGTTGCGTTCGTCGGTACGCTTAACCCAAGCTCCGGAGACGTCAGCGTGTTCCTGCCGCTGGAGCAGGCTCGCCTTGCTGATTCCGCTACCTCAGATGCGCGCACGGCGCTGTTCGCCCGGTACAGTCTGACCGGAGCCCTCTCCGCCGCCATTGGCGCGTTGGCAGCGGCGCTGCCGGGCTGGCTTGCCTCCCAGTTGGGGGTATCGTTCCTCAGCGCCATGCGCGCGATGTTCATGATCTATGCATTGACCGGTGTCGCGCTCTGGTTCCTCTATACGCGGATGCCCGAGCCAGAGCCGCGCGTGGCATCGGTTAGAACGCCACTAGGCCCGTCCCGCCGAATCGTTACCCGCCTTGCCCTGCTGTTCAGCGTCGACGCCTTTGCCGGTGGGCTGGTGGTGAACTCGCTGCTGGCACTGTGGCTGATGCAACGATTCGGCCTCTCGCCAGGGGCTGCCGGCCGGTTCTTTTTCTGGTCGGGCTTGCTCTCCGCAGGCTCCCTGCTGGTTGCCGTGCCGCTGGCTCGCAGGTTCGGCTTGCTGAACACCATGGTGTTCACCCATATTCCGTCCAGCCTATGCCTGATCGCCGCAGCATTCTCTCCTTCGCTGGTGGCGACGCTGGTCCTCTTGCTCGCGCGCAGCGCGCTGTCGCAGATGGACGTACCGACAAGGACCGCTTATGTGATGGCGGTCGTGACGCCGCCCGAGCGCCCCGCTGCCGCCAGCCTGACCGCGGTACCCAGGAGCCTGGCTTCCGCGCTGGGTCCGACCCTCGCTGGCGGCTTGCTGGCGATGGGCTGGGTCGGCGCGCCACTGGTCGCTTGCGGCCTGCTAAAGATCACCTATGACCTCGCGCTGCTTGGTGCATTCCGGCGCATCAAGCCAGTCGATTGACGTGACACGCGAGTTGCGTCGATAGGTCTGATGCGACGCGGCCGGGCCGACGGCCTGGCGTTCTCGCCGTCCAATGGACGCGATGTCAGCCGGCGAACGACCTGCCGTTCAGCACCGGACACCGGATATCGCGACGAAACCTGCACCTTAATGGTGCTCCGGCCATTTCGGGTGGTAATCGTCGATAGTGAACGCGTGCCGGTGACTATGCGTCAGGAGGTGGCTGAAGTTACGCGCGACGTTAGCCGGCGCCTGTACCGGGTCGAACTATGGCACTTCGTCGTGGGCACTTTCGTTTGGGTCGCCTGATCGGCCGGTCCTGCCGTTGGGAGAGCAAGCCGCGAATGGCCGAAGTGGGCCGAATGCGCCGTTCGAAGTTGCCTGCCTCAACAGCGGCTATTCGGGTTCAACGGCCATCTACACGATCTCATCCGAACAGAAGCCTATTGCCAACTTCACTTTGTGACGTGCCAAGAGATTGGAACTCCTAACGCTGAGTCACACGCCTCCGCCCGTGCCATTGAGATACCCAGTGGTGAGCGAGTGTCGCCTGTTCAGCCAGCCTTATCGCTGCTAATCGCCCGGATCTTGTCCCAAACGTGCCCGGGCTGGGGAATGTCGAGGTCGAAAACGGTTTCAAACGTGTCCGCGAGATGGTCCGCGCTGGTGATGCGGTGTTCGCTAACGCTGTTGGGCATCACGTTGCGCAAGCGATCGTTCTGCAGGGCGACATAGCCGTCCGCGGTATGACGCAGGACTGCCAGCGCGTTTGTGAACGGCGACCCGGGATCCCGCATCAACCAGGCATGCATGGCGGCCATGGCAGCCTCGTCGCTGTGGTCGACCCGGAAGTCGAAGCTGCGCGCGATGCCATGCGCATGATTGTTGAAGCGCAGCCAGCCGTCCTCCGTCGACATGATTGAAAAATCGAAGCCGCGCTGGCTGATCGGTCCGATATCCAGCGGCACGGGTTCGACGATGGCGTCGGCCACGCCGACCTCGGCGAGATAGGGGCAGTCGAGATCGACACGCAGGGTTAGGTGATTGCCGATGGCAACGTCGCCCAGTATTTCACGATTAACGCCGCCGCACAGACGGGTTACCCGGAAACCGAGCGCATCGAGAGCTGCGCCGAAGAGACCGTTCATCTCGTAGCACCAGCCGCCGCGCCTGCCCTCCACCATCTTGGCGAAGGCAGACGCCGGGGTGATCGAGGACGGCCATCCCATGAAGGCATCCAACGCATCAAAGGTGAACGTCATGAGGTGAGCACGATGAAGCCTCGACAGGCCGTGAAGGTCGAGAGAGACCGGCTGGTCGATCTTGATCCTTGCGAGATAGGCGTCCAACTGGCTGGCTGTCAAGGTCATTCCGTTTTCGTTTGAAGGCACGTGTGTCATCCTTCGGTCTCCTTTCGATGGACCGTTGTTGAGGTTCTCGATCCATCCCAAAAAGTGCATGAACGTGCAACAAGCATGAGGGATACCAAGGTCCCCCGGCTATTCTTGCCGAAGATCTGGGCGCGTCTGTGCGGAACCAAACACTTCGTCAACGAGACCTTTCCACTAGTGCCAGTAGACGCCTTTGTGGGCACAACGGACATCGGAACGTCTTCCCGACGGAGCGACTAAGCGGCCCTTCCTGGCCGGAATACGACCTCCGGCAGCCGTGTGCCATTTGGCTCTGGTCGACCCGAAACAGGCAGTGGCCCTCCTCGAAAGCGGTCATTCCGGCAAGCCGGGACGGAAATGCCATGCGGTCACCGATAGTCGGTCTGCTCAAGATAGTGTGTGGTTTCCAAGCACTGAAACGATCGATTTGCCGGCGAGTCGTTCACTGTGCGCTACGGCAAAACAAGTACTGGTATGCTTTGCAACCTGCACCAGCGCGCTCCGGGCGGGCTGGTGGCTCAACTTAAGGTTCAGCCACACGGGGCGTGCTCATAACTGGACGAAGAATCAGCGATGGGCGCTGCATTGAACAACGACCTGCCACACACTGCCATGCCGCTAAGCCGCTTGTTGTTGCCGCCGGAGCCGCCGACGCTTGCGCCCGGCATCGTGCACAGCAGTTTCAGCGTGCAAGGCGACGCCCGGCAAAGCTTCCGGGCCTGGCAGGAGCGCATGAGTCCTGTCTACGACATACGGCCTCCGTCAAAGCGAGCCGAGGATACCTTCGCTGCTTCGCTGTCTCGTTACACGATCGACAATCTGAGCTTCTTCGACTTCCACACCGGGCCGAACCTGGCCGTGCGATCGTTGGGCCGGGTTTCGACCGAGAGCGTTCATGACATAAGCTTCAGCGTGTTCCTTGAAGGGCCACCGGGCCAGTTCCTGGGCGGCAAGCCGCCGCCCGACGCGCCGCACATACCGCAAGTGCCAAGTATCCTCGCGCTGGACATGGATCAGCCGTGCACAATCCGGAGTTTTCAGGGTCGGATACTGCTCCTTTTTGTGCCGCGCGCTTTGGTGGAGAGGTCGTTCCCCGATGCCGCCTCGCTGCATGGCCGCTGGATTCACGCAACCACGCCTTTGATCCGCCTGATCATTGAGCATCTGGTTGCATTGAATCGACAAATCGTCGGGCTCGACCGGGAGGAAGCGCGTCAGCGCTTTATCACCGCGGTAGAGCTGCTTGTCGCCGCTTTCAGCCGTCAGGCCGGTCTTTCCGGCAATGGCCGCGCGGCGGTACGCGCTGCCGTCTATGGACAGGTGCGGCGCCATGTCGAGGCCAATCTGCACGATCCGGATTTGTCGCCCGACAGCGTGTTGGCATCGCTGCATCTCTCGCGCGCCAGCGTGTACCGTCTCTTTGAGCATGAAGGCGGCCTGGCCGCTTATATCCGCAGCCGCAGGCTGCGCATGGCAGCCAATGAGCTGGTGCGCTTTCCGCATATCGAGGTACAGGACATTGCCTCGGGGTTGGGTTTCAATGATGCGTCGAGCTTTACGCGTGCATTCCGTCGCGCCTTCGACATCGCGCCGCGGGAGTTGCACGAGTACGCGCCGTTGCTCCGGCGCAAACATGCGGCACAGGAGCGCTTCGCATAGACGGGCAGTGTTGAACACCCCAACATCCCCCCCCCTGCCTTTCAAGGCAGGTCTTCGCCACCAGTCCCGTCATCACCACGTCGTCCGCCGCGATCAGCGCCTTGCAAGGAGCCGCGTCGGGCATCGGCGTCTCTCGTTCCGAGGTGCCTGCGAAACCGAATCCATCGCGGGGAGGCGTTCCGGGAGCGCGTTGCCAGCCGCCCCGGCCTCGTCATGCTAGCTCCGGGTACAAAGCGGCAACCCTCCGCGCGCCGCCGCAAGGGTGCATCGGCATCCATTTATACGTACATATCACTCGCTGTCACCCCACCTTAATTGGGTAGGGCACCATCTTCAGCTTGCCTGGTGTCCCGGGTGTGCGGCTACGATGTGCGAACAAAGTGCCGACATCGGATACCTGGAGAAGACCAGCGTGAGCATCAAAGGCAAGGCATATATCGTCGGGGCCTACGAGCACCCGACCCGCAAGGCACCGGACAAGACCGTCGCGCAACTGCACGCCGAGTGCGCCAAGGGCGCGCTGGAGGACGCAGGACTCAGCCTGCAGGACGTGGATGGCTAT
>NZ_JBFTSG010000047.1:0-73637 GCF_056399885.1 Cupriavidus sp. 01L45 | reverse complement strand
CACTTGCACGACACTGTGTGCTCCCGCACGACTCCAACGCATATGTTGGCTTTTACACATCCGACGGCCAACGATTCGATTGATAGATGACTCGACGAAGCCGGTCGCGATTCGTAGGCCGACACGACATCAACGCCCAGCTCAGCGATTGGCTTTATCTCCTCGCACCACCGCCGCACGGGCTGTGCGTGTTGGAGGGATTTGCCCACGGCCATTGTGTGATTGCGGATAGTCACGTGACTGTCGCGTCCGGAAGTTGGCACCAAGAGGTCCATGACCTGCTTGGCCTGCCGGTAGGGCATTGTGGCGCCGAGTTCAGCATGCAGCCATCGCAGCTCGCCTGTGCTTGCTCCTTAACGTAATTCTTAAGCGGCGACACATACCTGGATCTGTCTGTACCACAATTGCATGCTTTCCATCGATCGCGGCAGTAGAAGACCTTTCCCAGCGTGGTCTTCAGTTCGGCGGAATGTCCGTCGTGCACACGGCGGAGCGCGCCGCAAGCCTTACAAGCTCGCTGCGACGCGCAGTAGCGATCGATCTGCTCCACGACAAATTCTTGCTGGACGCAATTGACTAACGACTTGCCTTCCGCAAGGGACAAGCCGACGTCGCCGGAGGCCCCGCAGTCGGCTCGATGGAACCGCATCAACTCAACCCGTTTGACCGCTGTGGCATGGCCATCATCGAACTCGAGAACGATCGTGCATCGCATGTCGGCTCCCCGTCTCTTTGATATCGAGACGATACTCTGATGCAGGGCGGCATCCCAGGGTTTTTAACGGCTTCCCTCAACAGCAACGGCGCTATCCGGCGCGTGCACTTCCTGATGCCAATGACCGCTTCGATCCTGTCGAACAACCGCGTGCACGCGCCTTTTGGCGCGGCGGGCGGTGGCGCGGGCGCACTTGGTAACAACTACATCGAGCGCGCGGACGGAACCCGGGAAGGGTCGGCGCACATCGGCAGGGCGACATGGTGCCCGACGACGTCTTCGTGATCGAGACCCCCGGAGGGGGAGGGTACGGCCGCGAATGAGCCCATTCTGGGTGGCTCATTATCCTCTTGAGGGCAGACTGCTCTCAGCCGCGCTTTGGCAAGCTCTCCAGCAGTGGCGGATCAACGGCAGGGGCCCGGCGCGGGCTGCGTTCCCGGCGCAATCATGTCGATGAAGTCCTGCATGTAGCTGCGCACGTACTGGTCGGCCCGCAGGCTAACCGCCGCCATCGACGGCGGAAAGAGGTCGCCGGTGTCGATCACCGCGAGGTCGGTGTCGCGCCGGGGCTCTACCGCCATCTGCTGCAGCACGGCCACACCCAGGCCGGCGGCCACGTAGGCCTTGATCACGTTGGCGTCGGTCGCCCTGACCACCACGCGCGGCGCCAGTCCCCGGCGCTCGAACTCCCGCGTTACCATCCATCCCGAATTGAAGTGCTCGTCGTAGGTCACGAGCGGATAGCGTGCGATGTCCTCGATCGTCACGCGTGCCAGCTTCAGCAGCGGATGCCGCCGCGGTACGATCAGGCAGCGCGGGATGGCATAGGCTTCGAGCGTGACGATGCCTTCCGGCGTCGCGTCCGGCAGCGTCGAGATGCCGAGGTCAACCGCGTTTTCGCTCACCCACTGCATGATCTGCGCGGGGTGTCCCTGCAGCAGTTCCAGGTCTATTGCCGGATATGCCGCGCTGAAGCGGCGGATGGCGTCGAGCAGCCCGTAGCGTGCATGGATGTGCGTGGTGCCCACGCGCAGCGTGCCGCTGCCACCCGCGAGGCCCGCGCTGGCCAGCCCCGACAGCGAGCGCGTGTCGTTGAGCACGCGCCGCGACAGCGCCGCGGCCTCCTGGCCGGCGTCGGTCAGTCCCACCAGCCGGTTGCCCCGGCGCACGAACAGTTCCACGCCGATCTCGCCTTCGAGCGAGCGGATCAGCTTGCTCACGGCGGGCTGGGTGGTGTGCAGCGCGTCAGCCGCGCGAGACACGCTGAGCTGGCTGGCGATGACGGCTTGCAGGCAGCGGAGTTGCTGGAGGGTCATGATCGTCGCGTCGGTTGGATCATGCCATTTTGGCAATGATTGTCTACAAACATGTCATTTTACAGAAAGAAGCCGACGGCCGAGAATGGCTGCCATCCCCTCAGGAACGAAAGGCTTCGCGATGACTTGCAGTGTGTTCGACCAAGCCCTCCAGCAGCACATGTGGAGCACCGACGAGATGCGTGGTGTGTTCTCGGAGGAGAGCCGTGTGCAGAAGTGGTTCGATTTCGAGGCCGCGCTGGCCGCTGCGCAGGCTGAACTGGGCATCATTCCTGCCGAGGCCGCTGCCGAGATTGGCGTGAAGGCGCGGGTGGCGGACATCGACCTGCTGGCGCTGGCCGCCGAAACGCGCCGGGTGAAGCACCCGCTGGTGCCGGCGGTGCGCGCGCTCCAGCAGCGCTGCGCCGGAGGGCTGGGCGAGTTCGTGCACTTCGGCCCGACCTCGCAGGACGTCTACGACACCGGAATGATGCTCCAGGTGCGGCAGGCCCACGCCATCCTGATGCGCGACCTGGCGGCCGTTGGGCGCGAACTGTACCGCCTGGCGGACGAACACAAGCACACGCCGATGGCCGGGCGCACCCACGCTGTGCAGGCGCTGCCGATCACGTTCGGCCACAAGTGCGCGATCTGGCTGTCCGAACTGGGCCGCCACCATGAGCGCATGCAGGGGCTGGAGCAGCGTACCTTTGTCGGCCAGATGGTGGGTGCCGTCGGCACGCAGGCGTCGTTCGGGGCGCAGGCCGGCGAGCTGGAGCAGCGCGTGATGGAGCGGCTCGGGCTTGGCGTGGCACCGATCAGCTGGCAGCCTGCGCGCGACCGCCTGGGCGAGTATGTCAGCGTGCTGGGCCTCGTCGGCGCCACGCTGGGCAAGATCGCCAACGCCATCATGAACCTCGAGGGCGACGAGGTGGGCGAGCTCGCCGAGCCGTTCAGCGACGGCAAGGTAGGCTCCTCCACCATGCCACACAAGCGCAACCCGGCCGTGGTGGAGACAGTGGTGACGCTCAGCCGCGCCATCCGCTACAGCGTGGCGATGATGCACGACGCGCAGATGGCCGAGCACGAGCGCGACGTGGCCGCGGTGCGTATGGAGTGGAAGGCCGTGCCCGAGGCCTGCATGATGGCCGCGGCCATGCTGCAGATGATGCAGTACGCGCTGTCCGGCTTGACGGTGAACGCCGCGCGCATGCGCGCCAACCTCGATTTGCTGGGCGGCTTCCTGATGTCCGAGCGTGTGATGTTTGCGCTCGGCGGGAAGGTCGGCAAGCAGACCGCGCACGAGCTGGTCTATGCCGCCGCCATGCAGGGCATGGAAAGCGGTATCACGTTCGAGCAGGCGCTGTCCCACGATCCCGCAATCCGCGCGGCCATCGAGCCAGCCGAGCTCAAGGCGCTGCTCGACCCGGCCACCTACGTGGGGCTGGCCCCGCAGATCGTGGAGCGTTTCCTGGGCCAGGCGCGGGAGAGCGGATGGCCCGGCTGAAGGCGCGCCGGCCTGCACAGGCCCTGCCCGGCGCGAGACATCACAGGACATCACAAGACAACACAGGAGACACACCATGAACCGAATTGCCGAGAGATTGCGACGGCTGGGCGCGCTGGCGCTGCTGTGCGCGGGCGCCATGATCGCCACCCATGCGGGCCATGCACAGGCTGACACCTACCCGAACCATCCGGTGCGCGTGGTCGTGCCCTATCCCGTGGGTGGCGGCGGGGACACCGTCGCCCGGCCACTGACGCTGTACATGTCGGAGCGCATGGGCCAGCGTATCATCGTCGACAATCACGGCGGCGCCAACGGCAATATCGGCATGGAGATGGTCGCCAAGGCACCGCCCGACGGCTACACGCTGGCGCTCGCGCTGACCTCTCAGCTGGCAGTCAACCAGAGCCTGTACCGCAAACTGCCGTACGACCCGGTCAAGGATTTCGAGCCCGTCTCGCTGCTGGCCTCGGCGCCGTACTTCCTCGTCGTGCATCCTTCGGTGCCGGCCACGACCCTGGCCGAGTTCATCAAGCTGGTCAAGGCGAATCCCGGCAAGTACACCTACGGCTCGTCGGGCAACGGCAGCGGCCCGCACCTGTCAATGGAGTTGCTGAAGTCCATGGCCGGGCTCGATCTCGTGCACGTGCCGTTCAAGGGCACCGGGCCCGCCATGCCCGCGCTGCTGGCGGGGCAGGTCAGCGCCATGTTCGCCAGCTATGGCGTGGCGTCGCAGCAGATCAAGGCCGGCAAGTTGCGCGTGCTGGCGGTGTCCACCGCGCAGCGCGCGGCCTCCATGCCCAATGTGCCCACCATCGCCGAGGCCGGCGTGCCCGGCTACGAGTCCAACGTGTGGTACGCGCTGCTGGCGCCGCGCGGCACGCCGCGCCCGATCGTCGCCAAGCTCAGCGGCGAAATCGCGGAGCTGATCAAGAGCTCGGACCTGCGCAAGCGCTTCATGTTCGACGGCATCGTCCCGGTGGGGTCGACGCCCGAGGCACTCGGCGCCTATATCCAGTCCGAGAGCGTCAAGTGGTCCGCCATCGTCAAGCGCTCGGGCGCCACGATTGACTGAGCGAGGCCAGCACTCCCATCCCAGCCACACCCACAGGAAACCCACAATGAAGATCGAACGCGTAGAGGCCATCGCCGTGCGCATCCCGCTGAGCAAGGTGTTCTCCGGCAGCTCGTACCAGGTCGACAGCCGCGCCACTGTGATCACCCGCCTGCACACCAGCTCGGGCCTGGTCAGCGAGGTCTACAACGGCGACCCGCGCGAGCACGGCCCCGAGATCGCCCGCATGATCGAGCAGGACATGGCGCCGCTGCTGATCGGCGAATCCATCCACGCGTGCGAGCGCATCTGGGAAAAGCTGTTCCGGCTGACGATCCGGGCGGCAGACCGGGCGCTGGTCATGAACGCCATCGCCTGTGTCGATGCGGCGGTGTGGGACCTGGCGGGCAAGGCGCTCGGCGTCAATGTGTGCCGCCTGATGGGCGGCTACCGGCAGGAGATCCCGATCATCGCCATTGCCGGCTATTACCTCCCGGGCAAGACTGCGTCCGACCTGGCCGGCGAGATGGCCTGGCTGCGGTCGGTGGGTATGGCCGGCTGCAAGGTGAAGGTGGGTGGCCTGTCGCCCGAGGAGGATGCCGAGCGCGTGAAGTATGCGCGCGAAGGCGGCGGCGCGGACTTCATGCTGGCAGTGGATGCCAACCGCGGCTGGAGCGTGGCGGAGGCGACGCGCTTCGCGCGGCTGGTGGAGCCATACGACATTGCGTGGTTCGAGGAGCCCTGCCACTGGCACGATGATGCGCGCGACATGGCCGCGGTGCGCCAGGCCACCTCGATCCCCATCAACGCGGGGCAGAGCGAGGTCAGCGCGGCGGGCGTGCGCCGGCTGCTCGACGCGGGCGCGGTGGACATCGTCAACTTCGATGCGTCCGAAGGCGGCGGCCTCACCGAATGGCGCCGCGCTGCGGCGGCCTGTGCGCTAGCCGGCGTGCGCATGGCGCACCATGAAGAGCCGCAGATCGCTTCGCACATGCTGGGCGCCGTGCCGCACGGGATCTGCGTGGAGTGCTTCCCGGACCCCGACCGCGACCCGATCTTCCCCGGCATGTGGGCCAACCCGCCGCGGATTAAGGACGGCATCCTGTCGATCCCGCAGGGCCCCGGGTTCGGCATCGAGCTGGACTGGGACATGGTGAAGCGGTACCGGCTGAACTAGGGGGATCTCCGGGGCCGCCGGGCCCCGGCACTGCCCCACCTCGGTTGCTGCCCCGGCTTCCTCGCTTCCCCTTCATGGGGTAGTCGAATGGAAGGGACTTTGGGTCGGCCGGAAGAGCACCCTTACCTTCCACGTATGCGGCCATCGGTTCCGTGCTTTAGCGACAACACATGGACGATTTTCAGGTGAAAACTTGGACCGCGAACCATTGGCCTCATCCTCTGCAAGAGCAAGAACGGGCTGATCGTGGAATATGCGCTGCGTGAGTCAGCGAAGCCAAGCGATACAATTTGCAGTAATTGGCCATGCCGTTCGGACAGGGCGGTGGCTGCGCTAGAATGACCCGCGACAGAACGACAATAACGAGGGTCGAGCGGTGACGTCGCGGACACACTACACCACATTGGGCCTTGCCAAAACTGCCTCTGCGGCAGAGATCAAGGCCGCCTATCGGCGAATGGCGATGCAGTGGCATCCGGATCGCAACCCGAAAAGCCAGTCCGAAGCCACCGCCCGCTTCAAAGAAATCAAGCACGCCTACGAAACACTGAGCAACGAACGGAAGCGTGAAGCCTATGACGACTCGCTGAACGAGACTAGATTCGGGCCTGGCGCGGGATCGTTTGGTTTCGGCGCCGGCGCAAGCCAGTCTTCGGGAAGGGCGAAGCCGGCCGGATTCGGTTCCTACTGGCATCGCTCCCCGCCGCCTGTACGCGGCGAGGATATTGAGTGCAAGGCATCGATCTCCGTCGAGACGGCGGTCAACGGGGGAACGATCGAGGTAAAGGTTCCATACGTCGGTCCGTGCGATGCCTGCGGCGGTACGGGATGGGCGCGGGCCGCGTCGCGCTGTAAGGCGTGCGCTGGCGAAGGATGCTCTAAGTGCGACTATACGGGTAGGACAAACGTCTGCGCTACATGCAAGGGGAGTGGTCACGCGAAAGCGGAACGGAAGATTGCGACGGAGGTTCGTGGTGGAATCGTCGATGGCATGATGATTCGCATCGTCGGTGGTGGCACACCCGGGGGAAATGGCGGGGCCGATGGCGACGCACTGTGCAGGATCAAGGTGCTGAAGGCTGGAAGCTACAAACTTCAGGGCCTCGACCTGATGGGGGAAGTAAAGGTGGATTTTGCAACTGCCGCGATCGGCGGGAAGGTGCACGTCGACGTGTTCGGGAAGTCCTACACCGTCGAGGTGCCGCCCATGACGCGCGCGGGGAAGATCCTCCGGCTGTTAGGGAAGGGCCTGCGACACGCTGTCAACCATGACACGGGCGATCTGCGGCTCAGGGTCGTGATCGACCTGCCGAAGGGACGGCTCAGCGAGGCGCAAAAGCAGGTGCTCAAAAGCATGTTTGCGGACGGCATGAGTTTACACGACTGACCGCGCCGATGCCGCACCGGTGGCAGGGGCATCCGCGGCCGGCTCGCGGGTCTGCCAGTTTGAGCTCGAACCCAGTGAACGGCAGCCCCCATGACGCCCACGCTACAGCGAATGCGCGGCGCAGGTGCCGGCGGCTAGTCGATGCGGGCGCCGCTCGCCTTGACGATCGGCCGCCACGCCTGGTACTCGGCCACCACGAACTTGCCGAATGATTCCGGCGTGTATTGCATTGGCTCCGCGCCTTGCAGCAGGAGTTTCTTGCGCATAGTGGGGCTGTTGACAGCGTCGGTCACGGCCTTGTTCATCCTTGCAACCACCTCCGGCGGCGTGCCCTTGGGCGCAAACAGGCCAAACCAGGCACCCGTCACCAGGTTCTTGACGCCCGCTTCGGCCATGGTCGGGGTGTCCGGCAGCGCCTCGGCGCGCTTGGCGCTGGTGACGGCCAGCGGGCGCAGTTGCCCGGCGCGAATATGGCTCATCACCGAGGGGATCGTCGCGAACATGAACTGCACGCGCCCGGCCAGCAGGTCGTTCAAGGCATCCGCGCCCTTGTAGGGCACGTGCACGGCGTTGGCGCCGGTGCGTTCGTTGAGCAGCGCGCCCGACAAATGCGCGGCGGTCCCGACGCCGGTGGAGGCAAAGTTCAGCTCGCCGGGATTCGCTTTTGCGTAGGCCACCAACTGGGCGACATCGTTGGCGGGCACGCCAGGATGCACCACCAGCACGTTCGGCACATCGGCGATTGGCGCCACCGGCGCCAGTGCCGTCTGCGGATTGACCTTGAGATTGGGATAGAGCGTGGGATTGATGGCGATCGGGCCGACCGAGGTGGCAAGCAGCGTGTAGCCGTCCGGCGCGCTCTTGGCCACGAACTCTGTGCCGATATTGCCGCCCGCGCCGGGCCGGTTTTCCACGATCACCGTCTGCTTCAGGCTCTGGCCGAGCTGGTTGGCCACTTCGCGCGCGAGGATATCGGTGGTGCCGCCTGCGGAAAAGGAAACTACGACGCGAATGGGTTTGGTCGGGTAGGGCTCGGCATTGGCGCCGGTGCTTGTACCGGCGCCGGCAAGCAATAGCAGCGCGGCGGCGGTCAGCCGCTTTGGCAGGGTCATGTCTCACTCCACGGATTGAGGTGGTTTCAGGCCGCGCTGCTTTGGCGCGTGCCCACTATAGACATGGTACGAAGCTGGTCCCGCCCAGCGTTGATCAAATAGAAACGCTGCCTTCTTTCATCATGATGGCGCGACTAGCGTGCGCGCTGGTAATGACGCTCCATCGTCGCGCACTGGGCCAGGTAGTCCAGCAGCCTGGCAGTGCCGGCTGGCAGCGACTGCCGGTCGCGCACGCACACATAGAAATTGCGCTCGGCCCACGCATCAGTCAGCGTCAGCAGGCTGAGCCCCATCATCGACAGGTAGTTCTTGGCGATGCCCTCCGGCACCACCGCGATGCCCAGCCCCTCGCGCACCATCCGGCAGCGCGCCTCGAAATTCGATACCTGCGTCTTCACCGTCAGCGGCCGCGAGATGGTGCTGCTCACCAGTTGCAGGAAGGCCTCGAAGGTATAGCGCGGGAAATATCCCAGGAAGTCGTAATCCAGCGCCTCTTCCAGTTGCAGCGAACCCTTGGCTTCCAGTGGATGGCCGCGTGGCACCACCAGTCCCACCCGGTCCGAGCGGTAGGGTAGAGAGAACACGCCGGGGCTGGGTGCTTCGGCGTGATAGATGCCGATGTCGGCATCGCCGTTAGAAACCATGCGCGGGATGTCGAAACTTAACGCTTCGATCAGGTCGATGCGGCTGTCGGGCGCGCTCTGCAGGAAGCCGCTGATATCGGTAGGCAGGAACTGCAGGATCGTGGACGGGTTTGCCGCCAGGCGAGTCTTGGCGATGCCGTCCGTCGAATAGGTGGCCAGCGCCTCTTCGGCCAGCTTGATGCTGCGGACGATGGCCCTGGCGCGCTGGTAGAGCATGGCGCCGGCCGGCGTGGGCTCCACGCCGCGCCCGTGGCGCACCAGCAGGGCGGTACCGACCTGGCGCTCCAGTTCCGAGATGCGCTTGCTGGCCGCCGAGGTGACCAGGTTCTCGCGTTCGGCCGCGCGGGAAAGGCTTTTTTCCTCGACGGCGGCGATCAGGACTTCCAGGGAGGCGATATCCATGCGGGTGTCTTGCTGATGTGCGGATGGCGTGGCGCGAGAAAGCGACGAGGCAGGAGTGCCATGCTATGCATCTTCGCTGCCAACGTCAAACGGGATTTTCCCGGCCGCGACAGGTGGCTCGCTAGATGCGCCGGCAGCAGTGCTTGACGCGCCCGCGCGTGGGCCACTTCGCCACCGTGCTCGGGAGCTTTCACCAAATTTCAAAGCTTGCCTGCCGGCGCTCCCTAACATGGGGTCAAGGCGGCAAGGCAATACCGATCAAGCCGCCATCAAGCCGTATGACGACAAGGAGCACTGCATGGTGATCGATGAACTAGCCGAATACGTCGGCGCGGAGGGACGGCGGGCGCTGTCGCCCGAGGTCCTCCACTATGGCAAGCGCGCCGTGATCGACTGGTTTGCCGCGCTGTTCCCGGGCACGCGCATGTCGCCCGGCACGAACCTCGTGCAGGCACACCGCGCCGAACTGGGCGTAGGTGACGCCACCGTGGTCGCGCACGGCACCACCGCGTTCCCAGCCACGGCGGCCTGGATCAATGGCAGCGCGTCGCATGCTGCCGAGTTCGACGATATCTTCCGCGACGCTGTCTACCATCCAGGCTGCCCAACGATCTCTGCCGCGCTGGCGCTGGCCGAAGACCGCGACGTGAGCGGCGAGGCCTTCCTGCGGGCCGTGGTGGCGGGCTATGAGGTCTCCACCCGCATCGGCGCCGCCATCCAGCCCGCGCACTATCGCTATTTCCATACCACCGGCACCGTGGGCTGCTTCGGCAGCGCGGCAGCCAGCGCCTTGCTGCTGTCGCCGGGCAATGGGCGCGTCGCCGCCGATGCGCTGGCCACCTCCGCCACGTTCGCCTCGGGCCTGCAGCAGGCCTTCCGCTCGGATGCGATGACCAAGGCGCTGCACGCGGGACATGCCGCCATGGTGGGCGTGCAGGCGGCGCAGGCTGCCGCGGTGGGCGTCAACGGCGTGCACGACATCCTGGAAGGCGCGGCCGGCTTCGGCGCGGCGATGTGCGGCAGTCCCGGCTGGTCGGATGTGGCCAAGGGCCTGGGCGCGAACTACAACATCCTTAGCATCACCCAGAAGAACCACGGATGCTGCGGCCACACCTTTGCGGCCATCGATGCGGCGATTGAACTGGTGCGCGGGCATGGCATCGACGCCGCCGGGATCGAGGCAGTCACGGTGTGGACTTATCAGACTGCCATCGACGTCACCGGCAATGCCGTACCGGGCACCGCCTTCGAAGCCCGCTTCAGCCTGCCCTACGTCATCGCGCACGGCATCCTGCACGACGCGGTCCGGCTTGACGCCTTCTCCGGCGAACGCCTGCGCGACCCGCAGATCCGGCAATTGATGAAGCGCGTCACCCTGCACGCGGATCCGGAGCTGACCGCGGCGTTCCCCCGCCAACGCGCGGCGCGGGTGGAAATCCTGCTGAAGGACGGCACCCGCCACACGCTGTTCGCGCCTTACCGCAAGGGCGACCCGGAGTCGCCGCTGGACGACGCCACGCTGAGCGACAAGTTCATGGAGCTGGCGGCGCCGGTGATCGGCAGCGACACGGCCGAGGGACTGCTCGCCGCGCTGTGGCAGCTCGAGACCGGCAGCGTTCGCGGGCTGCGGCTCGCGGGTCTTGGCGTGGCATGAGAGGGGAGGAAAGCGTGAACGATATGACTGTAACGACGGCGATGGCCCGCAGCCTGGCAAAAGCGCTGTTCTCGCCGGACACGGTGGCGCTTGTCGGCGCATCCAGCGACATCACCAAGAATACCGCCCGGCCGATGCGCTTCATGCGCAAGCACGGCTACCAGGGCACCATCTACCCGATCAACGCCACCCGCACCGAAGTGCTGGGCGAGAAGGCCTACCCGAGCCTGGACGCGGTGCCGGGCGAGGTGGAGCACGCCTTCGTCATGGTGCCGGGCAAGCACGTCGAGGCCGCGCTGGAGCAATGCGCGGCCAAGGGCGTGCAGGTGGTGACGGTGTTCTCGGACGGCTTCGCGGAAGTGGGCGAGGCGGGCCTGGCCGCGCAGCAGGCGCTGGTCCGCAAGGCCAGGGCGCTGGGCGTGCGCCTGATCGGACCGAACAGTATCGGTGTGGTCAATGTGGAATCCGGCGCGGTGCTGTCGGTCAATGCCGTGCTGGAGATGGACGAGTTGCACGCCGGCAGCATCAGCGTGATCTCGCAAAGCGGTTCGATGCTCGGCGCGCTGCTCTCGCGTGGCGCGGCGCGCGGGCTGGGTTTCGCCAAGCTGGTGTCGGTGGGCAACGAGAGCGATGTTGGCGTCGGGGAGCTGGTCGATCTGCTGGTGGACGATGCCGCTACCAAGGTGATCCTGTTGTTCCTGGAAACGATCCGCGACGCCGCCGTGCTCGGCCCGGCGCTGCGCCGCGCGCGGCAAGCCGGCAAGCCGGTCATCGCCTACAAGCTTGGCCGCTCGGCGCAGGGCGAGGCGCTGGCGCAGTCGCACACCGGCGCGCTGGCCGGCAACGATGCCGCGGTGGACGCCTTCCTGCGCAAGTACGGCGTGATGCGCGTGGAAATGCTGGAGACCTTGTTCGAAGCCGCGCCGCTGGCCCTGCGCTATGGCCGGTGGGTGCCCGCCCTCAAGCGCAATCCCCGCGTGGCCGTGGTGACCACCACCGGTGGCGGCGCGGCCACCGTGGTGGACCGCCTGGGCCTGTCGCAGATCGACGCGGTGGCGCCGCCGGACGGCTTCGTGGCGCACATGGCGGCGCGCGGCGTGCGCATCCGCCAGACGCCCATCATCGACCTGACGCTGGCCGCGACCAGCGCGCAGTACAAGGATCTGGTCGAGCAACTGCTGCTGAGTGACTGGTGCGACGCCGTGCTTTGCGTGGCGGGCTCGTCCGCGCAGTTCCATCCCCAGCTCGCGGTGCGGCCCATGGTGGAGGCGGCCGGCGCGGGACACAAGCCGCTGATCGCTTTCCTCGCGCCGGAGGCGGGGGAGTCGCTGCGCGTGCTGCAGGCAGAAGGCATCCCGGCGTTCCGCACGCCGGAAGCCTGCGCGGACGCGCTGGCGCAGTTGTTCAAAGCGGCGCGGGCGCATCCCGAGGCCGACGAAGCCGTCGCGCCGCTTGGCTGGCCGGCCGGCTTGCCGCGGTCGGGCAACCTCTCGGAGTACGAGGCGGCCAGCGCGTTCGCGGCGCTGGGCGTGCCGATCGCCCCGCTCGCGCTGATGCCGGTGGGTGAGTACAAGCACAGGATTCCCTACCCGGTGGTGGCCAAGATCTGCTCGCGCGACATCCTGCACAAGACCGATGTGGGCGGCGTACGCGTCGGCGTACGCGACACGGACGAACTGCAGCGCGCCACGGCGGCGATCCTTGCCGATGTCGGCCGCGCCGCGCCGCAGGCCCGGCTCGACGGCATCCTCGTGCAGCGCATGGAGGACAAGCTGCTGGAACTGATGCTGGGCTACCGGGATGACCCGCTGGTGGGCCCGATCGTGATGCTGAGCGCGGGTGGGATCGCCGCCGAACTGCGGCCGGACGTCAGCCTGCGGCCGGCGCCGGTGACGCGCGACGACGCCATGGAGATGATCGACGAGGTACGCAGTACCGCGCTGGTCCGCGGCTTCCGCGGGCTGCCGCGCGGCGATATCGCCGCCCTGGCCGACGCCATCGAGCGGTTTTCCCGGCTGGCTGCCTTCGAGGGCGTGAACGTGCTGGAGGCCGAGATCAATCCGCTGTTCGTGCGTGCCGACGGCGTGGTCGGGGTGGACTGCGTGGTCCGGCTGGCGGAAGAACAAAGAGCCGAACTGAATTGATTCAAATCGAGTAAGAAAACGGAGACAAACATGGATTTCAAACTGACCCCCGAGCAAGCTGAGTTCGAGCACGCCGTCACGCGCTTCGCCGAGAAGGAGTTGCGCGCCGGCTCGGTCGCCCGCGCCCATACCGACGACTACCCCTGGGATGTCGCCCGCAAGATGAGCGAGCAAGGCCTGCTGGGCATCACTGTGGCCGAGGCTGACGGCGGCCAGGGCGGCAGCCTGATGGACGCCATCATCGCGATCCAGGCCGTGGCCTCGGTCTGCCCGCGCAGCGCCGACGTGATCCAGGCCGGCAACTTCGGCGCCATCCGGGTGCTGGCCGAGTATGGCTCGTCGGCGCAAAAGGACAAATGGCTACGCCGCCTGCTGGCCGGTGAAGCCTTGATCTCGGTCGGCATGACAGAGCCCGAGGCCGGCTCCGCCGTCACCGAGCTACGCACCACGGCCACGCCCGATGGCGACGACTACCTCATCAACGGCACCAAGGTCTTCACCACCCATGGCCCGCACGCCGACGTGATCCTGGCCTACGTGCGCTTTGGCCCGGGCGTCAACGGCATCGGTTCCGTGCTGATCGATACCAGGCTGCCGGGTGTGCGCATCGGCCAGCGCTCGCGCTTCATGTCGGGAGAGGAATGGGCGCAGATCTATTTCGAGGATGTTCGCATCCCGGCGTCCGATGTGCTGCTGGGCGAGGGCGGCTTCAAGAAGCAGATTGCCGGTTTCAATGTCGAGCGCATGGGCAATACAGCGCGCTCGCTGGCGCTGGGACGCTATGCCTACCAAGTAGCGCGCGACTGGGCCATGCAGCGCAAGCAATTTGGCAGGCTACTGTGCGAGTTCCAGGGCCTGCAATGGAAGTTCGCCGAGATGAAGATCAAGCTCGATGCCGGGCAACTGCTGCTGTACCGGGCCGCGGCCAACGCGGACAGCGGCTTTCCTTCCGCCGAGGAAACCGCGATCGCCAAGGCGTTCTGCAACCAGGCGGGCTTCGACGTTGCCAATGAGTCGCTACAGGTCATGGGCGGCATGGGCTACAGCCAGGAGGCGCTGGTGGAGTACTGCCTGCGCCGCTGCCGGGGCTGGATGATCGCCGGCGGCTCCATCGAGATCCTGAAGAACCGCATCGCCGAATCGGTATTCGAGCGGACCTTCGCGCAGCGCCCGGAAAAACAGCGGGCGGGTTGATCAGGAACGCATCCCAGGTGGGCGCATTATGTTTTGTACAACGGAACGCCGGACGCGCAGCTTGCCCGGGCCGGCAGCCTGCAAACGGGGCTGCCGAAGCCTACCGGCGAGCCATCGGAATCGAAGCCGATCCGGCGGTGCGCCGCTTCCTGCGGGCCGAACTCGCCCAGATCTAAGATGCGGCCGTGGCCTCGGTGATGTCGCGACTACCGCTTGCGCACTTCTCCTTCACCGTGCCGTGATCGGCAGCTACTTCCATTAGGCGCCAACCTCAAAAAAAGCCAAGAACTTGCGCATGATGGGCGACAAGGCGCCCGCGCGATGCGCTACCAGCACCCGGCTGGCCGCGTCGGGGCCGGCCAGCCGGCGGTACGCCACGCCCGGAATGCCGGTGCGTGAGTAAATCTCCGGCAGCACCGAGACCCCGGCACCGCTCGCCACCAAACCGATGATGGTCGTGGCCTCGCGCGCTTCCTGGCCGATGCGCGGCGCAAAGCCCGCGCGGTTGCACAGCGTGGTGACATGATCGAACAGCCCGCACCCCAGCCCTCGCGGGAACAGCAGAAAGGGCTGGGCGGACAGCGCGCCGATGTCGAGTTCACTGTCATCATCCGCTATCGCCAGCGCATGCGAGGCCGGCAACACGGCGACCAGGCGGTCGGCCAGCACCTCGTGCACGGTAATGCTGGCGGGCGGGTAGAACTGGGGCGAAGGGCGCAGGAAGCCAATCTCGATCTCTCCCTTCTCCAGTCCCTGCAACTGCTGCCCGGTGGACATATGCACCAGTTCCAGCATGGCACGTGGGTGGCCAAGGCGGAACTGCTGCACGGCGCGCGGGAAAACATTCTGCATGGGCACAGAGGCGGTGAAGGCCACCCGGATCTCGCCCGCCTCACCGGCGGCAACCTGCTTGACCACCTCGCGGGCCTGCTCCAAGTTGCCCAGTGCCGCCTTTGCCTTGTCGAGGAACAGCGTGCCCGCCGGCGTCAGCGCCACATGGTGGCGGGAGCGGTCGAGCAAGGGGCTGCCAAGTTCGTCTTCCAGTGCCTTGATCTGGGTGCTCAGCGGTGGCTGGCTGATATGGAGCTTGCGCGCGGCCTCGCTGAAGCTCAGCGCTTCGGCCACGGCGACGAAATAGCGGAGTTGGCGAAATTCCATCGGTTATATCGAAGTGCAATAACAAGCGGTTTGAAAACATATTAGACAGTATCACGACGGTTGGCCAAAATGCACGCAAACGAATGAAACCGGACCACAGGAGACAAGAATGCTGCGCCGACCTTACCTAGCCGGCTTGCTGGCCGCCGCGCTGTCGCTGGGCGCTGCCGCCACCAGCGCCGAGACCTACCCCGCCAAGCCCATCCGGCTGGTCGTGCCCTACGCGGCGGGCGGCGCTGTCGACATCGTGGCGCGTTCGGTTGGCCAGAAGATGAGCGTGCTGCTCAAGCAGCCCATCATTGTCGACAACCGCCCGGGCGCCAGCACCAATATCGGCATGGACGCGGTGTCCAAGGCCGCGCCGGATGGCTACACCATCATGATGGCCTCCAACAGCCTGGCCACCAATGCCGCGCTGTTTGCCAAGCTGCCGTTCGACCCGACCCGCGATTTCACGCCGGTGGCGCGCATTGGCCAGGCCTCGCTGGTGCTGGTGGTGCCGGCCAAATCCAGCGTGACCTCGCTCAAGGACCTGGTCTCCCAGGCGCAGGCGCAACCCGGCAAGCTCAGCTATGCCTCGGCCGGCAACGGCAGCTCCGGTCATCTCGCCGGCGAGTTGTTCAAGGAAGCGGCGCACATCGACGTGTTGCACGTGCCTTACAAGGGCGGCGCGCCAGCCATCACCGACCTGCTGGGCGAGCGCATCACGTTCATGCCGATTAACCCGCTCGAAGTCATCACGCATATCCGCGCCGGCACCCTGCGCGCCATCGCGGTGGCGAGCGACCAGCGTGCGCCGCTGCTGCCGGGTGTGCCAACCTCGCGCGAGCAAGGCCTGCCGGGCTTCACCGCTTCTGTCTGGTGGGGACTGGTGGCGCCGGCCAAGACGCCGCCCGCTGTCGTGCGTGAACTCAACACCGCTGCCAATACGGCGCTGGCCGACCCGGACGTGCGCAAGCAGCTCATGCAACTGGGTGTCACCATCCTGCCCGGCACCCCGGAAGCCTTCGGCCAGTTCGTGCGCAACGAAACCTCAACCTGGAACGGCGTGATCCGCAAGGCGGGTATCACGGCCGACTGAAGCCTTCGACGCGACCCAACGGAAATCCCCATGTCAGACATCCACGCCCAAGCGCAATCCCCGGCTCCAGCCGACGCGCAAGCCGACGCAAAGCGTCCCTCTATCCTGGTGGTCAGCGCGCATGCCGCCGATTTCGTCTGGCGCGCCGGCGGCGCCATCGCGCTGTATGCCGAGCGCGGCTACCACGTCAAGATCGTCTGCCTGTCCTTTGGCGAACGCGGCGAGTCGGCCAAGATGTGGCGCCAGCCGGGCATGACCATGGAGCGCGTCAAGGCCGCGCGGCTTGAGGAAGCGCAGCAGGCCGCCGACATCCTCGGCGCCACACTGGAGTGCTTCGACCTCGGCGATTACCCCCTGCGCGTGACCGACGCGGCGTTGCTGCGCCTTGCCGACCTCTACCGCGAACTGCGGCCGGAACTGGTGTTGAGCCATTCGCGCGAGGACATCTATAACTTCGACCATCCTCTCGCCACCCGTGTGGCGCAGGAAGCGCGCGTCATCGCCCAGGCGCATGGCTACAAGCCTGAAGTGCCCGTGATCGGCGCGCCGCCGGTATTCCTGTTCGAGCCGCACCAGCCCGAGCAGTGCAACTGGAAACCCGATTTGTTGCTCGACATTTCTTCCGTTTGGGAGAAGAAGCAGCGCGCTTTCGCCACCATGGCGGCGCAGGAGCACCTGTGGGAGTACTACACGCGGGTGGCGCTGCAGCGCGGCGCCCAGGCCACGCGCAATTCCGATCGCAGGGTGAAGTACGGCGAGGGCTATGCACGTGTGTTCCCGCAAGTATCGGAGAGCCTGGCATGAGGACCGTCGCCTATCGCAATATCCTGCGCGCCGCCGCCGCGGACATTGAGGTGCTGGGTGCCTCAGGCGTGGCCACTGTGCATGAGGCGCAGCGCCGCACGGGACTGATGAAGCCCTATCTGCGGCCGATACAGTCCGGCGTAGCGATGGCCGGCAGCGCCGTGACGGTGCTGATGCACCCGGGTGACAACTGGATGATCCACGTCGCGGTGGAGATGGTGCAGCCCGGGGACGTGCTGGTGGCGGCGCTGGTCAGCGACTGCACCGATGGCCTGTTCGGCGATCTGCTGGCGACCTCGCTCAAGGCGCGGGGCGCGCGTGGCCTGGTCATCGACGGCGGCGTACGCGATGTGGCCACGCTCAATGCCATGGGCTTCCCGGTCTGGTCGCGGGCGGTTTCCGCCCAGGGCGCGGTCAAGGAGACCGTCGGCGCGGTTAATGTCCCGGTGATCTGCGCTGGCGCCAACGTGCGGCCCGGCGACGTGATCGTGGCCGACGACGACGGCGTGGTGGTGGTGCCGCGCCCCCTGGCCGCCGAGACCGCACGCCGCGCCGCCGAGCGCGAGGCCATGGAAGCGGGCAAGCGGGCCACGCTGGCCGCCGGCGTGCTCGGCCTGGACATGTACAAGATGCGCGAGGCGCTGGCGGCCAAGGGACTGGCCTACTCGGATGAGACCGTGGACTGGTATAGCGGTTTCGACGAGGCCTGAGCCAGACGTCGCCCGGCGCGCCCGCATCTGGTATAAGCGACGCAGACAAGCATCCAGGCATCGCGGGGGAGCCAGATGGAACTGCGCCAGCTTCAGTATTTTGTCCGGGTGGTGGAACTCGGCAGCATGAGCCGCGCTGCGCTCGATCTCGATATGGTGCAGTCCGCCATGAGTCAGCAGATCAGCCGGCTGGAGAGCGAACTCTCGACCCGGCTGCTGCTCCGGACCACGCGCGGCGTCGCGCCTACCGAAGCCGGCCTGGCCTTCTTCCGCGAAGCCCAGCTGGCGCTGCGCCATGCCGAGCAGGCCAAGCGCGCCGCCCACCACGCGCGGCTGTCCGGCACGGTCAGCGTCGGCCTGGCACCCACCACCGCCTCCGTGATCGGCGTGCCGCTGATGCGTGCCATGCGCGAGCGCTATCCGGATGTGCGCCTGCATATGGTGGAGAGTCTGTCCGGCCATCTCAGCGCCATGCTCAATGCCCGCCAGCTCGATCTCGCCGTCCTGTTCGATACCAATGTGGCGCGCCGCTGGAGCGTGATGCCGTTGCTGGAAGAAACCCTGTTCCTGATCCGCTCGCGCAAGGTGCTGCCTCCCGGCGTCGATGTCGATGCCCCTGCGCGGCTGCGCATGGCGCAGTTGCAGGACGTGCCGCTGATCATGCCCACCGGCCTGCACGGCCTGCGCAGCACCCTCGACGTTGCCTTCTCCCGCGTGAAGATCGTGCCGCAGGTGGTGCAGGAGGTGGATTCCCTCGCCATGCTGATGGATGCGGTCGACCTTGGCTTCGGTGGCACCCTGCAGCCCTGGGCCGCGGTGGGGCGCTATGCCGATGCCGGGCAGCGCTTTCACCTGGCCGAGATCGCCGATCCCAAGGTGCGGCGCCAGAACGCGCTGTGCAGCCTCTCCGACGATGAGCTATCGCCCGCCGCGCTGGCCTTGCGCGTGGTGCTGGCCGATTGCGCCCGCGAGCTGGTGCGCTCGGGCGCCTGGCGGGGCGCGCGGCTGCTGGGACCGGAGGGCTGAGACGCGGCGGGGCAGGGCGGGGGGTATCACGATTCGTGATGCCCCCATGCGATAAGAGGGCTTAGCAGGGCGCCGGGGGGCCGCTACATTGCGGGCATCCCCACCGGAACCCTTATCGTGCTTTCCAATATTCGAATCCGGGAGCAGTCCCTGCCAGCTTCCCTCAGCCTTGCCGGAGGCGTTCGCCCATGATCGATGTCCTGGTCATTGGCGGTGGCAACGCTGCCCTGTGCGCCGCTCTGATGGCACGAGAAGCGGGTGCCAGCGTGCTGTTGCTCGAGGCGGCCCCGCGCGAATGGCGCGGCGGCAACTCCCAGCACACCCGCAACCTGCGCTGCATGCACGATGCGCCCCAAGACGTGCTGATCGACGCCTATCCCGAAGAGGAGTACTGGCAGGATCTGCTCAAGGTCACCGGCGGCCTCACCGACGAGCGCCTTGCCCGGCTGGCGATCCGCGCCTCCTCCAGTTGCCGCGACTGGATGCGCAGCCACGGCGTGCACTTCCAGCCGCCACTGTCGGGTGCGCTGCATGTGGCGCGCACCAATGCCTTTTTCATGGGAGGCGGCAAGGCGCTGGTCAATGCGTACTTCCGCAGCGCCGAGGCGCTTGGCGTGCGGGTGCGCTACAACGCGCCGGTGGACGCCATCGAACTGGACAGCGGCCGCTTCGTCGCCGCCCGCATCGGTAGCGAGCGCATCGAGGCGCGCAGCTGCGTGCTGGCCGCCGGCGGCTTCGAGTCCAATCGCGAGTGGCTGCGAGAGGCCTGGGGCCAGAACGCGGATGGCGACTGGCCGGCCGACAATTTCCTGATACGCGGCACGCGCTTCAATATGGGCGTGCTGCTGAAGTACATGATCGAGGCCGGCGCCGATGCCATCGGCGATCCTTCGCAATCGCACTGCGTGGCCATCGACGCGCGCGCGCCGCTGTACGACGGCGGCATCTGCACCAGGGTGGACTGCGTCTCGCTGGGCGTGATGCTCAACCGCAACGCCGAACGCTTCTACGACGAGGGCGAGGATTTCTGGCCGAAGCGCTATGCCATCTGGGGGCGGCTGGTGGCGCTGCAGCCGGGGCAGATCGGCTATTCGATCATCGACGCCAAGGCCGTGGGCCGTTTCATGCCGCCGGTGTTCCCGGGCGCGCGCGCCAATACGCTGCCGGAGCTGGCGCTCCAGCTCGGGCTGGACGAGGCCACCTTCGTGCGCACCATCAAGGCGTACAACGCCGCTTGCCGCGTCGGCACCTTCGACCACACGGTGCTGGACGATTGCCGTACCGAGGGCATCGCACCGGCCAAGACCCACTGGGCGCGGCCCATCGACACCGCGCCGTTTTTCGGCTATGCGCTGCGTCCCGGCATCACCTTCACCTATCTCGGGCTCAAGGTGAACGAGCACGCCGCGGTGCACTTCGGCGGCAAGCCCAGCGCCAACCTGTTCGTGGCCGGCGAGATGATGGCCGGCAACGTGCTCGGCAAGGGCTATACGGCGGGGGTCGGCATGGCCATCGGCACGGCCTTCGGCCGCATCGCCGGCACACAGGCCGCAGCGGCCGCGCTCGGACGGCCCGTTCAGAACGAACTACAGGAAGAGCAGCATGCAACATCTTGAAGCGCTGACGCGCGAAGCGGCGGCGCTGGCCCAGGGCGTGCTGCTCACCGGGGACGAAGCCGAGGTTGGCCGCGTCATGCAGATCTGCAATGCCTGCCGCTATTGCGAAGGCTTCTGCGCCGTGTTTCCGGCCATGACGCGCCGGCTGGAATTCGGCAAGGCGGATATCCACTACCTGTCCAACCTGTGCCACAACTGCGGCGCCTGCTACCACGCGTGCCAGTACGCACCGCCACATGAGTTCGGGGTCAATGTGCCGCAGGCCATGGCCAAGGTGCGTGCGCAGACGTATTCCGACTACGCCTGGCCCGCCGCCTTCGGTGGCCTGTACCGCCGCGCCGGCCTGGCCACCGCGCTGGCGCTGGCGGCCGGGCTGGCGCTGTTCCTGGTGATGGTGCTGGCCATGCGCGGCAGCCTGCTGCACGCGCCGCTGGCCGGCAACTTCTACGCCATCTTCCCGCACAACCTGCTCGCGGCGATGTTCGGCGTGGTGTTCGGCTTTGCCGTGGCGGCGCTGGGTGTGGGGGTGATGTGCTTCTGGCGCAAGGTGTCGCCCGGCGAGGCCGAGGGCGAGAAACGCGGTCCGGCCATCGGCGGCGCGGCGCACGACGCGCTGCGGCTGCGCTACCTCGATGGCGGCCACGGCCAGGGCTGCAATAACGCTGACGACGCGTTCACCTTGTGGCGCCGGCGTTTCCACCATTTCACCTTCTATGGCTTCATGCTGTGCTTTGCCGCCACGGCGGTGGCCACGCTGTACCACTACCTGCTGGACCTGCACGCGCCGTATGGGCCGGGCAGCTTGCCGGTGCTGCTCGGCACGGCAGGCGGTATCGGCCTGTTGATCGGTCCCGCCGGTTTGCTTTGGCTCAACCTGAGGCGCGATCCGCGCACAGGCGACGCGGCCCAGAAGCCGATGGACCGGGGCTTTATCGCGCTGCTGTTTTTCACCAGCCTGACCGGCCTGGCGCTGCTGGCGTGGCGCGACACATCGGCCATGGCGTTGCTGCTGGCAGTGCACCTGGGCGTGGTGATGGCGCTGTTCCTGACCCTGCCTTACGGCAAGTTCGCGCACGGCATCTATCGCAGCGCGGCGCTGCTGAAATGGAATATCGAAAAACGCCGGCCGGGCAACCTGTCGCTCAGTTCGGACTGAATACCCAAGTACCCAAGGAGATCCCATCATGGCAAAACCCGGAGTGCTCAGCATTTCCTCGATGCGTGACCAGTGCAGCGAAGCCGAATGGCAGGCGCGCGTTGACCTGGCCGCCTGCTACCGGCTGGTGGAGCTGTACGGCATGGCTGACATGATGGCCAACCATATCTCGGTGCGCGTGCCCGGCGAAGAGGGCGCCTTCCTGATCAACGCCTACGGCATGATGTACGAGGAGATCACCGCCTCCAGCCTGATCAAGGTGGACCATGCCGGCAATATTCTCGCCAAGCCGGATTTCGGCGCGCTCAACTACGGCATCAACAAGGCTGGCTATGTGATCCACAGCGCCGTGCACGAGGCGCGCCCGGAGGTGGCTTGCGTGATCCACACACATAGCTGGGCCTCGATGGCGGTGTCGTCGCTGGACTGCGGGCTGCTGCCGCTCACGCAGACCGCCATGCGTTTCCTCAAGATCGGCTATCACGACTACCAGGGCGTCGTCCTCGACACCGCCGAACAGGCCTCGCTGCTCGAAGACCTCGGCAAGGGCGAGGCCCTGATCCTGCGCAACCACGGCGCGCTCACCGTGGGCAATACCGTTGGCGAAGCCTTCAACTGGATGCACCGGCTGGAGCTGGCTTGCCGC
Organism: Cupriavidus sp. 01L45; assembly: GCF_056399885.1. NCBI lineage: Bacteria > Pseudomonadati > Pseudomonadota > Betaproteobacteria > Burkholderiales > Burkholderiaceae > Cupriavidus > Cupriavidus sp. 01L45. Next base: position 51,155 of record NZ_JBFTSG010000047.1, on the reverse strand, counting down.
GCGCAGATCGGCGCGATGTCGTGCAACACGCCGCTGCGCGAGGTGGGTGCCGACGTGCTGCAGGAAACCTGGAACAACTACCAGCCCGGGACGCGCCGCCCCTACGGTGTGATGGAGTGGCCGGCGCTGCTGCGCAAGCTGGACCGGCTGGATCCGAGCTTCCGCGACTGAAGCCAGGCTCCGGTGCCCCGCAGCGGCAAGATATAGAAATAAAAGACGGACGGAGAGACAAGATGAACAGAAGACACATGCTGGCGCAGGTACTGGCGCTGGGCGTTGCCTCGTGGGTAGCAGCCGCCCGCGCCCAGGCGATGCCGAACAAGCCGGTGACCCTGGTAGTGCCGTTCGCCCCCGGTGGCAATCTCGACGTGGTGGCGCGCGCGCTGGCGCCGGCCCTGGAACAGGCGCTGGGGCGCAATGTGATCGTCGACAATCGGCCAGGGGCGGGCGGTGTGCTAGGCGCGTCCGCGGTGTCCCGCGCCGAGGCCGACGGCAGCATGCTGCTGGTGACGACGCCGAACGCCATCGTGGTATTGCCGCGCATGACCCGTACCGCCTTCAGCCTGGCGAGCTTCCAGCCGGTCGGGCTTGTGTCCACCACCACATTGGTGATCGTGGTCAAGGGTAGCGACAAACGCTTCGCGGATGTCAAGGCGCTGCTGGCCTATGCACGGGCCAACCCCGGCAAGCTTGCCGCTGGCCACGCCGGGCCCGGCACTACCAACCACGTGGCCACGCTGCAACTGGAAGACGCTGCCGGCATCAAGCTCAACGAAGTGCCGTATAAGGGGTCGGCCCCCGCGCTGATGGACCTGATGGGCGGGCAGATCGATATGGTGGTGGACCAACTCACCAGTTCCGCGCCGCATCTCCAGTCCGGCGCGCTGCGCGTGCTGGCGGTGATGTCGCGCGAGCGGGATGCCACCCTGCCTACCGTGCCGACCTTGCGCGAGGCCGGCCTGGTGAATTTCGAAGCCACTACCGCAACCGGCTTGCTGGCGCCGGCGGGGACGCCGGCTGCARCCATCGAGACGCTCAGCAAGGCGCTGCGCAAGGCACTGGCCGAGGACAGCGTCAAGAGCCGGCTGCTGAACGTCGGCAGCGTGGCGCGCAGTTCGAGCCCCCAGGAGCTGCTGCAAACACTGCAGCGCGAGGATGTGCTTGCGCAGGCGCTGGCCGCTTCCGGGCGGCTGAAAGCCGACTAAGCCGTATTTCGCCCCCCAAAAACTGCCACCATCATGACCCGACCCTGCCTGCCTTCGCTGGACCAATTCACTGCGCCTGCCTTCCGTGCCCCTGCCGGCGCCTGCGACAGCCACGCCCATGTGTTCGGGCCTTACCAGCGCTTTCCGCTGGCCGCCGAGCGCAGCTATACGCCCGCCGAGCACCCGGCCGAGGCATTCATCGCTCACCTGGAGCAGCTCGGTCTTGCGCGCGGCGTGCTGGTCACCGCCAGCGCCTGCGGCACCGACAACGGCTCCGTGCTGGAGGCACTGCGGCGCTACCCGGACCGCCTGCGCGGCATCGCCGTGCCGGCGCCCGATACCAGCGATGCCGAACTGGACGACTGGCACGCGGCCGGCGTGCGTGGCATCCGCATTAACCTGTACCAGGTGGAAGGCCACGCGGTGTACCGCAACGGCGTGGGGCTTGAGGTGCTGGAAGCGCTCGCGCCGCGCCTGGCCGAGCGCGGCTGGCACGCGCAGATCTGGATCCACGCGCCGGACCTGCCGGCGCTTGCCCCGCGCCTGCGCGCGCTAGGCGTGCCGCTGGTGATCGACCACATGGGCCGCACGTCCACTGCGCGCGGCGTGGCCGATCCAGGTTTCCAGTCGCTGTGCGCGCTGCTGGCCGAGGGTGCGGCGTGGACCAAGATATCAGGGGCCGATCGCCTGAGCGCGGCGGGTGCACCCTATGCCGATGTCGATCCATTCGCCGCCGCGCTGCTCGCGGCCAATCCAGAGCGCGTGGTGTGGGGCTCGGACTGGCCGCATATCAATTACTTCGAGGCGCGCCAGGTGCCCGACGACGGCATGCTGTTCAACCTGCTGGCGCGGTGGCTACCGGATGCCGAGGCGCGCCAGCGCGTGTTGGTGAGCAACCCGGCGTGCCTGTACGGCTTCGGCTAAGCGCGCGCTTAGCCCCCAGGCCCTTCACACCCGGCGGTGCCGGTTTCGGCGGCGCCGGCTATGCAGAACACACGGCGGACGCGGCGCCGGCCGTCCATAGGAGACACCATGCATTGTTTTGCCCCAACCATTTCCACGGCCCTCGCACTGCGGTCTGCCGCGGGGCGGGCACGCGCGGCGCTGACCGCCTTCGCTGGCTTCCTGACGTGCGTCGGGGCCGTCAACGCCCACGCCGCCGGCAATGACTACCCCGCCAAACCGGTGCGCGTGGTGGTGGCGTTCACCGCCGGCGGCACCACCGATATCCTGGCGCGCAGCATCAGCCAGGTGCTGGCCCAGCGCTTCAAGCAATCGTTTGTGGTCGACAACCGTCCGGGCGCCGGCGGCAATATCGGCACCGAGGCCGTGGTGCGCGCGCCGGCCGATGGCTACACGCTGCTGGTCACCTCGGTTGGCCCGATCTCGATCAACCAGACGCTCTACAAGCGCCTGAACTACGATCCGCTCAGCGACCTGGTGCCGGTGGTGCAAATTGCCGACGTGCCGAACGTGCTGGTGGTGCATCCCTCACTGCCGGCCAAGAGTTTCGAGGAGTTCGTCGCCTACGCCAAGGCCAACCCCGGCAAACTCAACTACAGTTCCACCGGTGTGGGTACGTCGTCGCAGCTCTCCAGCTTCATGCTGACGCAGCGTATCGGGACCGAGGCTACCCATATCCCATACAAGGGTGCCGATGCGCTCAACGATCTGCTGTCCGGTCGGGTACAGTTCATGTTTGCCACGATCCCGTCGGTCATCGCCCATATCAAGGTCGGCAAGCTGCGCGCGCTGGCGGTGAGCAGTGCGCGCCGTTCGCAGTCGCTGCCGGATGTGCCCACCGTGGCGGAAAAAGGCTTCCCCGGCTTCGAAGCCGGCTCCTGGTTCGGCGTGTTCGCGCCCAAGGGCACACTCAAGCCTGTGATCGCCAAGCTGAACCAGGCAATCAATGAGGCCCTGCCTTCGCTGCAGGCTCAGATGGTGCGGGAAGGGGCCGATCCCGTGGGTGGCTCGCCGGAGCAGTTCGGCAAGTTCACGCACAAGGAATACGCGAAATGGAAAGTGGTGGTGCGCGAGTCGGGTGCTTCCCTGGAATAAGCATGAACATGAATACTAGTAACCCTGCAGCCGCGCAACCCTTGCGGATTCTGCTGTCGGAGGCGGCCTTGCAGCAATATGGCGAGGATATCGGCGCTGCGCTTGGCGGAGCGGCTTTCGTGCCGGTGGTAGCGCCGTCCGGGCAAGGCGCAGCCGTGTCATCCGAACCGGATGCCGATATTGCCTTTGTCTCGCGCGACGTCACTGGCCTGTCCACCAAGCATGAAATCCTGCCCGCTACCCGGCGCTTCTATGACGCCATGCTGGCAAGCCCCGGGCTGCGCTGGGTGCATACCCATTCGGCCGGTGCGGATCGCGCGATCTTTGGCGTGTTGCGCGCGCGCGGCGTGACGGTGACGACTTCGTCAGGCGCCAACGCGGGCGTGGTGGCGCAGACCGCGCTGGCCGGGTTGCTGGCACTGGCGCGGCATTTCCCGCAGATGCTGGCCGCGCAGCGTGATAGCGTGTGGGCCCCCCTGATCGGCTCGGGCCTGCCACGCGACTTAGCCGGGCAGACCGCCACCATTGTCGGCTGGGGCCCGATAGGGCAACTGCTCGGCAGTCTGCTGCAGACGCTGGGGATGAAGGTGATCGTGGTACGGCAGAGCGCCGTGCCGGCCGGCCCTGGCTATGAGACGGTGGCATTCGATGCGGTGCGCAGCGTGCTGCTGCGTACCGACTGGCTATTGCTGGCGTGTCCGCTGACGCCGCAAACGCGCGGGCTGGTGGATGCCGCCGCGCTAGCATTGCTGCCTGTGGGTGCCAGGCTGGTCAACGTGGCGCGAGGCGAACTGGTGGACGAGTCCGCGCTGATCGAGGCGCTGCGAGCCAGACGCCTCGCTGGCGCCTATCTGGATGTGTTCGCGCACGAGCCACTGCCGGCGGATTCGCCGCTGTGGACGCTGCCCAACGTCATTGCCACGCCGCATAGCGCGGGCTTCTCGGATGGGAATGCCGCGCGCGTGGTGGGCATCTTTCTGGACAACTTGATGCGCTGGCAGGCGGGCGAGGGCTTACGCAACCTGGTTGCCTGAGCTGGCAGGCTGGCTACAGGGCAGGCATTTGGAAGCGCTTTGTCACGTTCGTCAGTGAGCAGCGTAAGATCCGGCGATGCAATAGACAAAATCGCTCTATCACGACTACCGGTTTCCTGCCGTTGAGGGAAGCTAACGGCTGCCCTCAACTGAACTGACCATACGAGTGTCGCCAGATGAAATCGAGGAGCCATTTCACGCCAATCCGATGCCAATTTCTGCATGAATGCGGACGATTTCGCGCCCGCTTCGGGTCTGCTTCCCGATTCCGGGCGCACTCATCCCTTGGCTGCCTGCAAACTTCGTCGGCGCATCATCCACAGATTGCTCAAGGCAAACAGTGTGTGCAGTTGCTCGGGTCATCGAATGGAAGGGACTTCCATTCGATGACCCCAACTTAGAGGCCCTCCAAGACCACGCCACAAGCCAATCGCGGAACGACTGCCAGTCAACAGTGCGCGACCATGGCATCCTGCATATCCGGGCTATCGAAACCCTCGGTGAATGTGCTTCGGATCCCATCCAGCAACGCATTGACCGGCTCCGTCCTGCCTTGTTGCCGCCAGAGCCGTGCCAGACTCAGCGTTGCCCGCAACTCAAATGACCTGGCATTCTGCTGGCGGGCTATCGCGATCGCATTGCGAAAACACGCTTCGGCTTCCGTGTCACTCACAGCCTTGAGATCGTGGGGACTCGAATCTTGAAATATCAACTCCCCTTTGATGCGATGCCACTCGGCTTCGCAAAAGTGCTCTCCGGCCCTTTTCACCGCGTCTGCCGCCTCGGCCAGCGCGCTCAGGCCTGACTCGAGCTGTCCCATGCGTCCATAGGCCTGGGCCAGCAGTTCCTGGAAATGAGAATGCCCCAACGCTGCCCCCGTGGCGTGATAGGCGGACAGCCCCTGGTGGATCTGCGCGATTCCCTCCTCATGCTGTCCCTGCTCGGTCAGCGCCCAACCGCGAAGGATGGTCGCCCACGCAAGCCAGAACGGGAAGCCTTGTTCGGTCGAGAGCGCGATTGCGGCGTCGGCGTATTCCTGCGTGAGTTTGAGATCACGGCGGAACTGATGCAACTCCGCCGCCAGGCAGAAGGTGTGCGCCAGACTGAACGGGTGGGAAAGGTTGCGGGCCAGCGCAAAAGACTCCTGCGCTCTCTTGCTGGCCTGTTCAGGATAGCCGAGAGTCCAGCGGACGAGGGCCGAGGTGGATAGCGCACGCACTTCCGGATCCACGCCATGAAAGTTGGGGTGCGGGTGGCGCGGTTCTGAGCCGTAAATTGCCAGCGCATCGATCAAATGGGCATCCGCGGCCCTGAATTTACCCGAGTAATACAGGGTTGTTCCAAGCAAGACATGCGCTTCCCCCAATAAATCCGGGTCTTTCGCGCTCTCGGCCAGGCCAAGAAGTTGCTTCCCTAGCTTGTATGCCTTTCCATGTTCTGCTCGCAGAGAGAAATAGGTTCGCAATCCCACCTGCGTTGGAAAGAGCTGTGGTGTTTCCCCAACCTCGCCGCACAGTGYCAAGGCACGGCTGTAAGTCGCCTCCACCTCAGATGAGGCAAATCCTCTCGCAGCAATCAACGCCGGCCCGATGGCAAGTCGCAAAGTGAGCTCCTGGCGTGTGCGGTCGGGCGTATCGGGCTGGCGTTTGAGCAGTTCCAGGGCTGCATTCAGATGGCGGATCGCTTCCTGATAGGCTGAGCGCTGGATGGCCTGCTGTCCGGTGCGCTGAAGGTACTCCACAGCTTTCGGATCATTGCCGCTAAGGCTATAGTGCCGCGCCAGCTCACTGTAGTAGTCTTTCAGCTGATGCTGGAAGAGGGTCTCAATTGCCTGGGCCGTGCGTTCATGCAGCGCGGTGCGTTGTTCCATCAGCAGGGAGTTGCCTGCGACTTCCTGGGTCAGCGCATGCTTGAACGTGTACTCTGTGTCGGGAAACGCGGGCCGCTCGTAAATGAACTCGCCAGCTTCCAGATGGGCCAGGAGGTGGCGCAGTTGGTCATCCGACTGCGCGACAACCTGCTGGATCAGACTCAGGGAAAACTCCTTCCCGATCACGGCAAGGCTCTGCAACAAGTCCTTCTCGGCACGGGGCAGCCGATCGATGCGGGCAGCCAGTACGCCCTGTACCGTGGTCGGGATATGTAGCGCAGTTGGGGTCTTCTCAATGCGGTAATGGCCAGGCTCGCCGAGGAGTGCCTTCTCCTCAGACAAGGTCTGCACCACTTCCTCCATGAAAAAGGGATTGCCCTCAGTCTTGTCCTGGATAAGTGTCTTGAGAGGCGTGAGCGAGGGTTCATCTCCAAGCAGGGCAGTGAGCAGTTCCTGAGCCTCTACCTGACCCAATGGATCCAGCCGCAACTGGGTGTAGCCGCTCTTGTGCCTCAAGTCATGCTGATACTCGGGCCGATAGTTCAGCATGAGCAGAATCCTGGCGTCTCGCAGGTGGTCGACGAGGACATCGAGGAAGGCCTCTGTTTCGCTGTCCAACCATTGCAGGTCCTCGAACAGCAGTTCGAGTGGCTGGTTGCGGCTCTCGCGGACCAACAGGCGTGTGATCGCTTCGAACGTGCGCTGGCGCCGGATCCGAGGGTCCATGTTCGGTAATGCCGAACCAGGCTCGCTGATGCCCAGCAAGTAGAGCAGGTAAGGCAGCAGGTCTTCCAGTGTACGGTCCAGCATCAGCACCCTGCCTGCGACCTTCTCCCGGCACCTCCGTTCATCGTCGTGCGCCTCGATCTGAAAATAGTTCTTCACCAGCTCGATCAATGGCAGAAAGGCAAAGGACTTGCCGTGCGAGACCGAGAAGGTCTCCAGCACCATGCAGCCTCGCTGCGACAGCACCTTGAATTCGTGGAACAGCCGAGATTTTCCGACCCCGGCGTCGCCAACCACCCCGACAATCTGTCCGAGTCCTGCCTTGGCGCGAGCCAATGCACCATGCAATTGCTCCAGTTCGCCCTCGCGTCCCACGAACCGAGCCAAGCCGCGACGCTGAGCCACTTGCAGGCGTGTGCGCAACACACCGAGGCGCAACACCTCATAGACGGCAAGCGGCTCCGGAATGCCTTTCACCTGGGTCGCCCCCAGGGCTTTGAAGTCGAAATATCCCTCGGTCAGCTTGCAGGTCGCCTCGCTCACGAGAATGGACGACGGCGTGGCGATGCTCTCCATCCGTGAGGCGATGTTGATCGTGTGTCCTACCGGATCGTAGTCCGTGTGCAGGTCGTCCCTTCGGATGGAACGTACCACCACCTCTCCGGTGTGGATCCCCACCCGAATCTGAAGCGGTATGCCTTGTTCGAGACGGATGCGGTCACTGTGACGGCGCATGGCTTCCTGCATCCGCAGCGCCGCATACAGTGCTCGCCGGGGATGATCTTCATGGGCGATGGGCGCGCCGAACAGGGCCAGTATGCCGTCGCCCAGGGACTTGGCCACATAGCCCTCATAGTGGTGCACGGCCTCCATCATCAGGGCCACGACGGGATCGATCAGGCGGCGTGCCTCTTCCGGGTCCAGATCGTGGATCAGCGCCGTGGAGCCGGCCATGTCGGCAAACAGGGCAGTGATGGTCTTGCGTTCACCAGATGGTGCTCCCCTGGCTTCCATGGCAGCCTGTTCGGCCAGAATGCGCTCGGCCAGGTGGCGTGGCGTGTAGTCTATGGGGGCGGGAGCCGTCGACTGGGCGCCGCCGGGCGGCAACTCGGAGAAGAAGGCAAGGGACACGCCGCATTCGATACAAAACTTGTCGGCGGAACCCGATTCATGACCACATTTCGGGCAGTGCCGGGAAAGCCTCGCACCGCAATCCTTGCAGAATCTGGCTCCAGCGGGGCTTTCGGAACCGCAGTTGGTGCAGTGCATATCGCTCTCTTCCCGTCCGGCCTTCGTCTATACGATTAAATGCCTTCTCCTCTACGGTATCAATGGCCGGCACAGGGCCATCGCTACTTCCTCCCAAGTTGGCATCCCCCGGCTCAGAGGGCTTTCGAGGACTCCGCGTGGCCCCGGCCGAGCGGTCAAGATGCGCGGGTCGTGGTCTACGCCTTGGGCTTCGACGAAGCCAAGCTTGCTCGCGTCTCGTTGCTATCGATCCACGAGAAAGTTGGAAGCGTATGGCACAGCACAAGTACGCTGGGCACGCTCAACGGCGAGCCGAACGCGAGCAGTGAATGCTGGTGCGCCCCCCACGGATGCCGATGATGACTAGGCTGCCTTGGGGCTAAAACGCAATTAATCGACAAGATGCTAACCCCGCCTCAAATTGTCGGAAGACTGGCAGAAACACCGCGGCGGCGCTCGTGCCGACTATTTTCGTGGGGTGCCGACATCCGCTAGCCGAGATCCATTCTCGCCGCCGTGATGGGCGGTGGCCTTGCGTCGAAACCCGGGGCGCTCGCGCGGGTTCGTCATCGTGCCGACGCTGGCGTATCTAGGTCTGTGATCTGTGGTCGCACGACGTCCGAGCCGACAAGGCGCGCGCCTATCCCAGTTCAGCCGGGTTTCGACGCGGTTTCGGGTCGAGATAACGCGCGCGCCGCAAGTTGGGTTTGTAGTCCCCGCGCCCGCTTCGCATCGGTCTGGGCAACGTGTCCCGCCGCCTGACCCGCCAGATCCACGCGCGGTGCGCCTTCCACCAGGCAGGTCCAGTAGCGGGTCCCGCGGCACCAGGTCCGGATCGCGTCGCGCAACACCGACTCCGTCAGGCCAAGTTCCTGCGCGTGTTGGACCAGGTCCTCGAAGATGCCGATCTTGAGCGGCACCTTGGGCGCAGGACTCTTCGGAAAGGTCTGCGGGAAGCGCTTTTGCAGCTTCTGTTGAGGATCAGAGATCGTGCGACCGGTGCTCACCATATGCGAGACCAATCACACAGTCCAACCGCTCTKATTTCTATCCGGATTTCGTCCGCAAGTACGCTTTTCGACCGTTGCTGGAAGGCAACAGCAGGGCGAATGACGTGAAGTGTAGTAAGAGTAGTACGTCTGGGACTGAGAGAAAAATTAATAAAATCAAGAGGGTAGCCATTCATGTGCGGACACGCGTACCAACATTGCGACGATTTTGCGAGTAGTAATGTTGGTACTTTCCGGCGCGGAGTAGTAATGTTGGTACTTTCCGGCGCGGAGTAGTAATGTTGGAACTATCACCGGTCCATCACTTGGTAGCATCTTTACTACAGTGTCTGACCTTGACGATCCCTCGCGCCTGTACAGTCACCCACTAGCCTTTGCACGCAATGGATGGCGGCGGCGCATTGAGGTGTTCAGCCCAAAGCTTGGGCGTCGGTTGAGTCTCGGCAGCTATGACGCCTATCGGACCTGGCTGATGGTCGAAGCCAATCCCGCCATCGAAACGTTCACCGAGCGACCGGCCCAGGTCGGCGACGCGGGCAGCGCGGTGATTGATTTCTGGGTGCAAATCAGAGATGCGCGTGCTGGGGAGTTCTGGCTGATAGAGCGTCGTCGTGCAGAAGATGGTAACGAGCCCGGACCTGATGAACCCCCGAGTACCTTGCATGGTCTCCCTGTCCGCGTCATCCATCAAACTGAACTGCAGGCCTGGACAGTGCCGATCGCCAACTGGTCGGGCATTGTCCCTTACCTCGTCAGTTACCGTCGATTCCGCGCCCCTGTGCTCGAGCAGGCTATCGTGGTCTTCCTGAATCAACCGAGGGCGTTGGATGCGATCCTTGAGCGCTTCGCCGAATACGACCCGGCGAGCGTGGAGGCTTCGCTTTTTGCCTTGTTGGCATCCGGCCGCGTTGTCAGTCCTGACTTGGTGGCAGCGGCATTGAGCGGAGCGACTTCCTTTCAAAGGGCATAGGGGGTGTGCAAATGGTCGATCCGTCTCGCGGAATCGATCCGAACGCAATTCGTTTGTCGGATTGGCCCCAATTGGACGAGCGTGCTCTCACGGGTGAAGCGCGGACGACGTTTGGACAGCGCCGCGACGCTGTTGAGGCCTATGCCAGCGGCAGTTCTCTTTTGCATATCTACAAGACCTGGGGCATCCACMGTTCCACGCTACACCGTATGGTCCGTCGCGCACTAAGCGCACACCCGGACGGCCGCCTGTGGGGCTATCGCGCATTGGTACCGCATGTTCACGTACAGGCCTATGAACGGAACAGGGCGCCTCATGTGCTGGTGCACAGCACAGCGGGAAACGCAGGAGTCTTCGGACAGTTGCTGCAGCGTCACCATAATCTGGCCGAGCAGTTGCGCAAAGAGATCGAAACGAGAAAGGTCCATTTGCAGCCTGGTGAGAAAGGCCGTCTGGTAGGCCTCAAGGCAGTGATACAGCGCTTCCACCAGTCCTGCCGTGAATTGGGTCTCGGCGCTGGCGACTATCCGCTGAGCCAGCATGACAGAGCTGCTCGTTCCTTGGCCCGTACACTCAGGGGATGGTTGCAAGACGATTTCGATTTGGCTGCGCGCGCTGCCGGCCAAAGGATCAAGCCCGCATCGGCGCTGCGGCAGTTGCCTGAGCGGGGTAGCGCTGACGCGTTCGATACGGTCGAGTTTGACGCCCATAAGATGGACGTGCGCCTGAAGGTAATCGACAACGATCCACTAGGCGGCGAACAAAGCTATGAGATCGAGCGCGTATGGTTGCTGGCCATCATCGATGTTGCTACGCGCTGTCTTTTGGGCTACACGCTTTCGCTCTCGCGCGAATGTAACCGCTTTGACGCCATCGAAACCTTCAAACGCGCCGTGACGCCGGCGAAGGTCCCCGAACTCACGCTGCCGGGCCTGCGCCTGCTGCCTACCGGTGGTTTCGTCTCGCAGGTCTTGGAGCAAACCAGCTACGCCTGCTGGCGACAGATCCGGCTAGACAATGCGCGAGCGCACTTGGCGGCCACCAGCCTCGATGTCGTCTGCGAGGCGTTGGGTTGCGCGGCCGATTTCGGTCCGGCGTATCAGCCCGATGACCGACCATTTATCGAGCGCTACTTTGGCACGGTCACCGCAACACTTTCGCGGCGGCTCCCCGGCGCGATACGAGGAAAGGATGCGGCAAAGGTCATGCTGAAACGTCTGCGCGACCCGGACGACACTCTGCGGTTACTCGTCACCACGCAGGAACTGGAGGAGCTGCTGCATGTGACGGTGTGGAACTACCACGGCTCGCCTCACGCTGGTCTGGGGGGGCTCACCCCATTGGAGATGATGCACCGGCACGTGCTTGGCATCGGTCGCGACGCGATCCGATTGCGTCTGATCCCCAAGCCGCTACGGGAACATCCCGAACAGCTGCATGACCCGGTACTGTGTCGCGTCCATGGAAACCTCGGCCGCGGTGAACGACCATACATTACCTTCTATCACGTGCGCTACACGAGCCAGAAGCTTGCCCGAAGCAGTGGCTTGATCGGCCAGCGGCTGCGCATCCACTATGACCCGTCAGACTTGCGACAGCTGTGGGCCAGTACTGAAGACGGCCACATGTTGGGCAGTCTGTTCGCTAGCGGCAAGTGGCGTGACGAACCGCACTCGCTGCGAGTGCGCCAGCAAATCTTCAAGGCCAAGCGAGCGCGCGAGCTTGACTTCGGCCCCGGCGACAATCCCATCGAGGTCTTCCTGGCCCTCAGACGCAAGCAGGCCAAAAAGCGTAGGAGGGCGGCCAGCGACATCGCGCAGGTGCAGCGCGAGCGCCGGACAGCAAAGCCCCCTCCCACGGATTCCGCAAGTGAAACTGTGACACCCGAACAGCCGCCTTCGCCACTGGCCAAGGGTCCCGTTAAAGGCAAGGCGTTGCGCATTACCAGGGGGTACTCCCGCTGATCATTGGGGCACGCGCGCAAACGGGCGCTGGCCGGGCCCGACTATAGCCGGCCATGAAGGGCGAAGAGGGACTGATCTCGCCGGCAAGGAGCAGGCATGAACGAGAAGACCACCACGGCCTCGAAAGGCGCACCGCGTGCACGTGTCAGCGCGACCCGAGTCCGCGCAGCCAGCCGCACGCCTCATGCAACGACGGTGAATCCGGCAGACCTGACGGTGCACAATCACCCGCTTGCTCGCCGGCACTATCGGGTGGCGACGGCAGCGATCGAAGGCTTCGTCGACCTCGTCGAACACTGCGTGCGCGTATTGATCCCGGGCGCGTTAATCTACGCCAGACCTCGCATGGGCAAGACTCACGCAATTGACTATTTGGCATTGCACCTAGGCAGGAACCGGGGTGACATCCTCGTGCTAAGGATGTCCTGCGAATATCATCGCACCGACTACGAGGGGGCGTTCTTCAGTGCATTGTTGAGCGCCGCTGGTATCAGGGACCCACAACCCAGGTTCATTGCGGACAAGCGCTTCGCTTTGATGCGTCGGATTAACGAACAACTACAAATGCGCTCGGGTCACATTGTCGTGCTCTTTTGCGACGAAGCACAGCGACTTTCCAAGCACGCACTGGAATGGCTGCGCGACGTCCATGATCAGCTCGCCCACCACGGCGTGCGCCTGATCACCTTTCTGGTAGGGCAGCCGCAACTGATGGAACAGAAGGCGAAATATCAGCTCTCCGGTGACGAGCAAATCGTCGCTCGCTTCATGATCGAGCAACTGCACTTCAGGGGCATTACAGGCGCCGTTGAAGCAGCAACCTGCCTGGCTAGTTACGACATGACGCGCTATCCAGAGGACACCGGGAGCACCTTCACGGCCTTTTTCTATCCCGATGCATACGCCGCCGGCTTAAGACTGGAGCAATCGGCCGCGGCGCTGTGGAATGGCTTCGTGAACGCCCACACGGTCGCGCAACTGGCTGGGCCGATCGAACTGCATATGGATTACTTTAGTCGTGCAGTTGAGTCGGTGCTACTGAATGGCCCTCAGTGGGACAGTGCGGGATTGGTACTAGATTCGGCGCATTGGGAGCGAGCAGTGCGGGAGTCCGGCTACGTCGCCGCGCAACAGACCGTCCAGCCGGAGGTATAGATCATGGTCTTGCCGATCCTTGTGCCGGGCCTGACCGAGTCCGCTCCAGCGAAAGTGTGGATACCACGCCCGTCTCCTGATACCGCCACGCCGGTTGCTCCGCTCAATCGATCGCCTCGGGTGCGTAAGCCCGCTGACTTGAACATGGCGGTGCGAATTGTCACGGAGCGAGAACGGGCGATTGTGAGGATCTTACGTCCGCTGGGGATTGGTCCCCTCTCGCGTGAGCGAGCTACGAAGGCTGGGGAATTGCTTGGGCTCCATTGTTCTTCTGTGTATCGCTTGCGGCGGCGCTTCCTCGCGAATCCTGTAGCGAGCGCGTTGATACCGCATAGCTCGGGACCCAAGGCGGGAGATCTTTTTTTTGCAGCGACGGTTGAGAATATCGTGAAAGAAGTGCTTACCGATTGGCTGCCACGCCAGCCTTATTTCATACATCCGCTTCTTGAGATCTGCGTCGAGATCCGGAAGCGATGCGCGGGGGCGAGTGTTTGTCCGCCCAGCAGAGCTACTATTTCGCGACGCTGGGCCGCCCATCGGAAGGCAGAGGCGGCGGGCAATGCGAGAGTCAAGCCTCCGCTCAGCAAATCGTCTCGGGCGGGTAAGACCACGGAATTGAACATGACGGACACGAATGCAACGGAGCGCGAGCGGGCGATTGTGAGGGTCTTACATCCGCTGGGGAGGGGGCCTCTCTCGCGTCAGGAAGCCAAGAAGGCTGGCGAGTTGCTGGGAGTCCATAGGTCTACGATCTATCGCTTGCGCCGGCGATTCCTCGCGGATCCTGTGGCGAGCGCGTTGATACGTCATGACCCAGGTCCCAAGGCGGGGGTGGAGAGGCATCTAGCAGCGCCGGTCGAAAAGATCGTGAGTAACGTGCTTACCGATTGGCTGCCACGACAGCGTCATCTCACGCATCCTCTTCTCGAGCTCTGCGTCGAAATCCGGAAGCGATGCGCAGCGGCAGGTGTTAGTCCGCCGAGCAGACCTACCATTTCAAGGCGTTGGGCCGCCCAACGGCAAGCGGAGGCCCAGAGCAGTGTGAGAGTCAGGGTACGTCGGTGACGTTTTCGAACAGCATGAGCATTCGCGTGAGCTTCTCATGAAGCTGGCGGAAAGGAAGGGTGCGTCGAACGGCAAAGCCGCCAGATCGTTGTTGCGATGAAGGCCGACCGGCAAGTTGTCGCATTGCTGCCTGAATTGCTGCAGTGAGAAGACTTGAGTCGTGAGAGACGAAACCGGTACAGCCCATGGAGCGTACCAACATTACTACGAAAACGTACCAACATTACTACAGTTCACGATATCTGTTCGCCGTTCTGGAAGCGCGAGTGGCAGGATCCAAATTTTTCAACGTGCGTGCAACATCCCGGCAAGCTTGAAACGACTACCTGGCACTGGTACTACCTTAAGCTTGACAACTTTAATCGGCTGCTTCGAAGAGCGCACGCAACGCGCCACAGGGACATCGTTTCGTATTGAAAAGATACAGTCGCATGAATGCTGAGCGTAAAAAAGCTACAGTCGCATGAACGTTGAGCGTGGGTCGCATTAACCTCGATCTTCAACAGACGTCACACAAATTGCGGAAGCCCCATCATTACTACACTTCACGAATGCCGATAATTTACTTGAGACTGGCCGTTTAAACGGGCGGAAAAGTTATTCAAGCAGCACTCAATCTGCGGGCGACTCGAAGATCCATGGGAGTGGAAAGAAGCTGGGGATGAACCAGGAACTCAGCAATTGACACGGTCAATCCATATCAGTGTACTGTTCCTCCGCCTATCCGACAGTCTGCGTCAGCTGATACGTCGTTGAATAGCTGAAGCGGCTCGCCGGGTGAACCCCCGTCGTCACCGCGATCACCTTGTCGCGTAAGAAATAGGTCCGGATGATGCGCAACCCAGCCGATTTTTCCGGTACTTTCAGGACATCGGCTTGTGTGCCTTCGATCAGCAATCCCTGCACTTCCTGCTCGACTCGCGTTACTTTGATGCCGTATTGCTTTTCGACCATCGTGTACACGGGAACGGCCAGTGTTTCTCCTAGCGGGGGCAGTTCACTGAAAGCCCCCTCGACGTAGATGTCAACAAGTGCGATTGCTTCGTTTGCGGGTGCCCCGCCATATCGCGTGCCGGCAATGTGCAACCAACTTGCCCCAGGCGCGCAGCGCAGCAAGGCTGCATGGGCCTCGTCGGCTTCTATGCGTTCGTAGGCCGACTTGCGCAGCGTTGTACCTTTGGCGTAGCCGACGAGGTCGGCAGGCGAGTCCATTACCTGCAGGAAGCGACTCTGGGGGCGGTCGGAGACAACGCGCGTACCGACGCCGGCCTGTCGGGTAACCAAGCCGAGGCTGCACAATTTCTGCACCGCCTGTCGCACAGCGTAGCGGCTCAAATTCCACTTTTCGCACAGTTCAGCTTCAGTCGGGAGCAGTTCGCCCACGGCAGGATGGCCGTTGTGGATGTTCTGCATCAGGGTGCGCGCCAGGTCAAGGTGGCGGGGAGCTGTAGTAGCCAGGGCGGCTGAATAGGCTTCGATCTCGTCTTGCATGGCGTTCAAAGCGATAGGTATTTTCGGCCTGTCGTCGCGGGGCGGAGGGCAAACTGCCTGCTCTGAGGACCATAAATTTTACCATGGTAGGCAGGGTTATTCCTAATATTCGAATGTTCGAACAAACTTCTATAGTTCGGCCATCGATGCGATGACGGGTCGGTTCGTCCCGCATCCCATCGCCTTCGTTTACTGGAGATACCCTGAGCATGTACCCCATCGACTTCCTGTGGCGCGCCGTTGACCGGCATCCGAACCGGGTGGCCATCATCAGTCCTGCTGGCGAACTTTCCTTCCGTGAACTGGCGCGTATGGTGCTCGAACGGGCGGCCGCACTCACGGCCATCGACCCGGCTCCTCRCAGCCTTGTCTGCGTAGGGGCGGCAAACACCGTGGATCATTTGGTGGGCATCCTGGCCATTCTGGCTGCAGGCAAGGTATGGGTGCCGCTGAACCCGCGCAATGGCGACCCTGAATTGCACCGCATCGTCGAGTTTGTCGAGCCGTCGCTCGTGCTTGCCGATGCCGACATGGCAGAACGGTTGGCTGGCATCTCCGCGCGCCTGCGGCCGCTTGAGGATTTGATGCGCTGTCAGGGTGAGACAGCTGCCGTGATGATGGGCCCGCACTCGCGTGGCGGGATTGGTCTTGACGAACCGCAGGCTATCAAGTTTACCGGGGGCACCACTGGGTACCCGAAGGGGGTCATCCAGCCTCTGCGCGCATGGAACACCAATATCGCAACCCAGGTCCACGAACTCGGCCTGGTTCCGGATGATAGATATCTGGTCGCTGCTCCGATTACCCATGGCACTTCGACATACATGCTCCCCGTACTGGGGGCTGGCGGAGCGCTGATATTTCCGGAGTACGCCAAGGCCTCTGCGCTGCTCGACGCCGCAAGTACGCACGACGCGACCTTGTTCTTCGCGCCGCCCACACTGATTCTTTCGCTGGTGGAGGAGCAGCGCCGCTCGCCCCGTCCACTGCGCGCCTTGCGCTATCTCGTATATGGCGGCGCGCCGATGCGACCGGAGYAGATCCGCGACGCTCAGTCTGTGTTCGGCTCCGTCCTGTGCACCTCGTTTGGCCAGACCGAGGCGCCCCAGATCATCACATTCCTCCCGCCCGCTGACATGGCCGGTGAGAACCTGGCCTCCGTGGGGAAACCATCGCTGCTCACCCGGGTGGCCATCGTCGACAAGAAGGGTACCCCGCTTAAAGCCGGGGAAGAGGGCGAGATCGCGGTACGCGGCGATCTGGTGATGAGCGGCTACCTGAAGGCGGAAGACGAAACACGCAAGACACTGGTCAATGGCTGGCTGCGTACAGGCGATGCCGGGATCTTCGACGAGCGTGGTTTCCTATTCCTGCGGGACCGCATTCGCGATGTGATCATCACCGGTGGCTTCAATGTTTATCCCAGCGATGTCGAGGTGGTGCTGTCGGCCCACCCGGCTGTCGCGGATTGTTCGGTGGTCGGCATCCCGGACGCGAAGTGGGGAGAGGCCGTCCATGCTGCCGTGCAATTGCGTCCGGGAATGAGCGTCGACACCAACGAACTCGTCGCTCTTGTCAAGCGCGAACTCGGCTCGGTCAAGACGCCCAAGCACGTACATCTGTTCGAAGCGCTGCCGCGTAGTTCAGTCGGCAAGGTACTAAAGCCTGCGGTTCGCGAGACCATCCTGAGCAATCGGAGCCACTAATGACCAATCCGAACGAAGCCAAAGCGGCACGCACGAAGCTCTGCCACTACACCACGCAGGCTGTCTATTATGGCGACGATGATCTGGTAGGCGACCTGCTCGGCCAGGTCAGCTTCGTTGATGTCTTCATGAAGCAGACCTTTGGCATCGTGCCGACAGCGGCGCAGCGCCGGATTGTCGAAGCCGTGCTCGTGACGCTGATGGAGCACGGTATGACGCCTAGCGCGATCGCTACGCGCATGATCTACGCGAGTTCACCGGAAAATCTCCAGGCTGGCGTCGCAGCTGGCCTGCTGGCCGTAGCCAGCCGCTTCGTCGGTACGATGGAGCCGGCAGCCGAGCTCCTCGGTCGCATCGTGGATGCCGGCAACCAAGGGCCGACCGAAGCGCAGCGTATTGCCCAGGACTTCCGCACGCGGCGGGAAGCGGTGCCAGGCTTTGGCCACCACCTGCATCGGCCAGACGACCCGCGTGCGATTGCGCTATTGAAGCTGGCGCGCGAAGTCGGTACCCACGGACCACATTGTGCAGCGCTGGAGCAACTGGCTGCCGAGGTCGACGCTGCAGCCGGACGTCACATAACGATCAATGCAACGGGTGCAATCGCCGCCATCCTGGGCGATATCGGCATCCCCGCAGCGCTCATGCGCGGCTTCGCTGTCCTTAGCCGCGCGGCTGGCTTGATCGCTCATATTGCCGAAGAACAACGCGAGCCTTCGGGACGATTCATCTGGGATCTGGTCGACGGCGCGATGACGCCTGAACATTCGGCGGAGTGACCATCCCCAAACGGCACGCGAAGTCTTCCTGATTTTTCGTACCATCCAATCCGCAGTAGGAGGAGACAAAAATGACCCAAGCAAATCATTCCATTCAGCGCCATCACCATATCACCCTGAATGTCGGCACGGCCCAGGAAGACTATGACTTCCACACCAAGGTGCTCTCACTCAAGAGCGTCAAGAAGACCCTGATCTACGATGGCGGTACGCCGTTCTACCACCTCTACTACGGCAATGACCTCGGCGAGGAGAGCACGCTGATCACCTGCTTCCCGGTAGCTCATTTCGGCCGGAAGGGCAAGCGTGGGGCCGGGCAGATCGGCAACTTGGCGCTATCGGTGCCAGCGTCAGCCATTCCGTTCTGGGAGAAGCGCCTGGCCGACCACGGCTTTGAGGTTGGTCGCTCCGAGCGTTTTGGCGAGCAGGTCATAACGTTCGCGCATCCCTGTGGCATCGAGTACGAGCTGATCGGTATCGCCGACGACGCTCGCAAGCCTTACTCCAATGGCGAGGTGCCGGCCGAGTTAGCAATCCGCGGCCTGCACACCATCGCAGTGAACGTGCGGGAGATGGAACCTTCGCAGGAGTTCATGCAGGACGGCTGGTCTGCCCGCGAGGTGGCGCGAGACGGCAAGTACGCTCGCTATGCATTCGGCGAGGGCGGCTCCGGCAAGTTCGTCGACTTTGCCCTGGAAACGAGCATGCCCCAGGCGAGCTGGACCTATGGCGAGGGCACCGTGCATCACTGCGCGTTCCAGGTAGCGGACCATGTTGTCCAGGACCTGGTCAAGGCCAGGCTCGAGGGCATGGGTTTGACCGACACCTCCGAGCGCAAGGACCGCGGGTACTTCGAATCGATTTACGTGCGCACGCCCAGCGGCGCGATGTTCGAGGCCACAGTATCCAAGCCCGAGGGCTTCCTGATCGACGAACCGTACGAGAAGCTCGGCACCGAACTGCAGATCGCACCCCAGTTCGAAAGCCAGCGCAAGACGATCATGGAATCGCTGGAGACCTTGAAGTACTGAGTCCGAGCGGGCGCACAAGCTGCGTCCGACTGCACGCTACTGGAACACCCCGCGCAACGCCACATGCAATACGCCAATCCTCATATGCATCAACCGGTAAGTAGCTTCGGAGCAGCCGCAGCGCGCGATGCGGCGCTTGCTGTCATCCTTGTGCATGGCCGTGGCCAGTCGCCCGCGCTGATGCAGGAGATGGTGGTCAGCCGTTTTGCGCGCCCAGACATCGCATGGCTTGCACCGTTGGCGGCGGAAAATTCCTGGTACCCGGAGCGTTTCATCGAACCACTTGAGGTCAATGAGCCGCGGCTTTCGCAGGCGCTTGAACGCCTGGATACGCTGTCGGAGGAACTGCGGATGCTTGGTTTCCCATACGAGTCCCAGGTCCTGATGGGGTTTTCGCAGGGCGCGTGTCTTTGCAGCGAGTTTGTCTGGCGTCAACGACGACGTTACCGCGCGTTAGTCGCATTCACCGGCGGATTGATCGGCCCGCAGGGCATGCTACGCGACACTTCGCATCGCAATTTTCAAGGAATGCCCGTGCTGTTTTCAACCTGGGAGCAGGACCCGTTCGTACCTGCGAAGAGTGTGCGGGAATCAGCCGCACAATTCCAAACGGTGGGTGCTGACGTGACTTTGAAGGTGGAGGCTGGCACGGAGCATGGCATCCGCGATGTCGAAATCGGCTATGCCAGGGCCACCGTGGACCAGAGCGCGTCGCAAGTCCACTTTAATTCCGCCCGGAGCCGTTAGCATGCAGCCCTTTGTGCACGAAACCCACGGAGCCCGCGTTGTCTTTGGCGGCGGGGCGCGCCACTTCCTGCCGCGCGAACTGGAGCAACTCGGGGTCAAGCGGGTGCTGGTGCTGACCACGCCTGAGCAGGTCGCTCTTGGTCAGCAGTTGGCGGACATCTTGGGCGATCAATGTGTTGGCGTCTATGGCAAGGCAGTAATGCACGTGCCTGTCGACGTCGCACGCGCGGCAGTCGATGCCGCGAAGAGCTTGGGCGCCGACGGATGCGTCGCCGCCGGTGGGGGATCGACCATCGGTCTCGCCAAAGCGATCGCGCTCGAATCGAACCTGCCGATCATCGCCTTGCCGACGACCTATGCTGGTTCAGAGATGACGCCGCTGTACGGGATTACCGATGCGGGAATCAAGAAGACCGGGCGGGACTGGCGCGTGATGCCACGCGGCGTGATTTATGACCCGGAGCTGACGCTGACGTTGCCCCAGGCCATCAGCATGACGAGTGGGATGAATGCCATCGCGCATGCCGCCGAGGCGCTGTACGCTCGCGACGGCAATCCAGTCTATAGCTTGATGGCAGAAGAAGGAATTCGTGCCCTCGCGAATGCATTACCGCGTCTGAGGCTCGATGCCACAGATGTCGACGCCCGTAGTGACGCGCTGTATGGTGCCTGGCTGTGCGGCACCGTGTTAGGTAACGTGCAGATGGGGGTGCACCACAAGCTATGCCATACGCTGGGCGGTAGTTTCAACCTGCCGCACGGAGAAGTGCACACCGTCATTTTACCTTACGCGCTCGCCTATAACGCTGCGGCGGCGCCACAGGCGATGGCACGTATTGCGCGTGCGCTGGGGCGAGAACACGCGCCTGCCGGGCTGCGTGAACTTGGTGAGTCGCTTACCGTACCGCGTTCGTTGCGCGAAATCGGTATGCCAGGCCTCGGCCTCGATCGCGCAGCCGATTTGGTGGTGGAGACGCCCTATCCCAATCCGCGTCCGATTGAACGAGGGCCGATACGCGAGCTGTTGCAGCGTGCGTACGAAGGGGCCGGCCCGGCCTGAGTAGCTGACGCTAAAGACGCTGTTGCCGGCGCAGCTATGATTTTTAGCGACGCCGATACTAATCCCGTTACCCAAGCTCAGGGCCGGATGCCTGAGCGCCCCAGTGGAGGGAATTTGCCATGTCATACATTATTCGCGCGTACTTTCGCCAGCAGATGGAGGAGACGCGCCTTAAGCTTCGGCCTGAACACATCCGCCACGTCATCTCCAAGTTGCCAGGGATTGTCTGCGCCGGTGCCTTGTGTGGGGAGGATCTGCGCCCGCAAGGGTTGTTCCTCGCCGTCAACTGTGCCGACAGGGAACAGGCGGAGTCGTTAATCGCCGATGACCCTTATTACCGCGCAGGATTGCTCGAACGGGTAGAGGTGGAACGCTTCATTCAATTTGCTCCCCACGCGAATCCACGCATCTTGCACGAAGAGTTGGAGCGAGCGCTGCAAAGCGCTAATTCTGCTGCGAGCTGAGGGTTTCAGGCGCCATTCTTCCAGCTTGCAGCGCACGCTACAGAGAGAAAAACGGTAAGAGACGGCGGAGCGCATGCGCGCATCCGCTGCCAACCAAAGGCTAGGAGACACCATGTACGACTTCACATACTCGGCACGGATGCCAAGACCCCGCGCTGCCTAGTGTTCACCTAGGCGCCGCGGCAAAGACTCAACTCTGCGATTGTGCCGCGAGTGCCTATTTATCAGATTCAGCAAAGAAGCGCAGTGCAACCCTGCAGGGCGGCATTCGCCCACGGCAGGCATGTGCGCACGCGATGGCAAGCCGCGGGGTGCATTGCCTACGCGTGCCATGTGCCGCCCACACAAGCAGCCTTTAGGTGTCCTTTTCAGAAAGAAGACATGAGTCATGGAACGCATCAAACGCATCATCCTGTCGGGATTACCCCTCGCCATTATTGGGGGACTCCTTTATGCCGGCCTCTTCGTCAAGCCCAAGCCGGTCGGCAAGCCTGTCGAGCAACCGCTCGTCGAACGAGGTGATGCCTTCTTCGGCATCGTCGCCCTGCCTAATGGGCCCATGTGGGCAGTTGGTTCCAATGGGAAGATCCTGCACAGCGAAGATGCCGGGCAGAACTGGCGCAAGCAACGTGCGGCCAGCCACGAGACGCTGCAGGATGTCGCCGCCTGGGACGCGCGCCGGGCTGTTGCCGTAGGCAACGAAGGCGTGGTTCTAACGACGGAAGACGCGGGGCACTCGTGGGAGCAGGCGCAGGCACCGAAGTCGGCCATCAGCAACAAGCTGATGCGCGTCCACGTCAGTCAGGACGGCGGCGCCTGGGCGGCTGGCAGTGGCGGTGTGCTGTTGCGCTCCCGCGATTATGGAAAGAGCTGGCAATCCGCGGCGCACGGGGAGGACACCGCCTGGAATGGCATCGCCTTCGACGGGCAGCGCGGATGCGTGGTGGGCGAGTTTGGCCGCATCCGCATCTCAAATGATGCTGGCGAGAACTGGACAAGCGTTGCCAGTCCGGTCAAGCACAGTCTGATGTCGGTCAGGTTCAGGGACGCCGGCCACGCTGTCGCCGTTGGTCTCAGCGGCACGGTACTGGTGAGCGATAACGGCGGGGCAAGCTGGATGCAGGTCGGCAAGGCGACAGAAGAGGATCTCCTGGACGTTGCGTGGGATGGCAAGCAATGGATTGCAGTGGGCGACAAGGGTGTCGTCCTGGTCGCCGGGGAGGATGCCGGCAAATGGCGTCTGACCCGCTTCGCACCACAGGACCGCGGCTGGTACACCAAGGTGCAGACACAGGGGGGCAAGTACTACGTCGCCGGCTCACGCCTCGCCGTTAAAGACGCCGCCGCTTTGTAAGGCAGCACAGAGAGCATTTGGAGGAGAACATGAATACGATGGATCGAGGCAGGCTCGAACGCTTTGTCGAGTACTGCATACACCGGCGAGCTTACGTGACCGGCATCTTCTTTCTGGTGACGGCCGTGATGCTGGTGGCCGCCTTGCGGGTGGAAGTCAGAACCGTTTTTGAAGACCTGCTGCCGCGCAGCCACCCCTATATCCAGGTTCACGAGCAGTACAAGCAGGCGTTCGGCGGCTCGAACGTGGTCAGCATCGTGCTCGAAGCCGAGAAAGGGGACATATTCAACACCCCGTTCCTGAGCAAGGTCAAGACGGTGACTTCTGCCTTGCAGCAGGTTGATGGCGCAAATCAGTTCCAGATTGTTTCGTTGGCGTCGCGCAAACTCAAGGAGATTCGCGGCTCGACCGAGGCCATCGAATCGAACCCGCTGATGTGGCCGGATGTGCCGAAAAGCCAAGCCGGACTGGAGACTTTGAAGCAAGCCGTGCTGAACAATCCGCTCGTCTATGGCGCCTATGTCTCGAAAGACCTGAAGGCTGCCCTGGTCACGGTGGATTTCTATGAGAAGGCGGCCGACTACAACAAGATATTCCCGCAGGTGATGGCCATCGCCGATGCGGCGCGCGGCGACGGTGTGCGGGTGCGCGTGACTGGCGAGCCCATTCTCTACGGCTGGGTAAAGCACTTCCTGCCAGAGACTCTGCACATCTTCCTGTTCACGATCGGCTGCCTCGTGTTGCTGCTGTTCATCATTGCACGTACCTGGCGCGGAACCCTGCTGCCACTTCTGGCAGGACTCAGCAGTGCCATCTGGGCCCTCGGCGTCGCGCGTCTGTTGGGCTTTAACCTGGACCCGCTTGTGATTGTGATCGCGTTCCTAATCACGGCCAGGGCTATCTCGCATTCCGTGCAACTGGTATCTCGCTTCGATGAGGAGATTGCCGCGGGCGCCAACACCACAAAAGCGGCTGCGAAGGCAAGCATGCTGCAGCTTTTCAAGCCGGGCATGCTTGGCGTGATTGCTGACGCCGGCTGCATGGTCGTCGTGGTGCTGACCCCCATCCCGCTGATGCACAAGGTCTCAATCATCGGTACGGTGTGGGTGATGACGATCGCGCTAAGTGCCTGCGTCATGACGCCGGTACTGCTCTCGTGGGTGCGTTACCCGCGCGGGTACGCCCACCGCCTGGACCTCGGGCGTTACCTGGACCGCATCCTGAATGTCTGCGTACGGAGTGCGACCTCGCGGTGGCGCTATGCAGTGCTCGCGTCTGCGGTTGCTGTGTTTGCGGTCTCCGCATGGTACGCCACCCGCATTCAGGTAGGGGACGCGCAGCCCGGCTCTCCGATTCTCTGGCAGAACTCCTCCTATAACCGCGATGCGGCAGCGATCAACCAGCAGTTCCAGGGCGCTGACCGGCTGTACGCCGTGTTCTCGGGAACCAAGCCAAATGCTGTGAAGGAGCCCAAGGTTCTCGAGAACATTACCGGATTGCAGCGCTACATGGCCGCTCAACCCGAAATCGGCGGCAGCGCCTCGATCGCGGATGTCATCCCCATGGTGAGGCGAGTCCTGAACGAGAACAATCCGCGCTACCAGGAACTGGGCCGTACCGCACAAGAGAATGGGGAACTGATGTACATGTTCGTCTCCGGATCCGATCCCGGCGACATGGCCCGCTTTACCGATGCCCAATCGCAGAACGCCTCGGTGACGTTCAACTTCCGCGATCACCAAGGCGAGAGCATTCGCACGGCAATGGCACGACTTAAGGCCTATGTGGATGCCCATCCCCTTGCCGAAGGCACTTATCAGTTGGCGGGCGGCCTGGTTGGTGTGCTGGCGGCGGTCAACGAGGTGATTCTCGCAGGACAGATTGAAAGTATCGCGCTTGCGCTA
The DNA here is from genome assembly GCF_056399885.1 of Cupriavidus sp. 01L45. Lineage (NCBI taxonomy): Bacteria > Pseudomonadati > Pseudomonadota > Betaproteobacteria > Burkholderiales > Burkholderiaceae > Cupriavidus > Cupriavidus sp. 01L45. Next base: position 26,314 of record NZ_JBFTSG010000047.1, on the reverse strand, counting down.
CTGGTGCTTGTGATTTGCTGCGCGGTGGCCTACCGCTCCGTGACGGCCGGCATCTTCTTCATGGTGCCCGTGATTCTCTCCAACACCATCACGTTCAGCTATATGGCGTGGAAAGGCATCGGCATGAACCTGAGCACGCTGCCGGTGGCGGCACTGGGCATCGGCTTGGGGGTGGACTACGCCTTCTACATCGTCGACGGCATCAAGGAGAAGCTCGGCGAAGGCAAGGAGCTGCCGGCGGCCACGATCGCCTCGCTGCACGGTGCCGGTCGCGGCGTGGTGGTTACCGCGCTCACGCTGACTACCAGCGTGGTGCTTTGGTGTGCCTCGTCGCTGCGATTCCAGGCTGACATGGGTGTGCTGATGGCCATCTGGCTATTCGTCTCGGCGCTGAGCGCCCTGTTCATCATGCCGGCGATGGTACTGGTGTTCCGGCCGGCGTTCATTGTAAAGACGGCGGGCAAGGGGGTGACGCCGGGAAGTCACAACGTCGCAATGAGCGCGGTGCCGGAGGTCTACTAGGCACCTGCTTCGGTGAAAAAAACAATAAGAGAACATTAACAGGAGGAGACAGTGAAATTGAATTCTTGGTATGAACGCGGCATGAAATCCGGTGCGGCTGGTCTGGCGTTGGCTCTTCTAGCCGCCTCATCGAACGCTGGCGCCGCCGAGGCGGACGAGTCCGCCACGGTCAGTGCGCAAAACGCCGCGGACAGCGAGAGCAACTCGGAGAACTACAGCTTCCACCTGGGCGGATACGCCCGGGCCTGGGCCTCGTTCAATCTGCAGAACCCGCCGGAGACGAGCAAAAACGACAGGTATTCGCCATCCATGGTACGCGGTTCGCTGCTGCTCGATGCCGATGCGAAGACTGGCCCGATTACATGGAAGGTCGTGGGGCGGGCGGACCAGGAATATAAGACGCCCTATCTCAAGGATCTTGAGCGGCTGAACCAGGAGCATTCGCAAGGTGGGCCGGGTAGCCGCTTGATGGACCAGTACAACCAAGCGGACCTGCGTGAATACTACGCGGATTTCTCACCTGTAGAGCGCGTAAATTTCCGCATCGGCAAGCAGCAGGTTGTTTGGGGTGAAACGGACTTTTTCCGTGCACTCGATCTGGTCAACGGTTTCGACTACCGCTGGCGTTCCTTCCTGGAACGCGAAGGCGACGAACTGCGCAAGCCGCTCTTCCTGATCAAGACCAAGATCAATGTCCCGGAGGCGGACGGGAGCCTGCAGCTGCTGTTCCGCCCCGGCATTGATCGCAATCGTGACGTAGGCAATAGCTACGACCTTTATGGCGGCCGCTGGGCGGGACAGCCCTACAAGGGTGTGGACTTTCTTGCGCCCGGGGCGCTGAACTACAACTATCGACAGCCTGGCGCCAATGTGGAGGACAAGACGGGCGGCGTCCGGTGGGAGGGTATCGCGGGGCCGGTCAACTATTCGTTGGCGTATCTCAAGACCTTTAGCAACGATCCTGTCGTGAACTCCGCCTTCGCGCCGTCCGGCGCCACGCCGACCGGCGCGCTGGGCGATTTCATCTTCCCGAAGATCGACCTGTTCGGCGCGACCGTCAGCGGCTATGTGCCGGCCATCGATTCGGTGCTGAGCACGGAGCTCGTCTACACGCGCAATGCACCCTACAACGTCGGTACCAACTTCTTTGGCGGGGCCCTCCCTGGATTCGGCGGCATCATCAAGAAGGACCTGGTCACCACCATGGTCCGAATCGACAAGAACCTGAACCTGACCAAGCTGATCGGCACGAGCCGACCGTCATTCTTCTCGGTCCAGGTGTTCGATAAGTGGATTCAGAACTACAAGCAGTCGGACGATATCGTCAACATGGTCGGCTATGGCGCGGCGGCGAAGGAGCACTCCACCATTGCCACCGTGATTCTTGGCCTGAACTACAAGAACGACAAGATCAATCCCCAGCTAGCCGCAGGTGTGGACCTGCAGGGCCGCGGAGGCTTTCTGATCCCGAGCGTCGAGTTCGTCTACGGCAACCACTGGCGCCTGGTGCTGGAGGCGGACCTGTTTTTCTCGAAGAACCAACGATTGCCCGGCCAGGTGGAAGGTTCAACGCGCCTGTTCGGTTCCTTTGCCAACAATGACCAATTCATCGCTCGTTTGACACGACAGTTCTAAGCAGGAGACATAAACCATGTATCGCATTAAGAAGACCCTCGCGCTGTGCATGTTTGCGGCATTCAGCGCTGGCGCCACGGCAACCCTTGCCGCGGAACTGCCCGCTGGCACCGTGATCGACAAGGCCAACATTGATAAGGTCAAGAACGAAACGTTCGATGGCCATACCATCGCGAGCCTGCTGACCGAGAAGCTCGAATGGCAGATCCGCAATACCGGGCTGAAGATTCCACTTGGCCACGCCAAGCCTGTGCAGCTTGATCCCAAGTACCTCGAGGCTACCAAGAAGAATGCGGGCAAGGCGCAATTCGATGAGAAGACGCGCGAGGTCACGGGCTGGGTGGCCGGCATCCCCTTCCCCGAAGTCAGCCAGAGCGACCCGCATGCGGGCGACAAGCTGATCTGGAATTTCTACTACGCCTCACCGGAGGGTGACGTCATCAACAACAAGGCGACCTTCCTGATGATCAGCGGCGAGAAGGGCCTGGAGTCGACGCAGGACTGGCTGTTTCAGCGCTACTACATGAAGGGACGGCTTAGCGGCGACAAGCCGGTGCTGGGCGACGGCGGTGTACTCAGCAAGACGCTGTTTGTAGCGACGGCACCCGAAGACATCAAGGGGGTGGGCACCTTCACCATCCGCTACGACGATCCGAAGCTGGAGGACAGCTGGGCCTATATCAAATCGGCGCGGCGCACCCGTCGCCTTTCTGGCGGCGCATGGATGGACCCGGTTGGCGGGCTTGATGTCCTGAATGACGATATCTATGTATGGAACGCCAGGCCCTCGTGGTATCCGAAGACTAAGTTGGTGAGTCGGCGCTGGATCCTGGCGATTTCGGATGCCAAGCTCGGCTACACGCCGTCAAAGAAAGGAACACCGGAAGAGTGGAAAACGGTGGACTTAAAGGAGCCGCCGTACTGGAACCCGGTACAGACGTGGCAGCCGCGCGAGGTCTGGGTCATCGAAGGTACACCCCCGACGGAACATCCCTATGGCAAGAAGGTGGTCTACATGGACGTGAATTATCCGCGCGTCTATATGGGCGAAGCCTATGACAAGAAAGGGGAATTCTGGAAGTTCATTAACTTCCACATGACGCCTTCAGTGGGTGAGGATGGCACGAAGTACTCCTCGTCGATCCAGGGAGACATCATCGACTTCAAGGCACGCCACGCGTCCATCTATCTCTTCCGCGGTTACAAGCTAAACGAGGCGAAGATCAAGGAAAGCGATATGACCTATAGCGCGCTGGAGTCGATCGCCAAGTAGCACATGAAAGGTGTCCACCGGCGTCCACGTGGGGCGGGAACCTTCTTGCACTGTTCACGGCCAGAATGCCGATCATCCTCCGGGGAAAAGCGATGCGCAAACCGGTCGCAAGCTACGGGGATCATTATGAGATTGCCGTGGACGGAGCACGGAACAGAATGTACCTCACTATCAAGGGATACTGGGCCTCAGCGTCAGCCGTACCCAATTACCTTCGCGATATCCGGAAGGCCATTGGCCTGTCGACTCTCGGGCTCGCTATTTTGGCGGACCCTACCTCTATGACGATGACTGCGGGTGATGTCGGCATACCGCATCAAAAGGCTCAGAAGCTGTGTGCGGCAAGGGGATTGGGGGCCGGCGCGGAGGTATGCGCCAGCGCAACCGCTAAGATGAGCGCAGACCGGTTCAACCGCAACTCTGGCATTCGGAAGCGGGTCTTCTCCAGCGTGGGCCTGGCTGGATTCCCTCTGACAACAGGTCTACAAGCATCCTAAAGCGGGTGAGTGATCATGGAAACTAGAACAATGACGGATGAGCAGCGCAAGGCGATTGCGCTGGAGTACTTCAAGCGCATGGACAGGGGCGAGAGCGTCCTTGACCTGTTTGACGAGCACGCTGAGTTTTGCTTTCCCAAGTGGGGTATAGCGCAAGGCCATGAGCAGATCGGCCAACTATTCCAGGATTTGATGGGTATCCTGGAGTCGCTTGCGCACGATATTGCCCATGCGAACGTCATACAGCAGGGGGACCTGTTGGTGGTTGAGGGTACATCCAGCGGAAGCCTCAAAAGCGGCGAGATGTGGCGCGCGGGGGTGACCCACGCGGGACGTTGGTGCGACGTTTTCGAGATCCGAGACTTCCGGATACAGCGCTGCTATGTCTATCTGGACCCGGACTATGGAGGCTTGGACGTAGAACGTTATCCCTGGCTGCGGAAGCGGGGCAAGGACGCTCGTTAAGAAGGGACACACCAAACATAAGCGCGGGTAGCGGATTCAATCGCCATCTATCCTATGTTTCGTCAAGCTTGCTAAATCGTGCGGCTAAATAGTCGATCAGCGCGCGCACCGAGGGTAGGAGTCCGCGCCGGGTAGGGTAGACGGCGTGGATAATTCCACCTCGCGGTTGCCAGGCGGGAACGAGGCGCACAAGCTGTCCTTGCCTTAGCTGATCTGAAACGAGCATCGACGGCAAAGGCACTATGCCCGCGCCGGCAATCGCAGCCTGGCGGAGCGTGAGCATATCGTCGGTTACCAGTCTCGGCACATGCCGCACTTCGGCCGTTGCACCGTTCGGCCCCTCCAGCTTCCACACATGGCTCGGTTGGGCAGGGCCGATGTCCAATGTCGGCAGATCTGCAAGGTCTGCCGGAGTCTTCGGCGCCGTTCCATCAGGCACCAAGCGTGGACTGGCCACCATACACCACGCGCGCTCTGTCAGCACTTTCATCACGAGTCCGCTGTCTTCCAGTGGCGGAACACGCACGCGAATGGCGACGTCAACCCGTTCCCCGATGACATCCACCCTCCGGTTAGTGGCATCCAGGTGCACCGTGATCTTTGGGCGGGCGGCCATGAAATCTGCCAGCATTTCACCGACGCGAGTGTGCAGCAGCGCCACGGGGCAAGAAACACGGACCGTACCCTGTGGCTCCGATCGGGTGAGATCAATGGCCTGCTGTGCCGCGTCAGCTTCCACCAGCATGGCCTTGCAATGCCCGTAGTAGCTCTCTCCAATCTCGGTCACCGTGAAATGGCGGGTGGATCTATGGATGAGCCGCACGCCCAATCGTTCCTCAAGTGTGGAAATGCGTCGACTTAGCTTGGACTTCGGGATCCCGAGCGTGCGACTCGCAGCGGCGAAGCCCTGATTGTCGACAACCTGGACAAAGTAGTAGAGATCGTTCAAGTCTTGCTGCATGACTGCATCATCGTCCTATTTGTAGAACACAGAGGATAAACCAGGAGGGCTACCGGAGCACTCGCCGTCTACCTATGCTTACTGCATGGCAATACCGGCTTGCCGGTTGATCGAACAGGAGCATTAGATGAAGGAAATTCGTGGTGTGTACAGCAGTCCCCGCGGACACTGGGTTGGTGACGGTTTCCCGGTACGTACACTCATTTCGCAGGACAATATCGGCAGTCACGCCAGTCCCTTCCTGATGCTGGACTTCGCGGGCCCAGCGCAGTTTACGCCGACGGCTCATCGTCGTGGCGTTGGCGAGCATCCGCATCGCGGCTTTGAGACCGTCACCATCGTTTATGAGGGCGAGTTGGAACATCGCGATTCGACCGGGCAGGGCGGCAGGATCGGTCCGGGCGACGTGCAATGGATGACCGCGGCAGCCGGCATCCYGCATGAGGAGTATCACTCCGAGGCTTTCGCGCGCAGTGGCGGTACCCTCGAAATGGTGCAACTCTGGGTCAATCTGCCCGCGCGTGCAAAGCTGAGCGAGCCCGGTTACCAGACGTTGTTGAATGCCGCGATTCCGCAAGTGGCGCTACCGAATGGGGCGGGCTTCCTGCGTGTCATAGCTGGCGATTATCTGGACGCCCATGGGCCGGCCAGGACTTTCACGCCGATCAACGTGTGGGATGTGCGTTTGCAGGAAGCCAGTCAAGCCCGATTCAGTCTGCTCGCTGGGCACACAGCCATGCTGGTCGTGCTGCGCGGCAAGGTGATCGTGAATGGCAGCCAGGCGGCACAAGATGCGCAGTTGGTTGTACTGGATCGTTCGGGCACCGAGTTTGACTTGGAGGCTACCAGCGATGCCACCATCTTGCTGCTCTCGGGCGCGCCTATTGATGAACCGGTGGTCAGCTACGGGCCTTTTGTCATGAACTCGACGGAAGAGATTGAGCAGGCTCTGTCGGACTACCGCAGCGGGCAGTTTGGACAGATCCGGGCCAGCCATACATGAATACATGATGCCGTCACCGCAGCAACCGCTTCGCGGCGCGCAGGTCGCGCGCCATTCCAGGCACGGTGGCGCTTCCGCCGCCCTGCAAATTACCGCTCCAGGAGATATACCATGAGCAGTCCCGCCAACTTCAACGGCAAGATCCCCACCATTGACGTCGACGACTCGGCCATGCTGCTGATCGATCACCAAAGTGGCCTCTTCCAGACTGTCGGAGACATGCCGATGACCACGTTACGTGCGAACGCGACGGCACTAGCCAAGGCGGCGACCTTGGCAAAGATCCCGGTCATCACCACCGCATCCGTGCCACAGGGGCCAAATGGTCCGCTCATCCCCGAAATTCACGAATTTGCGCCGCATGCGAAATACGTGGCGCGCAAAGGCCAGATCAATGCCTGGGATAACCCGGATTTCGTCGATGCGGTCAAGGCGACGGGCAAGAAGACTCTGATCATAGCCGGCACGATCACCAGCGTGTGCATGGCGTTTCCGAGCATCAGTGCCGTCCATGACGGCTACCGGGTGTTCGCGGTGGTGGACGCATCCGGCACCTACTCCAAGATGGCGCAGGAAATTACCCTCGCACGCGTGGTGCAGGCTGGCGTGGTGCCGATCGACACCGGCGCAGTACTTTCCGAGTTGCAGAAGAGCTGGAACCGCGAGGATGCGCAGCAGTGGGCTGAAGCCTATGCCGATGTGTTCCCGCCCTATCAACTGCTGATCGAAAGCTATATGAAGGCGCAGCAAGTTGTGAAGAATAACGAAGAACTGGACTCGATGCGCAAGTAAGTCACGCATATTGAATGATGCTTGAAGGCGCGCGTCATATGCGTCTTCAAGCGCGCATCCAAGGCTGCACCGACTTGGCTGATCGCGAGCCGATTGCCTTGAAACATTTGACGGCTTCGATGGCCAATCTAGCGAAAGTTAAAGGCGGCACGGTCACCCCGTCCCTCCTTGCGGTGAGAAATGCCCATGATTGCAAAACTCGTCAGCCGGAAGCTGGTCCGGCAAGTGGGGCAGAGCAGCATTGCGCCGTCGATTCTTGCTGGCCTCGCGTTCTTTGTTGGCACGAACGACATCCTTGCCCAGCAAACGCCCGCCACCGCTGGCATCGCGCCGCCGTACAAGTCGCTACGCTACGATGAGAACTATTCATATCATCGGATCCCACGAAGCGAAGTGATCTTTGGGATCCGGCATTTGGAGAGAGACGACGAACGACGCTGTCTATACGGCGATAGCCACTCCCATCGCGGGTACGGCGGGACGGCCTGGCCGCTACTCGGGGAGCCAGTTTTCTGTTGACTTGTTCTGGCAGATGGACCGGCACATTGCGATCAATGCCGGCGTCGTCCATGTGGATGTGGCAAAGATACTTAGCAATGTTGGCGGCCACAATACGAATTTCACCTATATTTCGGCTGACTACAAGTTCTAGCAAGCCGCCGCTTTCCGTTGGCATGTCGACGGCAAAGCTGCTGGCGGGACCGCACACGAATACAACCCCCCTCTGATCCCATGACGATGCGCTCCTAGTGTCCCGTTCCGCTGATTCGTTTGCAAAGTCTGCTGAACTTGGCGAGGATTGAATCAGCGGTAGCGGTCCAAGTGAATGGTTTGCAATTCTGTAAGCGCTAAATCCAGCACACCTTGAGTATTCAAGGAGTTCCGGACTTTGGGCGACGATCAGTCTCGCTCAGGCTGGGCGCGGCGGCGCGGTATGGTGGCGTGCGAAGTTAAACGGCAACAGGTCGCTGATGTCAGAGTCCGGCGCGCGCTGTGGCAGCTCTGTGAGGACATGAAGCAGATAGGCATACGGCTCGACGTTACAGGCGCGGCACGTAAGCATCAGGCTGTAGACCATGGCGCTCGCCTTCGCGCCAGCGACGGTGTCAGCGAAGAGCCAGGCCTTTCTCGCTGTGCAGAATGGTCGGATGTCTCTTTCTATCGCGTTATTGTCCACCGGGGCCCGTCCCTCGGTGACGTAGCGGCTCAGATATTCCCACTGGTTGCGCGCGTAGGCGATGGCCTTGCCCAGCAGGCTCTCTGGCAGTACCTGTGGCGCCTGCTCATCCAGCCATGCCTTGAAGGCGTTCAGCAGCGGCGCGCTGTGCTGTTGACGCAGCCGGTACGTGTAGTTGACACGCGTTTCGCCTTCGGGCAACTCTGCCTTGGCGAGCGTCTCGACCTCATAGAGGGCTTTGAAGTACTCGAGCGCCTTAAGCACTCGCGCGCTGGGCTTCTTCTGCCCCTTTTGCGCATCAACGAACATCCTTCTCGAATGCGCAACACAACCGAAGTGCGTGACGCCTTCGAGGGTACGCCAGGCACTGTAGCCATCGGTCATTAGCATGCCCTCGTAGCCTGCGAGAAACGCCTGCGGATACTCCTGCCCGCGCCCCCGCTGGTAGTCAAACAGCACCACGGGATGCTCGCAATCCTCGGCGCTGCGCTGGGTAGCCGGACGCAGTTGCCCGCGCCCGGCCCCCTAAGAACTGTACGTGCGAGTTTCCCCGCATACAGCTCAAGCCCCTACAAAGGCACCTTTTCGGCACCCGTTTTCACCACTTGTGTTCCAGCGTATTACTGATTTCCATGGCAATTGGGATGGTGCAGTTGAAGATTACTCGCCGCGTCCGACCCRCCTTCAGTTCGTTTCACGATGAAGCGGGTATCCCAAGGGGTACCCTTTGTGAGCGGTTCATGACAGGTCGGACACAGACCATCTTGCCTTACCCAAACTCGGTAAAGCGTCGCGCGGCCACGGGGCGAGTTCAGCATTTTCTTACCCCAGCGGGTTTCGAAATATGCTTCCCACTTCGGGTCGTGCGGATTGGCATTGCCTTTGATTTTGATATGCCGCTGTATTGGCGTATCCGATTCTTTCAGTAAAGTGATCGTTCTTCGACTTCCATCCTCATTTTTTTCTGTCGCAGCAAATACCCAGTTTCGGAGGCCTTGGGCTTTGAAATATCTATCTTTCACCCATCTGGCTCCCTTATCCGGATGCCTTCTTACTGCCCATTGCCACAGCATTGACCAGACATTTGAATCAACCCGAGCAAAGGTTTTCTTGGCAACCACATGGCGGTGATAGTTCGCCCATCCCCGTAAAATCGGGTTGAGCAGCCCTATCAAATTTGCCTGTTTGGCCGTCTTGTTGCCTTTGATGACTTCCCGGATTTTGTCAAGATGAGCTTCGACGTTTGCTTTCGACGGCTTCATCAACAGCTTGCCGTCGTTGTACTTGCGGATATTCCATCCGAGGAAGTCGAACCCTTCGCTGATGTGTGTTATTTTGGTTTTTTCCGGCGATAGGATCAACCCGCGTTCCGCCAGAAACGCAACCACTGCGGGCTTGACCTCGTGTTCCAGCCATTCTTTCGAGTGGCCGGTGATGATGAAGTCATCCGCATAACGCACCATGTTCATTTTCAAGCCCCTCTGCTTCGCCCTCGGGAATTTTTCCGCAAGCATCGCTTCGAGACCATCCAACGTCATGTTGGCCGCGACCGGTGAGATAATCCCACCTTGCGGTGTACCGGCATCGGTCGGGAAGAGCTCGTTCTGATACACATATCCCGCCTTGAGCCATTTCTGTAAGATCACCTTGTCCGTGGGGATATTGGCGAGCATCCATTCGTGGCTGATTTGGTCGAAACAGGCTTTGATGTCGGCCTCTAACACCCATTGTGCACCCGCTTTTTGCGCCAAGCATACGAAGCATTGCGCTCCCGCATCGGCGGTCGAACGTTCCGGCCTGAATCCATACGAATTCATGTCGGCGGTGGTTTCCGCAATAGGCTCCAGTGCCAGTAGATGCAGTGCTTGCATCGCCCGACACCGCATCACGGGGATGCCCAGAGGTCTTGTCTTGCCGTTCTTCTTCGGAATCAATACTCTCCGAAGCGGAAGAGCCGAATAACCCCGTCTCTTCAACGACCCGATCGCGTTGGTCTTTGCCCTCGGTGTTTTCCAAGTCGCCTTATCGACGCCGGGGGTGTTCTTGCCTTTATTTTCAGTCACCCGCTTGACGGCTAGTGCCTTGCCGCTAAACGAGTGGGTCAGCAGCCATTGCAGGGCTTTCGCCTTGTTATGCCTGCCGGCCTGTGTCGACTTCACAATACGGATTTGCAGCCGTCTTACATGACGCTGGGCATCGGCCCAATTGATGCCGTCCCATGCCACGCCGAGAGGCGCACACGCCGGTGTTGCTGCGTCCATTTGCTTTCCTCCTGTGCAGATGGTTCTATAAACTCTCTTGTGACGAGAGACCATAAGGAAGTCTGCCCGCTTTCGCGTGGGATGATGTTGCAATCCCTATCCATCCGATTACAGGATGGCGTTCGCTTTGTCCTCGTTCCTACGCCCGCACCGCCATGGGCAGACCTTACGGTCTGCTGCCCCCGAAGGGAGCGATACGGGATTTCCACGTTCCAATTGCAAAAGTACGTCGACTTAGGCGTCTGCTGTCGGCCGGAAGGCGTATGGGTCACGAGGACGTATCTATCAAACGCCGCTCCCACCTTCGTTACCGTTTTGGTTCAAGCGTAACAGCCACTTCCGCTTGTCATGTGTTACGACCTTTAGCGCAGATTTACTTGTGTTCGCCATATCGACTATCTAGCACTCATCCGGCGTGTGGCTGCCAGAAGGGTATGTCTCTCACGATTGATACCCCGCACCCTGCGGTGCTTCGTTGCGTTGTCAGGACCGCTCTTTATTCAGGTCCCTAGATTCATCCGGTGACACGGATGGTTCCCTCCTGTTGAAGTGGAAACAACTTCTGCAAACGACTTCGTGTCGCAAGGTAGACCCACATGTACGATTTGCTCTGCGCGGCTTTGCCTTCCTCCTTGAGGACCTGTATCGTCGTCTCGTCGCCATGGATTAGTGTCTGCGCCAGCAACGTGCGGCGCAGCGCCTCGTATAGCCGGCTGTAGTGCAGTTGCGCGGGCCGGATGATCCAGTTGGCCAGCGTGCCACGGCCAACTGCAATGCCGGCGCGACCCAGCGCGTCTTCCATGCGATACAGCGGCGTGCCATCCACGTACTTGGCGGTGGTCACCGTCGCCAGCATCGCCGGGCTTGCGTTGCTGCCCGGCAGTGGTTGCGCTGGCATCGGCGCGGTCACCACCGGCGTGCGTTCGGCATTGCGCTCACAGTGCCGGCACGCGTATTTGAAGCGGACGTGCTGCAGTACGGAGACCTTTGTTTCGATGTGCAACTGCTCGCTGACTTCCTCGCCCAAGCGGTGCATCGAGCCTTGGCAGCAAGGGCAGATCTTCTGGTCCTCGGTCAGGTCATACTCGATGCGCTGGCGCGGCAACTCCGCCGGCAGCGGCTTGCGGCCACGTTTGCGGCCTGCAGGTTTATCGGGCACTGGCAGGCCTGTGTCCGGCGGCGCGAGCGCGTCGTCCTCCTCCTCCTCATCATCGTCGTCGGCCGGCTCCGCAGCGGCCATTTGTTCGGCTTCGTCAAACACGCGATCCTTGAGCTTCTCACTACTTGGCGCGAAGCGTTTGGACTGCGAGAGCCGGAACTGTTCTTCAAGAAGCTTGATGCGATCGTTCAACTCGGCAATGTGCTGAGCGTCGGCCGCAGCCCGCGCTTCGAGTTCGCGGATATAGGCCTGGGCGGCCGGCGGCAATTGCGAGAGGTCGTGTTCGTTCATGCTGAACACGATAGTGCAGCCGCCCCTCAATCGGGTATACGTCACACCGAACGGCCATCAAGCCGTGTGCTGATATTTGCGCGAGGGGTGCCGCTTCACGGCGTCCAGGTCGATGTCGTCCAGTAGCCAGTGCAACTGTTCGGTCGTGAGCTCGATCACCGCGTGCTCACGCCGCGGCCACACAAAACGGTCTTCCTCCAACCGCTTCATCAGCATCCAGAACCCGTTTCGATCCCACAGTAAAAGCTTGATGCGGTTGCGCCGACGGTTATGAAAGGCGTAGACGGCGCGGGAAAACGGATCAAGCTGCATCGACTGCTCGACCAAGGCAACCAACCCATTTATCCCGAGGCGGAAGTCCACGGCATTGCGGTGCAGGTAGACCTGCAGATCAGCGTCGAGCCGGAACATCAACGCGCTCCCAACGCTTCGATCATCGCCTTTACCAGCGTAACGTCCTGTCCACCACATTCGAGTTCCACCGTCACGCCGTTGGGCAGCCGCGCCGTGAGTAGCGCGGTCAGAGGTGGGCGCGGCGATGTTTGGGGGGAGGCAGACGCCCGGGCCGGCAGGCATTCCAGCGATGCCGGAGATTCCGGAACGCGCATCGCGCCGCCAACCTCGACGACCGGTACGAACGCTGGCAATGCCGGTTCCCCACTATCGGCCGCCGCGGCTTCCGTTGTCGCCTGGTACAGCCGAATCCACTTGCGCAACTGGTTCGTATTGATGCCGACCTTAAGTGCCATCCCAGCTACCGATACCCCTGGCCGTAGACACGCTTCGACCAGTTGGCGCTTATCCCCGGGGTCAAAGTCTCGCTTTCCGTTGGAGCGAACCCGGATCACCCTCAGTGGCGGAACTTCACATTCGAATTCCATCATGGCTTGCGTCCGCAAATAGTGGTTGCGGACGCAAGCCTGCCCACTTTCAGCAGCAAACGCTAGGTGTGCTTATTTTCGCGCTTACGCAATTCTGGTTGTAGTGAGCGACGAAGTGATCGATCTTTTGAACCAGTTCCCTGACCGAGGTGAAGGAGCCGCGACGGATTGCCTTGTCAGTGATGATCGAGAAGAAGCGTTCGACTTGATTCAACCAGGAACTGTAGGTTGGGGTGAAGTGCATATGCCAGCGCGGCCGGGCCGCCAGCCACGCCTTGACCTTGGGGTGCTTATGGCTGCTGTAGTTATCCACGATGCAATGCACATCAAGATCGGCCGGAACGGCCTTGTCGATCGAGCGCAAGAACGCGAGGAATTCTTGGTGCCGATGGCGCGGCTTGCACTCGGCCAGCACCGCACCGTTGAGTACGTTCAGCGCGGTCTACGGCTGTCCTATTCAATTTCCACCACATCTACCATTTGCTGCTGATTCCTGTAGCGGACTTCCTGACGCATGACGAATCGCCGGGCGGGACAATACCAGTCGGTCATGTCGAGCACCGTCGGCTCCAGTTCGATATCAGTATCGACCAACCGAAAGCTGCCTGGATCAACGAACTTGGTATATCGGATGGGCCAGCAGAGTAGTGTGCCGGTGGCAAGTTGCAAACGCTGCAGTGGCCCCACCGTCCGCTCGGACAAGGTCAGGCGGACATTTGAACCGAAGAAATCGGAGACCTTGGTGCCGGTGCGGCGATCCACGATACGAAAGTCGTAGCGGGACACAAACGTTTCCGCAGGGAGTACCTGGCCCTCGACCAGCGTCGGCGGGTAGAGCAGCAGTCCGTTCGAGTTGGTACTCATTTCCCCGTCCAGATCGGTGTACTGGCCGTGGGCCTGAACACGTGCGTTCAGACTGTGTACGATCGGTTGTCCTGAGCGCTCATCAATCACGAGCCGGTGACGCTGCACTGTCTCGACGGGCGGCCCCATCAAGCGCCGGAGGGCTGACTTGGAGTAGATATCCAGATCGAGCGAACAAATGTCGCGCTCGAGGTCGTTGACGTTCCTGAAGAAGGCTATCGTCGTCATCGGCGTCAGTCCATCCGCTTCGAAACGGATCTGCCCGCCCTCATGAACATAGGGCGCGTCGCATATTTGTCCGGCGTACACGCGGTGACACGCGATCCCTAGCAGACCACTTGCGGCGAGCCAGGCCGCCGCAAGTGATTGCCAGAGCGGCTTGCACCGGCGTGCCGGCCATCCCGGTATATGAGCGATCCTGCCGTAGGGTCTTGGGTCATGAGTCAATTTCATATGGATAACCGTGCAGAACGTGGTGGCATGCTCGAATCCGGCGGTGCGCCTGCAGATGACCGGTCCAGTGTAGTCGTAATCGGCGGGGCGAAACAGGCGTGCCGGCCCGGAGCGCCGCATAATTGAGCGCGGGTGCGCGGAGAGCCTCGTTCGGCCTGATGCAACCTCGCGTTCTTCGCATCGGGGCTACTTCATCGCGAATCTTTCCCGTACACTCGGGCTGGGCCTCGACGTCATCCGGTGGGTGGCACGCATGGAGCGCTCACGCAGATATCACGCCGCCTGCCGGCATTTGCAAATTCCTGTGACGCAATGCGTCTCGATTTCACGAGGATCATGATGTTGAGCAAAATTCTGAAGACAGTCCTGGTAGCAACCGTTGTCACTGCAGGCGCAGCTGTGCCAGCCTTCGCCCAGTCGAAAAAGGCGGACCCGTACACCGATGGTGCCAAGGTCGACAAGGCGAATCCCTACACCGACGGTGCCAAGTCGGGCAAGTTCGACCCCTATACCGATGGCGCAAAGCAATCGACGAAGAGCAACCTGAAGCCGGGAGACAGCACGGCGAAGGCCCGCGATCCGTATGTGGACGGCGCCAAGGCCGGCAAGGCGGATCCGTACACGGATGGGGCGAAGAGTGGAAAGGCAGATCCATACACTGACGGTGCGAAGAAGCAGTGAGCGGTGGCCGCGCAAGTTGCGCGGCGTAGTAAAGGATGTTCGATGGCAATCGGGTTTCATATACCGGTTGCCATTTTTATTTCCAGGACGGGTTCCAGGCCATCTGCGCGATAACAAGCCGGCATGGGCTTGAACGAAAAAATGATAATGGACTCGCCCAGGCGAGGTTTCTAGAATTCCATCACGCTTGCCGCCGGGAATTCGGCCGAATACCCGAATCTGATTACTGAACTCATTTGCCGACGTCAGGCCGGCACGGATTCGTGCTGCCTGCCGCCGCAGCTTCGGGGTTGGCGTCTTCGCAAGCCGCGATTGAAAAAATAGAGCGAGATGGAGACAGAACGAAGGAAAGACCGAAAAGTGCTGCGATCCATGTATTCGGCATGAGGCGGCCGCTTCTGAGTGGCATCCGCCTTCTGTATCGCGTGCATGAGCAGCCGCAAGGCCCCAATCCATTCAGGAATCGCCCCGAAATGCAAATCAGGAAACTGTTGCGCGCCGTATTCTTGTCAGTACTGTGCAGTCCCATGCTTGCCAGCCTTGCTGTCGCCGATGAATATCCCAGCAAAGCGATCCGTCTGATCGTGCCATTTGCCGCAGGCAGTGCTACCGATTTGCTGGCGCGTATCGTCACCGCCGAGATGACTACCGGTTCGAACTACCAGATGGTCGTAGACAATCGCCCCGGTGCGGGAGGCACCATTGGCACCTCGGCAGTGGCCAAGGCCCCGGCGGATGGCTACACCCTGTTGCTGGTATCGGCAGGCGACGCGGTCAACCCCACGTTGTACCCGAAGCTTTCCTATGACACGACGAAGGACCTGATCGGGATCTCTACGGTGGCGACGATGCCATACCTGCTGGTAGTGGGCGCGTCGAGCCCTTACAAGACCCTAAAAGACCTGTTGGCTGCCGCGCGTGCCAGGCCGGGTGAGGTGACGTACAGCTCTGCCGGGAACGGGAGCTCTTCACATCTGAGCGGCGAGCTGTTGGATCTCAAGGCCGGAGTGGAAACCCGGCATATTCCGTACAAAGGTGCTCCGGCCGCGATCACGGACGTCATGAGCGGGCGTGTAGATATGTTCTTTGCGCCCGCCATCACTGCGATGCAGTATGTAAAGGACGGCAAGCTGCGCGTTCTCGGCGTGGCGACGCCTTCGCGGGTGCCGTCGATGCCGGACATCCCCACTATTTCTGAAGAGGGCGTGCCGGGTTACCTGTTCGATGCCTGGTTTGGCGTGCTGGCACCGGCAGGGACGCCGAAGAATGTGGTCGCACGCCTGAACGGCGCCATGCAGAAAGCGCTGGCTTCGCCTGCCACCCGGGAGAGGCTTGGCCTGCAGGGCGCCGACCCGATGCCATCAACTCCCCAGGCGGTCGATCGGCTGATCGTGGCTGAAATCGCCAAGATGGAGCCAGCGGTCAAGCGGTCGGGCGGGATTGCGGGCCAGTAGGCATCGGCAGCCGCATGTCGGGCCGTAGCCGGTTTGGCATGCGGGCCCAGACACCTGCCACGCCGTGGCAGTGCGGATGATGCCTTCGTGCATGCCACGCTTGCGGTTGCGCGCGGCCGAAGCAGGGCGGTATTGGAGCGGGTGGTCAACGAAATGTCCGATACCCTGGCCACATTTTTCTCGCAGCTCGATCGGCAGCGCTATCTCGCGCTGTCGATCGAGCTGCGAGAAAAATGTGGCATGTGGGCATACAAGAGCCTGAACAACATTCATCAGCGCTATACGGGATGCGCTGATTCATTCAACGGACGCTAGCAAGCGGCTGTATGGCCAACTGCCGGTGAGCGAGAGTTCGTTGGCGATGGTCTGTATCGCCTCGATAAGGGCCAGCGTGGCACGTGATGGCGGCCGCGCCAACGCGTAGCCGATCAGCCTCTGCAATTCCAGATCGCGGATCGGCTTCGCCTGCAGCTGACCGGCGCTCAGTTCGTCGCGTATGGCTGCTGCGAAATGCACGGTCCAGCCAAAGCCGCGCGCGACAAGGCGCTTCGCTACCTCGATCGACTCCACTTCCATTGCGACCTGGAATTCCACCCCCCGGCGCGCCGCAGCGGCTTCAAGCGCGAGCCGCACGCCCGACTTCGATACGCCGGTCAAAATCAGCGGGATGCCCTGCAACTGTTCAATATCGACTGCCCCATCACCAAGGCTGTTGTCACCCGGCACACCAATTACGCATAATGCTTCTGCCACCAGTGGTACGGCACTGATGCCCGGACTTGCCACCGGGCCGCTTAGCAAGGCAACGTCCAGCGTGCCCTGCAGCAGGGAATCCGCGAGCGCAGGAGCAAAGTTCTCCACCAGCCGGAGCCGGATCTCGGGAAAGCGCTGCCTGAGGACTTCTGCCAGTGGCACGAACAGCAGCGGCGCAAGGGCCGGCGTCAGCCCTAACGCGACAAGTCCCCTTGGGGAGGCGGCAAGGTCGGCGATATCGACCTTGACCTGGTCAGCGTAGCGCAGCAGGAAGGAGGCCCGGTCGAGCAACACGAGCCCTTCCGGGGTTGGCGTGGCGCCCCGCGCGTGGCGTTCCACCAGCTTGACGTTGAGTTCCTCTTCAAGAAGGCGTATCTGGCGGCTGAGCGCTGGCTGCGCGATATGCAGCGCGGCCGCTGCGCGCCCGAAGTTCTCTTGAGTGGCAAGTACTTTGAAATAGCGCAGTTGTCTCAGGTCCAATGTGACACCTCATGGCTTGGCGGCATTGCCGTCCTCAGTTGCGGGCAGCTAACTGATTGAACCGGCTTGCCAAATGCAATCGATTGCATTAATGGTTGAATAAAAACATCCGGCTCGCACCGCAAGCGCTTCAGACGGTCCGCGTGGATGCGCGCACGATCAGCTCGGGTTCGAGCGACATTTTTGCCGTACCGCTCGTGTTTCCGTCGAGTTCGCCCAGCATGAGTGCCGCGGCGCGCGCCCCCATTTCATAGAACGGCACCCGGATGGTGGTGAGGGCCGGGGAGATCGCGTTCATGAAGATCATGTCGTTATGGCCAACTACGGAAAGATCGTCGGGGCAGTTGCGGCCCGCAGCCTGCAGCGCGGCGTAGCAGCCGAGCGCCAGAAAGTCGTTGGCGGCGACAACGGCCGTGATCCGATGGCGGCCGGCAAGCAACTGCTCGCATGCCGCCCGTCCCGCCTCTACGGTGTAGGCCGGCGCGCGCGCTACCGGACATGCCGAGCGCGGCAGGCCGAATGCGGCAACCGCCTGCAGGAAGCCGGCCTCACGCTCGCGCCCGGTGGAGAGGTTGGAGGGGCCGGCCAGGTGCCCGATCCGCCTGTGCCCCAGGGCATGGAGGTGAGCCACGGCGAGCGCCATGGCCTTGTTGCTGTCGCTGACCACGCTGGACACACGCCCAGCATCGTCGCTGCGGTTCACCGTCACGATTGGTACACCCTGTTCCAGGCAATGGGAAACCACCGGATCGTTGCGCTCTGCCGTAGCCAATATCAGGCCATCCACCTGGCGGCCCAGCAACTGGTCGACGATAAAGGTCTGCCGTGCCTTGTCGCCACCGGCATTGGCGACAATCCCAACGTACTGTCGCTTGAACAGCACATGCTCGATGCCGAGCACAATGGGCGGGAAAACCGGACTGCCGATATCGGGGACCACAACGCCGATCGTGCCCGAACGCTTGGTTCGCAAGGCCGCGGCTATGCGGTTTGGCGAGTAGTTGAGGTCATGTGCGGCCTTGAGTACACGCGCGGCAAGATCCGCGCCGATGCGGTGGCGCGTTTCGGGATTCAGCACGCGCGACACCGTGGACGGGTGTACATCCAGCGCATCCGCAATCTGCTTGATCGTAGGCTTTCTGATTTGGTTCATGCAGGATCCCGGGCCTTGCGAGTTGGTGTCATATCACTTTGTTATCGGACGCAGCCAAAAGTGCTATTGGATGCCCTGTCGCAAGGGCGCCTAAAATTTCCTGGAAGCACTTCGTCAACTCGTATGGAAATCGCGTTGGCTACTTGCGCAATCGATTGCATTATAGAAAAATTGGGTTCGGATGCCAAGGCAAGGCATCCCACTTCACACAGCATCAGGGCATCAGGAGACTACGGTGAGAGCAGCCGTTTCGCTGGCAGGCCGCCAGCCCAAGTATGAAGAGTTCGGCGACCCCGTCGCTGGCGATGGCAAGGTCGTCGTCAGAATGCATGCAGCGGCGCTGACGCGCTTTGATATGGCGATCGCCAGCGGGCGGCATTACTTCAAGCCGCCCCCCGGCGCCTTTGTCGTGGGCCGCGAGGGTGTCGGGCGCCTGGCCAGCGGGCAGCGCGTCTACGTCAACGCCAAGGCAACCGCGGGCGTATTCGGGACCATGGCGGAGCAGGCGCTGGTTGATCCGGCGCTGGTCCTTCCCGTGCCGGATGGCATTGGCGACGACTATGCCGCTGCCCTTGGCAACGCCGGTCTGGCTGCATGGTTGCCGCTGTCCTGGCGCGCGCGCATGCGACCCGGTGAGACGGTGCTCATCCTTGGCGCGACCGGCGTTACGGGGCTGCTCGCGGTCGCGTCGGCAAAATTGCAGGGCGCCGGGCGGGTGATCGCAGCTGGCCGTGACAAGGCGGCACTGGCACGGGCCAAGCGGCTCGGGGCGGACGCGGTGGTCGAGCTCGATGATGGTCCTGACCTGGTGAGCGCGTATCGGCAAGCCGCGGGCGGAGACATCGATATCGTTCTCGATTATCTGTGCGGCGCCCCGGCGGAAGCCGCATTGCAGGTGCTGGGGACTGGTGGCCGGCTGGTGCACATTGGCACCACCGTAGCGCAAACGATGACATTCGCGGGAGGATGGGCGCGCAAGGCCAACTTTGACATCATGGGGTTCGCCTACTATCACGCCCCGGTTGACCAGCAGGCGGAGGCCTACGCCCAGTTATGCCGCCATATGGCTGCGGGAAGGATGGAGGTCGATATCTCGACGGCACCGCTCGCCGACATCGGGCGGGTCTGGGCAGCGCAGTCGGCAAGCGCCCGCCACAGGTTCGTGCTGGTTCCATAGGCAGCGGGCGCAGTGCTGCTGCGGGATTCGCATTGAGTCCCGAAGGCCGGCCCGCTTGCCGGCTTTCAGCATTCCCGCGGCCGGCAAGTCCGCATCCAGATGACGCAACCGGCGCGGGACCCGGAAGCTGGCATCAGCGAGAAGATCGTACGGCGCCGAGCCGGAGCGGCACCGGCCCGGCTCATGTTTCAGCAAGCCTGGACCTCAATTCCACGATGCCATTTTGTTATGGCGCCGGAAGAAAAATGCTACTGGATTGATGCGGGCGTGCTGCGTAGAGTTTCGGGTACAGAGTGCCGGCAAGCGGCATCTGCGATAACTCAACGACATAGAAACAGGAATGGACATGGACATCACGCCAGCAGAAATGGAAGCCACCCGTATCGCCCGCTGGGGCAAGGTCGAACCGTACGGCGAGACCTTTATCGAGAGCCGCCTGCCTGGCATGGAGAAGCGCCTCTACAAGCTGATCAACCGCGGCGTGCTGGAGAACAAGGGCGTGCAGCCGGCCATCCAGGGCGAGCACAGGTTCGGCGTCACGCTGATCGAAGTTCCCGTGGGGCAGGGCGCGAGCCTGCACTCGCATGTGACAGAAGAAGTGTTCTTCCCCCTCAACGGAAAGATGCTCGTGGTGTGGGGCGACAAGGGCGAGCACTCGATCATGCTCAACCAGTGGGATTGCATTTCCATGCCGGTTGGCGTGATGCGTGGATTCCGCAATCCGAACGACCACGATCTCGTTGTCTACTCCGTGGTGGGTGGAACGGATATGGAAGTCGGCCGCATTGCCTGGCATCCGGACGTCATCAAGGCTGCCGAAGGCACCGGATTGGCCTATGGCAAGGACGGCTACCTTGAGCAAGAGGCGGCAAAGTAGTACGACGAAAAGCGCCGCGGCAGTGGACCGGCCGCCCGGCCACAGCATGCCGGAGATGAGAAGAACGGACGCCTTGCAGCGTCCGTCAGGAGACGACGGATGTCACAGCCGAAGATATGCGCCAGGGACTGCGATGCGATGGACGCGCCGGCATCGCCGCGCCGCCGCAGCCTGCTGCGGCTCGCTGTGGCGGGCCTTGCGACGATGCCGGCAGTGCCGCTCTTCGCAACGGAGGTTCAGCGTCAGCCGCGCTGGAGCCCGGATGGCAGCGTTCGGATCGTCGTGCCGTTTGCGGCAGGCGGGACTACAGATATGGTTGCCCGCCTGTTGGCAGACGGGCTGGGCCGGCGGCTTGGCCAGCCCGTGATCGTCGATAACCGTGTCGGGGCCGGCGGCAACATTGGTATCACCAACGTTGCCCGTGCAGCCGGTGACGGGCGCACGCTCTTGCTGGCATCAACGGCTTTTCTTACCAATCCGGCCTTGTATCCTGCCAGGCCGCCGTACGACCCCGTGCATCAGTTTGCTTCGATCAGCGAACTGGTCAGCGCACCGGACGTCATCCTGGTTCGCGCCGCCAGCCCGCTGGCAAGCCTTGGCGACCTGATTGCACAAGCCAGGAAGAATCCCGGCGCGGTGAGCTTTGCAACGCCTGGCAAGGGCAACAGCGTGCATCTTGGCGGCGAGCTGTTATGGCAGAAGGCTGGCGCCGAACTGATGCATGTTCCCTACAACGGTGCCGCACCGGCCATCCAGGCAGTCCTCGGCGCACAGGTCGATTGCGCACTTACCGCTTTGCCGCCGGCGCTGCCCTTGCTCAGTGCCGGCAAGCTTCGCGCGCTTGCTGTAGGCGGACGGACACGGTGGTCAGGCATGCCTGGCGTGCCGACGATTGCGGAATCGGGGTTTGCCGGCTATCGATCCGAAACCATGCAGGCGCTGTACGCACCGGCAGCCGTGCCGCCTGCCATTGTTGAACGCCTTTACCACGAAGCCGCCGATGTCCTCGCCGGAGCGGACGTCCACCGGCGCCTTGGGGAGATGGGCTTCGACGTAGTTGCCAGCTCGCCGGATGCGCTGGCGAGGCGCGTGGCAGAAGAAGTGCCACGCTGGGCAAGCGTGGCGGCAAAGTCCAATATTCGGGCCGACTAACAACCCTGCGCAACGCGCGCAAGAATCCGGCGCTGCGACCACAATCGTAGCGCACGGCACACAGACCCATAGCACAGGAAGCCCTACGATGTCAGAACTCAATCCGGCCGCATCGCGCGCCCACGATTCTTCCGAGCAACGTTCCATACCGGCCGATCCGGCTGCACTGCTGCAGGCAGTACTCCGCGCGAACCAGGGCACCAGCGATCCTCGCGCACGCACCGTACTGGATGCCGCCATCCGGCATCTGCATGCCTTTGCCGCCGAGGTCGAACTTACCTACGAGGAACTGCACGCCGGCCTCGACTTCATGGTCAGCATCGGCAAGGCGACGGGCCCGAAGAAGCATGAGGGCATCCTTCTCGCAGACATTCTTGGCGTGGCGACGCTGGTGGTCTTGATGGACGCCAAGGCAGCACTGGCCGCCGGTGGCACCGAGCCGGCCCTGATCGGGCCTTTCTGGCGCGAGAATCAGCCGGTGCGGCAGAACGGGACCAGGATCGCCAGCGAGGACACTGCCGGTGAGCGGCTGGCGGTGACGGGGCGCATTCTGTCCCTCGACGGTACGCCCATCGCCGGGGCACGCGTGGAGACCTGGCAAGCTGCGCCTAGCGGCTTGTATGAGAACCAGGATCCGGAGCAGGAAAGCATGAACCTTCGCGCCTGCTTCGAAACCGATGCACAAGGCCGCTTCTGGTTCGAGAGCGTCAAGCCATCCGGCTATGGCGTTCCCACCGACGGGCCCTGTGGAGACCTGCTTGTGCTGCAAGGCCGTCACCATATGCGCCCCGCACACCTGCACTTCATCGTGATTGCGCCGGGCCACAAGATGCTGGCGACGCAGATCTTCGACTCCCTGGACGACTATGCGTACAGCGACGCCGCGTTCGGCGCGGTCGGCTCCCTGTTGCGCGACTTCGAGCCGGACGGTGAAGGCGGCTACAAGCTGGATCTGGAGCTGCGCCTGGAGCTGGGCGTGACTCGGGTGCCCCGTCCGCCGCTGCCGTAGCCGGCTGAACGGAAGGGCCTTTCGTGTGCACCTGGAGCAGTGCACACGAAGCATGGTGCGCAGGCACACGTGCCGGATCTGCCCGGCAACGGCCTTCGCGCATCGCTTTCATTATTGTTGAGGTTTCCCTGATTCGCGACAGCGCAAAAACAACCACCGTCATTCCCGCGCAGGCGGGAATCCAGCGTCGTTCACTTTCCCTTCGGGGAAAAGTCACTGGGTTCCCGCCTGCGCGGGAATGACAAGCAAGAAACGTTGTCGTGAATTTCGGAAAACATCAGTAAGCCAGCGCGACCAGCCGCCGCTGCTGGTCGCCGAATTCGCTGGGTATGACGCCCGCGTGTCGCGTCGAACTTCCGGCGGCCAATCTCACTCGGTCTTTTGCCGCCGCCAGGCGGGCCGGCTGTGCCATCTGGCCTCAATCGCTCAAGCCTGCCATGACATGAACATGCCGTACAGGGCGCGCTCCGTTGCCACTTGTTGCGCCACGCCGGCATTCAGCAGAGCATTCGAGATCCGTCGAAATGGCGCTCCGGAATTCAACCCGGTTCATATCAATTTGTTATTGCATCAAGACGAAAATCATAATTGACGACGGTTCTAGCCGCCTTCTACACTTCGGCTCCATAAGCTCCATAAGCTACATAATCTCCATAAGAGCCGCGACGGATTTATTGACCGGGATCTAATTCCGGCGATGCCTGGCCTTAATTCTGGCTTCCGATAATCGTCTTCAGCTCAGCGTTAGCACATCGAGCTTGGAATGAGTTCTCGCTTCCGCCTGTTCTTGTTCATTGCTGTAACTCACGATCCGATTTGGATCTTTGCTGAAATAAAAATACAAGGAGAAAAAAGTTGAAAGCCAGATGTTCTTTCCGAAAACGACTTCCCGTGGCTATTGCGTTCCTCGCCTGCCTCGGGTCCTCACCTGTCGTCCACGCCGCCGACGGCGTAAGACTATATGGTTTGCTCGATACCTATGTTGGCAGCATCAAACCAAGCGGCGCGCCGAAGAGTTCGTTCCAGCTTGACAACGGAGGCGAGACAACCCCGTTTTGGGGAATGGGAGGAGAGGAGAATCTCGGCGGCGGGCTGAGCGCCGTATACGCGCTTGAAAGCTATTTCGCCGTCGACAGTGGGGCTGTCGGAAGAACGCCAACCGATTCCTTCTTCGCCAGGAGTGCCTATGTAGGCCTGTCAGGAGGAATGGGTGAGATCCGGTTCGGACGGAATTCAACGCCGCTTTTCT
Organism: Cupriavidus sp. 01L45; assembly: GCF_056399885.1. Taxonomy (NCBI): domain Bacteria; kingdom Pseudomonadati; phylum Pseudomonadota; class Betaproteobacteria; order Burkholderiales; family Burkholderiaceae; genus Cupriavidus; species Cupriavidus sp. 01L45. Next base: position 2,095 of record NZ_JBFTSG010000047.1, on the reverse strand, counting down.
ATATTACCGGGCAGTTCGACCCGTTTTCCGGATCCACACGCTTCTCGCCACTCACCAATCAGAACTGGACGCCGAATTTCGGCAGGCTGATTCACGGCGATACCGGCTGGAGTAATTCGGCACGGTATCTCTCGCCAACCCTTGGCGGCTTCAGTGCCCAGATCATGTACGGGCTCGGTGAAGCCTCGGGCAACAATGGCACCAATAATATTGGCGGCATACTGCGCTACCAGAACGGCCCGATTGATCTGGCAGGCGGCGGCAACCATACCAAGGTCGGAACGGCCATCACTGCCTTGGAGCCGGCCCAGAAGGTGCTGTTTGCCGGAGCCTCCTATGACTTCAAGGTCGTTAAAGTGTTTGCGACTTTTAACCTGACGAAGAACGAAGGGTCAGAGCTGCGTACCTACACTTACCATGTCGGCGCGTCGGCTCCGGTGGGACCGGGCCGGCTTAATGCCAGCTACGTCTGGACCAAGAACGACAGAAGGACCCTGGCAGACTTCAATCGCGCGACCGCGGGGATTGGCTATAACTACAATTTCTCAAAACGGACGGATGTCTATGCCAACTATCTCTATGACAAGCTGAGCACTGCCGGCACCGGTAATACCTTTGGTGTCGGCCTTCGTCACAAATTCTGACTGCGGCGTCGGGTTTTGTTGCTGGACGGGAAGCCTGGTACTCATCGAGTCCCAGGCTTTTTGCCATTTCGCGAGTCGACCGGAGGCGTAGCCGGGTGGTCACTGGCACTACGCGCGGCAGCGCTGGCATACGGAGGAAAACGGGCAATCCATCCGCTATGCTTGCTCGATAGTGCCCATCGCGCCAAACGCCGGGCTTGGCGTGCCGCCCCAGAGATCGGCTGCGTCCTTTCCGCGCTCCATCATTCGCGCTTCGCGCGCGGTGGCTTCCGGAAATTCTTCCATGCCAAAGCTGTACTCGGCAGTCAGTCCATCGGGGTCCGAGAAGTAGAGAAAGATGCTGCCAGAGTTGTAATGGCGGCCCGGGCCAAAGCTGATATCCACTCCCGCATTGCGCAATCGGTTGACGGCCTTCCCGATATCGTCGATCTCGGAAACCATGAAGTTGACGTGATGAAGCTGGTTGTCACTGGTTTGGCCCACCGCGAAACTGTGATGATAGGGATTCGGAAAGCATCGAAGGAATGCAAATCTTCCCGGCGTGTAGTCCGATACCTTAAAGCCGAAGTCCTTGAGCAGGGACTGATAGGTGGCGTCGAAGGAGCGCGCCCCGATCACGACATGGCCTAGTCTCTCGATCTTGGTGTGGGGTGAGGAAAACGGCCGGATCATCTGCATCACCTCCGCATAGAACTCAAAGATGAGGCCACTGGACGGCTCTCGGACGCGGAAGCTGCGCCCTTGCTTGAGCGCTTCGCACTCGGCCGCCGCGACTTCGACAGGGCGCAGGCCGCGCGCCTCGAAATGCGCGAATGCGTCATCGAGTTGCCGTGCGTTTTCAAGTTCGAAGCCCGCCCGGCGAAGTCCAGGCAGCGGTGATTCGACAAGCACGAGATTGTGGTGGTCGGAAGAGCACCTGAGGAATGCCGCTTCGCTAGTCCGTTGCGTCAACTCCAGCCCGACAAGATCGCGATAGAAGGCGATGGATCGATCCAGGTTGGTTACGTTGAGCGCGACATAGCCAAGCTCGCGATAGCGGAATGGTTGGTTCACTGCCTTCTCCTTTGCCTTTTCTGTTTCCGTTGGTCCGCACACAATCGTTTCATCAGGCGGATATATAGACCGCCTGACGATACTTTACTCATTGATCAGCACAGATGCAATCGCTGGCGAAAGGCTGCGGCCGCCTTGCCTGTGGTCGGGGTGACCTGACTTTCGGAGATCCGCGCCGGGCCGTGTCCTTGCTTCCCATTGCTGTGCACTGACCGTGTCGTTCCAGCTTGACAAGGCTCTGAGTGATAGCTAGAGTTATCGAAAATGAAACAGCATGTCCGCATGATGAAACTTGATAAGTTCATCGGGACGCAAGTCAACAAGGAGCCATCGGGTGTCGGAGACAGGAGCCATCGGGTGTCGGAGACAGAGGTGCTGATCGTAGGGGCGGGGCCGGT